>WFNR01000011.1 GCA_015488485.1 Cyclobacteriaceae bacterium | reverse complement strand
GCATATGGTAGTCGACAAGCATGCTGCCCTGAAGAATGCCGGGACCATTATAGTGGGGGGTGGCAATACTTTTGCTTTACTGAGCCGCTTGCAGGAAGAAGATTTGCTGGCAGCTATTCGACAAAAGGTGCTGGCCGGCACACCCTATATTGGCTGGAGTGCCGGGGCCAATCTGGCCTGCCCTACCATCAAAACTACCAATGATATGCCTATTACAGAGCCGGCTGCATTTGAAGCCCTGAACTTGATTGCTTTTCAGATCAACCCGCACTATACCAGCCAGACTATTGCCGGTCATGGCGGTGAATCGCGCCAGCAGCGATTACGCGAATTTTTGGCTATGAACCCCGAAATGCCGGTAATCGGCCTGCCGGAAGGCATGCTGCTGCAGCGCACTGACAAGCGCTGGCTTCTGCTGGGCAATGGCAGCGAGCCGGCCGTATGGCTGCAGGCCGGCAAAGAACCGTGTGCGCTCACCAGCGGGGTTGTTGACTTGCCTCTTTAAGCCAGATGATTAGCCTGGTTTATTCATGACAAATTCATATGAAGATGCTGTGTAACTTTGTTTGCATCAGATTATCAGCTTTATAATAGGGCTAAAGCCCATTTTTCTTTGGACAATTTACTCCCTGCCCTAAAGGGCAGGGCGATGGATTCAATTTTTAGAATAGAAAACAACTTTATTCACTCCGTTTATAAACCGCTTCCCCGCATCTACGCTTTCCCGCTTTTCCCCCTTTTTGTTATGGCTTTTTATGGTGGGTTGTGCCACAGAGTTCCACAGAAGAGCGTATCGAGAAAGCAATTCTTAGCGGTTAAGAAATGCAGACTGCAGATTGATGATTTAAGATATGAGATTTTTCCAGCTTTTAGCTAAAACCCATATCCACGCTTTCCCGCTTTCCCGCTTCCCCGCATTCCCGCATAACTACCACACTAGTCCACCTCCAGCGCTTCCAGCACCTCAGCTATGCCTTCATAGCGGCTCAGCCCCGGTTTGTCTTCGTGGCTGCCGTGCAGCACGATGCCGGCCGGTTGCAGCTTGTCGAGCACGGACTGTACCGTTATGATGCTGAAATCGCTGTCGATAAATACCGGGTGCTGCCGGCATAGGGCTTGCAGATCGGCAAGCCGGCCATCATGCCAAAATACCACGGGCAGTTCAACTATATAAAACGCTGCTGGTGGCAACGTGCCCGCCTTTATTTCTTCAGCCCGCAGGCGCAGGGCGGTGTGTTCGTATTGCTGCAGCAGGTCGTGAGTGGTGGTTATCACCACATCGGGGTTATAATCTTGCACCGGTGCCTGACTATTGTCACCTATCTCTATTACTGTACGGGCACCAGCCAGCCAACTGCTTATGGCTTTGGCCTCCTGGGCAGTTACATAATTTTGGTGTTGCGGATCAAGGTTAAAGCCGATGTATTCTACACCCATGCCCACGGCATAGCGGGCATCGCTCAGGTTGGTTACATCGGTCAGGATTACCCGGGTTTTTAACATTTTGCCATCTGGTTTGATATGAATATTACTGCAAAGAACGTTATTCCGGCAGATGATATCATCGTCAGCGCCTATATTTGTTTTATATACATGGCAAAAAAAATACTTCACCTGCTTACCCTCTTGACGGGCATGTGGCTACTGGCATGTCAGCCGCGGTTGGCACCTGAGCCACAGCGCCTGGGGTATGATTATTTCCCCCTGGCAGCAGGGCAGTTCCGTATTTATCAGGTAGAGGCCATTTATTACAGGCTGGGAGGTAGCATCGACACGGTTTCTTATCAGTTAAAGGAAGAGGTGAGCGCTCGTACTGTGGTTGGGTCTGATACGGTTTTTACCCTGTTGCGCTCGGTACGCGCCACACCCACTGATAGCTGGCAGGCCGATTCGGTATGGACGGCCCGGGTGAATGCCTATCAGGCAGTGGTGGTGGAGAACAACCGGCCGCTTGTCAAGCTGTCGTTTCCGGTGGCCGACAACCGCAAATGGGACGGCAATGCCCTCAACGGACTTGATTACGATGAATTTTACTGGCGTAATGTCGGACTGGAATATGACCTTGACGGTCAGCTGTATACCAGTAGTGCTGAGTTGGTAAAGGAAGATTTAATAGACCCCAATCAGATTACGGCCGACCATTATCATGTCGAGATTTTCAGCAAAGGCTTAGGGTTGATTCATCGTATTGATTTGGATAAGCAATATTGCAGTCCGGTTGACTGCAGCCAGCCGGGTATTATTCTGGAAGGCCAGGTGGTAGAACAAAAACTACTGGAGTTTGGGCAGGCTGATTAAATTCTGGCTCATTCTGGCAGGCAGCTTGCTCACCCTTGGCGCCAGGGCTCAGGAGGCCAATTATGTGGTTTTTTTTACCGATAAGCAAGGCTCGCCTTATTCCGTCAGCAACCCCTCTGCTTTTTTATCGCCCCGCGCCATTGCCAGGCGGCAACGCCAGCAGATAGCTGTTACCGAGGCCGATTTGCCACCCAACCCGGCTTATGTGCAGGGGGTGGCGGCTACCGGCAGTGTGAGGGTGCGCGAGTACAGCCGCTGGCTGAATGCCGTATTGGTGCAGGCTACTACCACCGATGTACAGGCCCTGCAACTGCTGCCTTACGTACAGCAGGTGGAGTATGTGGCTCCGGCTGGCGTAGGCGGACGAATAACCGAGAGCAAGGAGGTGCTGCAGGATGAGGCTACTTCGCCCTCTGATACCCTACAACAATTTGCCATGCTCGACATAGCCGCTATGCGGGCTGATGGCTACCAGGGTGAAGGCATGCTGGTGGCGGTACTGGATGCCGGTTTTGAGGGTCTGCCGGCTATTCCGGCCTTCGATAGCCTCTTCAGTCGTCAGGGGATAGCATTGGCCTATGATTTTATCGGCCGTGATACTACCGTGTATCAGTATTCCGATCACGGCACCAGGGTGGTGTCGTTGCTGGTAGCGCAAAATGCTAACCCGGCTTTTGCCGGTGTGGTGCCGCAGGCCGGGCTGCTGCTGTTTGTAACCGAAGATGTGCGCTACGAATACCGCCTGGAAGAATACCGCTGGCTGGTGGCAGCCGAAAAGGCCGATAGTGCCGGTGCCGATGTGCTGTTGTCATCGCTGGGCTACAATACTTTTGACGACCCCACTATGGATTATACTCCGCAGCAACTGGATGGCAGTACGGCTGTGGTAAGCCGGGCGGCCCAACTGGCGGCCGAGCGCGGTATGGTGGTGGTGGTGTCGGCCGGTAATACCGGTCAAACATCCTGGGGCAAGATACTGTTCCCGGCCGATGCGCGCGACTGCCTGACCATAGGCAGTGTAAATGCCACCCTGCTGCCCTCTGCCTTCAGCGCTGAGGGCCCCACTGCCGATGGCCGCATCAAGCCTGATTTGATGGCCCTGGGGTCTGGTACCTATGTGATAAATAAAAACGGTACGATTGTCGGAGCCAGCGGCACTTCGTTTGCTGCTCCGCTGGTAGCCGGACTGGCCACAGGCCTGTGGCAGGCTTTTCCCGATAAATCAGCCTCTGAACTGCTGACCGCCTTGCGTATAACGGCCTCCCAGGCTGAGGCGCCCGATAATAGTATGGGCTACGGTATTCCCTCATACATGAGGGTGAGAAACTACCTGGAAGCAGCATCTACTGCCGATTGGTATGCTACCTATCCCAATCCGGTGGGGGATAACTACCTGACAGTGAAAATATATGATGCCGGCATTGATAAAGATGTGTCGATACGTCTTTTTGATACACAGGGTAAGCAAATAGCAGATGATGCCATCACAATTAGCTGGCGTCAGAATGAGGCCCTTTTGGAGGTAAGCGGATTGTATCCCGGCATTTATATTGTTAACTTGCGTTCCCAACAGCATTTTGCACGTTTCAAGATAATTAAGTTATGAGTGACCGTAGTCCGATAATCGCCCCGTCAATTTTAGCGGCCGATTTTGCCAATATCCAGCAAGAAGTGGAGATGCTTAATCGCAGTGAAGCCGACTGGATACACGTAGATGTGATGGATGGCGAGTTTGTGCCCAATATTTCTTTCGGCATACCGGTGTGCAAGGCTATTCATCGCCATGCCCAAAAGCCGCTGGATGTACACCTGATGATCATAAAGCCGGAGCGTTATGTAGAAGAATTTGCCAAGGCAGGGGCGGAGATTATTACCGTGCATTATGAGGCCTGCCCACATTTGCATCGCAACCTGCAACAAATCAAGGCCCTGGGGTGTAAAGCCGGGGTGTCGCTCAATCCGCATACCAATGTGGAGTTGCTGGAAGATACCTTGCAGGATATTGATCTGGTACTGATTATGTCGGTAAATCCGGGCTTTGGCGGACAGCAATTTATCGAACGCACCTATACCAAGGTAAAAAAGTTGCGTGCCATGATTAACGCTGCCGGAAGCAATACCATCATTGAGGTGGATGGTGGTGTTAATATTGATAATGCCCGGCCGTTGCTTGATGCCGGAGCCGATGCCCTGGTGGCCGGTAGCTTTGTGTTCCGTTCCGAAAATCCTGAAGCCACCATTGCCGCTCTTAAAGCCGTATAATACCGGTATGGTTCGTATCCTGGTCACCTTTCTCTTGGTTATAGGCTTTAGCGGCCTGCATGCCCAGGTAAGAATAGCCGGTCAGCTTACGGATACATCCGCTAAGCCGGTGGCAGGAGCGCATATTTTGGCACTGCCCGATTCGCTGGTTACCAATACAAATGACCAGGGGTATTTTGCTTTACAGCTTAAAGGACCCGGCACCTATACACTGCATATTACCCATGTACAGTATAAAACCTTGATCAAAAAACTGACTGTCAGGGCTCAAGGCAATCAGACCTTGCACTTTGTGCTGACCGAATCGGCCACCCTCTTGCCGGATATGGAGGTCGAGGCAGATAGGCCGGTATTGGAATCGGTAAGCCCGGTGCGCATAAAGGCGGCTCAACTACAGCTCAGCCCGGTGTTGTTTGGCGAGGTGACCAATATTCTGGCCACTTTGCCTTCGGTTGCGGCCAATAATGAGCTGTCATCGGCCTATTCGGTACGGGGTGGCAGCTATGATGAAAATCTGGTGCTGGTCAATAATATCCCCGTCTATCGTCCTTTTCTGGTGCGCTCCGGCCAGCAGGAGGGCCTGAGTTTTATCAATACCGATCTGGTAGAGCATGTCGATTTTTCGGCAGGTGGCTGGCCGGTACGTTATGACGATAAAATGGCCTCGGTGCTGTCGGCTACCTACCGGCAGCCGCAGCAACTGGCAGGCTCGGCCATGATAAGCCTGCTGGGCGCTAAAGCACATATTGAGGGCAGGGTGGGTGAGCGCCTTACTTTCCTGGCCGGAGTGCGGCACCGCAGGTCGGCTTATTTATTTAACACCCTCAATACCGAAGCCGATTATACTCCGCTGTTTACCGATGTGCAGACTTTCTTTACTTATCAGCTTTCGCCACGCAGTACTCTGTCGGCCTTGTTTGCCTATGCCCAAAACACCTACCGGGTAGTGCCGCATTTTGCCCAGACCAGCTTCGGCACCTTTAACCGCGAGCTGCGCCTTGAAGTAGCTTTTGACGGCAGTGAACGAATGGACTATCATACCTACCAGGGTGCCTTACAATATAAATGGCAGCCCAATGAGCGCTTTACCTGGCTTACTACCGTTTCGCTGGCCAACTATTTTGAAGGGGAGAATATTGACGTAGAAGGCGGCTACCGCCTGTGTGATGTTGATAAAAACCTTGGGTCGGATACCTTTAACCAGTGCGTGGCCGTAAGAGGTGTGGGCAGCTTGTATAACTATGCCCGCAACCGCCTGTCGGCCTTGCTTACGGATGTAAACAGTGAATTTACCTACATGACGAAAGGTGGACAACTGCAAGGTGGGCTGTCATATGCCTGGCAGGCTTTTGATGATAATCTGAATGAATACAGCTTTACCGATTCGGCCGGCTATGTGCAGATAGAAAACAGTATATTGGCAACCAATAGCTTACAGGCTCATCTGCTCAAAGGTTACCTGCAGCATGTTATCGAACGTGGCGCCTGGCAGTGGCAGTATGGAGTAAGGGGCAACTACAATACCTTGAATGGCGGTTGGCTGCTCAGTCCGCGCCTGTTGGCACAGTGGCGGCCACCGGCTCAGCCGCGCTTACGCTGGTCATTTGGAGTGGGGTTGTATGGCCAGCAGCCTTTTTATAAGGAATACCGCCAGCCCGATGGCGAAACAAAGACCGGTCTGCAGCCGCAGAACTCACTGCAACTAAATACCGGCATCAGCTACGAGCTATACTGGTGGGGGCGGCCCTTTCTTTTGCAAACAGAGGCTTACTACAAGTATTTATGGAACCAGATACCCTACATTATCAATAATGTACGGCAAATATATTACCCCGATTATACGGCTACCGGCTATGTGGCCGGCTTCGAGGCGCGCCTGGGAGGTGAGTTTGTCAAAGGCACCGAATCGTGGTTTAGCCTGGGAATTATGAGCGCCAAAGAAATGATTGCGGGTATAGACAACGGCTATGTCAGGCGCCCGACCGACCAGCGGTTTAAGTTGGCTATTGTATTTGAAGACCATCTGCCGGCCGATTCTACCTGGCGCGTGCGGCTCAACTTCCAATATGGCAGTGGTCTGCCGGTAGGCCCGCCCGGCAACCTGGCCTTGCGTAATTCCTTCCAGGGTGATGACTATATCAGGCTGGATATCGGTTTTTATAAAGATTTATATTTCAGAGAAGAGCGCTTTTTGAAATACCTGCGCCTGGGGGTGGAGATCAACAATTTGCTGGACACCCGTAATGCCGTGGCCTATACCTGGATTACCGATGTCAACAACAACCAGTTTGCTATTCCCAATTTCCTGACCGGCCGCTTGTTTAATGTGGTGCTGAGCGCTGCTTTTTAGCTGCTTGTTTTATGGCCATGACAATGGTGTATAACAATGACAGAGCGCCTATTGTCATCAAGGAGCCGGCTGTTGGCGACAGGCTGCTGCCAATAGCTGTCAGACAGGCTTTATAGACATTTAACAAGCCCAGCATGGTAGTTATCCAGATTACCAGCAACAACAGCAGATTGGCCGGCCGGCTGTTGGTATGTTCGGGCAACAGTTGCCTGTTGTTGAGGATGATGAATAATAGGGTAGCCAGCAGCGGCAATACGATGCCATTGGCCGCCTGGGCCAGAATGATGACCGGCACAGGCTTGATACCGCTGACACCGAATACCAGACCGGTAGCAAGCACCCCTGCCCACACATAGACAAAGCTTTTCCCCTTTTTATCAGCCTTAAGGGTAGAGGTATAGCTGATGGCGGCTGCCCATGGGGCGGTAATAGCCGAGGTAAGGCCGGCAGCAAACAGCCCGAAGGCAAATAACCACCCACCCCAGGAGTCGGTAAGCCGGTTTAGGGCGGTAGCGACATTGGTAAAATTAAATTTCCCTTGTACCTGCGTGCCTATTACAATAAGTGCCATCGAGATAAGCCCGCCCACAGTGGTAGCCAGCGCCAGGCCTGCGCGCATGGTGCGCAGTTGCTGGCCGGCTGCCAGTTGAGAACCCAGAAACAGGTTGTAAGGCACTACGGTAGTGCCAATCAGGCCTAAGGTAAGCAGCTCCCCACCGGCAGGTATCTTCGGTACCAGCAAGCCCCGGGCAAGTTGGGGTACATCGGGGTGCAGTGATACCACCAGCACCAGCAGCCCCAGGCCCATCAGCCCGATAATAAAGGCCAACAGATGGGTGAGCAGCTTAAACCGGCCGCTTGCCAGCAGCAGAGCGGCCAGCGCTACGATAATCAGCGTACTCAGGGCAGGATGGCTACCGGTAATAAGTTGCACCCCCGATACTGCTCCCAGTATGTTGCCGGCTTCATAGGCGGCACAGCCCAACACGATGGCTGCGGCAATGACCAGCGGCCAGCGCCCTCCTAAAGTATGGCGTACCGCCTGGCCTAAGGTAAGGCCCGCCACAATATGTATACGCGCTACCCCTTCCTGCAGCACGATACAGGCCACCACGGCAGAAACCAGCGTCCACAGCAGACTATAACCGAAAGCAGCCCCGGCAGCCGTAGCCGTAGTAACCGTACCCGGCCCGATAAAGGCCGCGGTAATCACAAACCACACAAGGCTGTTGCGCACTTTCATATGGTTGCGATATTAATGAAATATTGCCACAGTAAGACTGAAATTGATATGAAGTAGGAATTTATAAACCCAAAATTGTCAATAGAATTGACAATTTTGCCCGGACGCTTCTGTCCGGATGCATGGCACCCTTCGGGCATGACGAAGCGAAGCTTGTCATGCTCTGGCAGTATCGCCATGAGCTGACGAAGTTATTGATAAACAATAACTTGTCAGGTCAGACGACTCCTACAGTCGTGTCTGATGTATCATAGTGACATTCATCGTCACTACTCGTAGGAGGTTAACCGTGACAATTGAAAATTATTTTTGGGTAATATAATTAGTCGTATAACTCGTTGATTTTCAATTCGTCAATTGTCATTGGTTTTTCTAATGACAATTCCCGGATAAACCAGAAAATCATTCTTATTTGATAACGAGGCAATATTTATAACCATTACTTATCGCAAATGCCACTTATTTTTTCAATCTGCATGCAGTAGCAATCAATGCTTTTTACTTTTTTATTAGTGATTTTGCTAATAAATTATTTTTATCGGTATATTTACCAATAAATTCACAACTATGAACGGAGCGGCAATATCAGCGGATGTGATTGCCTACACTTCACTCAGTGAGGCCGACAGGAGGAATCTGGAAGATAAAATTAAGGAAGTTTTGGATGACCTCACCCAAAAGTATGAGCATTTCTACGGCCGGATAATTCAGGGTGATTACATTGAATGCGCCATACCGGATAGCAAACATGCCTTGCGGATTGCTTTGCTATTGAAGACCTTTATAAAATCCATTGAATTGCAAAAAGGTAATGGGAGTAAGGGAATCAAATATTTTAAGGAGCACGGTATCAGGTTGGCCCTGGCGGTAGCGCCTTTAACAACTGTCAATCCGCAACGAGGTATAATTGACGGTGAAGCTATTTATCTGACAGGTAGGTTATTAAGGAATTACAGCACTGCCAATAAGCAACGAATAGTGATTAAGAAAACAATGTTTTTTTTGAGTCCAAATAAGTATGTAGCAGAACAATTTGAGACAATCGTAACTTTATTAGATACACTTATTGCCCGCTGTTCGGCAAAACAATGTGAAGTGATTTATTTACGCCTCCTGGGAATGAGCGAAACAGCAGTTAGTAAAAAGCTTGGCAAAAATCAATCGACTATCAGCCAGCATTCTACCGCTGCCGGTTGGCATGCTATTGAAAAAGCAGTAAATTATTTTGAAAACTACATTGATTATTATGCTCGTTAAACTGATTCTTTTACAATTTATAGCCTACTTGTTGAGCGAATATGTCTTTACACCGAAAGGTTGGCTGGACACTAACCCGGAGAAGCTTAATTGGCGTCTCCTGGCTGGGCATGGAGTGGTTATTTTTTTAATCTCCTGGGTGATGTCGTTAGATTTCGGGTTCCTGTTGTGGTCTTTAAGTATTGCCCTGCTGTTTATTCTTACAGACGTTTTGACAAATTACCTGCAGGTACGTACAAAGGGAAAACCGAGCTCATACTTTTTTGTAAATCAACTTGCTAAGATCGTTGTCTTGCTTTTGGCTTCTTATCATTACTATCTCTATAGTAAAGTTAATTTAGTTCTTAACCCTTCGTTTAAGGTGCTTGCTGTGATTGCTGGTTTTTTGTTTTGTGCCAGGCCGGCCAATGTTCTGATTAAAAATATTCTTATCGCGTTTGCCATACCTATACCTGAGGTGGGCGTTCATGATGATGAAAACAAGGATTTGCCCAATGCTGGAAAACTTATCGGTATCGTAGAGCGCTGGCTTACTCTGGCGCTTATTTTGGTACACCAGTTTAGCATAGTGGGCTTCTTGCTGGCCGCCAAGTCTATTCTTAGGTTTCGTGATAATGAGAAAAACGAATATGTGTTGGTGGGAACTATGTTGAGTTTTGGTATTGCCATTTTGGTAGGGATACTTATATCCATGACTTAGGCAGGAGGTTAGTACGTAAGTTTGAGCACCTCTTACACTGCCAACATTATCCGCTCATGTAATTTACCCGCCCCCGGTTTTTGTTCCAGGCAAATTCTCCTACTTTTCAACCTGAATCAAGCAAGCAAATTAAAAATATGAAAAAAGTCATTTTGTTTTGGATGCTGCTGCTGGCAGTGGTATTTGCGCAGGCGCAGGAGACTTTCCCGCGCAATGATGTGAAAGATGTGCGGCCCCGGGCTTATGCTTTTGTGCATGCCACCATCGTGGCCGACCATCAGACCGTTTTTAACAATGGCACCATGCTGATAAAAGACGGCAAGATAGAGTATGTAGGCGGTGCCCGCGATATCCCGGCCGGCTACACGGTGTACGACCTGAGTGGTAAGTATATATATCCCGCTCTTATCGACCCGTATTCCAATTATGGTGAGCCCAAGCCGGAGCGCCCCAAAGGCAACTTTTTCAGGGGGCCGGAGCAGATACAATCCAAAAGAAAAGGTGCCTACAATGCCAATGAGGCTATCAAAGCCGATTTTGATGCGGCTGAACATTTTGTAATCGACAACAAAACGGCCGGCCAGTTGCGCAAGCTGGGATTTGGTGCGGTAAATACCTTCCGGGCTGACGGCCTGGCGCGCGGCACCTCCACGTTGGTTACGCTGGCCGATGGCTCCGAAAATGAAGTGATGCTGAAGGAGAAAGCTGCGGCCCATTATTCGTTCAACAGGGGCTCTTCCACCCAGGCCTATCCCATCTCCACCATGGGTTATATCGCCTTGCTCAGGCAAACCTACCTCGATGCCGACTGGTACAGCAGGCAAAATCCCAAACCCTTTGCCGACCAGGCCCTCGATGGCTGGCTGGCCTCGCAGTCGCTGCCGCAGATATTTGATACCAAAAACTGGCTGGAGGTGCTGCGGGCCGATAAGCTGGGCGATGAGTTTGGTGTGCAATATATCATCAAGAGTGGGGGGGATGCCTACAAGCGGATAAAAGAAATAAAGGCAACAGGCGCTACCCTAATTGTACCGCTTACCTTTCCTGAGGCTTATGATGTAGAGGACCCACTGGATGCTCTGCAGGTGAGCCTGGCCGATATGAAACATTGGGAACTGGCGCCCGGCAATCTGGCCGCTTTGTACCAAAATGGTATTCCGTTTGCCATTACGGCTGCCGGCCTGAAAAACAAAAACGATTTCTGGAAAAACCTGCGTACGGCTATCGGACGCGGCTTGCCCGAGGAGGCGGCTTTGCAAGCACTTACCGAAACCCCGGCCCGGCTCCTGCGGGTGTCCGACCGGCTGGGTAGCTTGCATACCGGTAAGGTGGCCAACTTTATTATCACTTCCGATAAGTTGTTTAGCGACAAGAACATTATTCATGAAAACTGGATACAGGGCAAGCGCTATGTGATTAAACCGCTGGATGTGGCCGACTATGCCGGTAAATACGATTTACAGGTAGGTGACCGGCAGTTTGCCGTGACAATAAAAGGTGAGCCCGGCAAGCAAAAAGCCAGGATTGTAATCAATGACTCTACCAAAATAGATTTGAAAACCAAATTCAGCCAAAATCTGCTTACCGCCAGCTTTCAACTACCTAAAGAAAAAGGCAGTATTCGCCTGTCGGGTTGGCGGGTAGATAACGGCTGGCGTGGTAGTGGCGAGCTGGTGGACGGCACCTGGATAGCCTGGTCGATGTTAAAGACCGGTGAGTTGGAGAAGAAGGAAAACAAAAAAGAAAATAACAAGCCAGACAAAGAGGAAAAACTGGGTCAGGTAATTTACCCGTTCGTGGCATATGGTACCACTACCTTGCCGGGGCAACAGACAATCCTGATCAAAAATGCTACGGTATGGACCAGCGATGAAGCTGGCGTATTGGAACATACGGATGTATTGCTGAAAGATGGTAAGATTGCCAAAATAGGCCAGAATCTAAGTGAGCCGGGAGCGCTGGAAATTGATGCTACCGGCAAGCACCTGACGCCCGGTATTATTGATGAGCACTCGCATATCGGGGCTTCTTCCATAAATGATGTGGCTACCAATTCGGGTATGGTGCGAATCGGTGATGTAATTGACCCCGAGCAAATCAACATATATCGCGCCTTGTCGGGCGGGGTCACGGCCATCCAGATTCTGCATGGCTCGGCCAACCCTATCGGTGGTCAGTCAGCCTTGATAAAACTGCGTTGGGGTGCTTCACCGGAAGAAATGAAGATTAAGGGCGCTGATCCTTTTATCAAATTCGCCCTTGGTGAGAACGTGAAGCGTTCGCGCAGTAACAACTCAATTCGCTATCCGCAGACGCGCATGGGAGTGGAGCAGGTTTATATGGATGCTTTCTCAAGCGCCCTGGAGTACGAAAAGAAATGGCAGGCCTACAACAGTTTGCCCAAAAAGATAAAGGCCCAAACACCGCCACCCAGGCGCGATCTGGCCGATGAAACCATGCTGGAGATTATCAGGGGCAAGCGCTTTATCTCTTGTCACTCCTACGTGCAGTCCGAGATTAATATGCTGATGAAGGTTGCCGAAAAATTCGGTTTCCGGGTGAATACCTTTACGCATATCCTGGAAGGCTACAAAGTGGCTGATAAGATGAAAGAGCATGGTGCTGGTGCCTCTACTTTCTCCGACTGGTGGGCCTATAAATGGGAAGTGCGCTATGCCATTCCTTATAATGCGGCCATTATGAGCAAAGAGGGCGTTGTTACCGCCATTAATTCGGATGATGCCAACCAGATACGCAGGCTCAACCAGGAGGCCGCCAAAACAATCAAATATGGCGATATGCCGGAAGAAGAGGCCCTTAAGATGGTAACCATCAACCCGGCTAAGCTGCTGCACCTGGACAATCGCATGGGTAGTATCAAGGTAGGTAAGGATGCCGATGTAGTGCTGTGGTCGGGCCACCCGCTGTCGGTGTACAGCAAGGCGGAGAAGACCATTATCGATGGCAAGATCTATTTCGACCTTGAGCAGGATCAGCAACGCAGGGCGTATATCCGCCAGGAGCGTGCCCGCCTGATCCAGAAGATGAAAGATGTGAAAAAGAATGGCGGCCCTACCCAGCGGCCGCATCCACACCGCAGCTACGATTATCATTGCGAAGATATCGTGAATGATTCTCTTACTAATTGAATAACAAAACTTTGAAAACCATGAAGATCAGAATCATAATACTTATGTTATTGACGGCTGTAACCTCTGGCTTACAGGCGCAGGTGCCCGAGCCGGCTGCTCCCCAGGAAGAAGCCATCTTGCTGAAGGGCGGTATTGCTCACCTGGGCAACGGTCAGGTCATTCAAAACTCCTTTATCGCTTTCGATCAGGGCAAGATTACCCTGGTAGCCGATGCCACCCGTACCAGGATTGATTTTGCCGGCTATAAGATTATCGATATTACCGGCAAACATGTTTATCCGGGTTTTATACTACCCAATTCGCAGGTGGGCTTGCAGGAGGTTAGCTCCATCCGGGCTATGGACGACTACCGCGAGCGCGGTGACTACAATCCCAACGTACGGGCGCTGGTGGCCTATAATACCGACAGCGAATTGCCGCCCACTTTCCGGGTGAATGGTATCCTGCTAGCCGAGACAACGCCTACCGGGGGGCGTTTTTCCGGTACGTCATCGCTTATGCACATGGATGGCTGGAACTGGGAAGATGCCGTGCATACGGCCGATGTAGCTATTCACATGAACTGGCCGGCCCGCCAAACCGGGCAATTTGACTTTGCCACTTTTACTTTTAAAAGAAAGCCCAACAAGGACTACGACAAGCAGGTGCGCGAGGTGGCCGCTTTCTTTGATGACGCCCTGGCCTATGGCGCTGCCACCGATAAAGAACGTAACCTGAAGCTGGAAGCCATGCAAGGGCTGTTTGATGGTACCAAGGTGCTGATGGTGCACACTTCCGGCCCCAAGGATATTGTCGATGCCGTGGCTGTGGCAAAAAAGAAAGGTGTACAGCGGGTAGCCATCGTTACCGGCACCGATGCCTTGCTGGTAAAAGACTACCTGGCAGCCAACAAGGTGCCGGTGGTACTCACCCGTCTGCATAGCCTGCCAGATCGTGAAGATATGGATGTGGACCTGCCTTATCGCATGGCGGTAGAGCTGACCCAGGCCGGGGTTACGGTAGCCCTGAGCCATACCGGTATGCTGGCGCTGGCCCGCAACCTGCCCTTTTATGCCGGCACCTCGGCCGCTTACGGCCTGGACAAGGAAGAGGCGCTTAAGCTGATTACCCTCAACCCGGCTACCATTTTGGGGGTAGCCGATAAGCTGGGCACGCTGGCCGAAGGCAAGGATGCTACTTTGTTTGTGTCTGAGGGCGATGCCCTGGATTTCCGTACGAATAAAGTAGTACAGGCATATATTCAGGGGCGTCAGCTTCATCTGAAAAACCGCCAGCAAGTGCTCTATGAACGCTATATGAAAAAATACGGCTTACAGAAATAGTTAGACACCAAAGAAGAGGGGGGCATGAGCCCCCTTTTCTTTTTTACTGGTAAATAAAAGTCAGGTCTGTAGGGCAACTCAAACCACTACCGGCTTGGTTTACAGCCGGGTTCGTCAATTCCATGATTAATTTTGGGTTTCAAGTAATTTTTTACTTTATTACATAAGTCATGTTTCTTCTTGCTAAGAAAGTTTTTGTATCTGTAAAATTTTTCTACCGTACCGGCCGGTTAAGGTATGGCCGGATATGGCTTATCCTCATGATTTTCTGGCAGGGCTGCTCCAGTCCACAGCCATATCGTGAAGTTGACCTGCATGCGGACTGGCAACTAAAATGGGATGACAGCACCTGGCTGCCGGCCCATGTGCCCGGAGATGTGGTGAGCGACCTGTGGCGCCTAGGGCGTATAGACGATCCGCTGGTGGGTGATAATGCCGCCAAGCTACGTTGGCTCGAAAACCGGCAGTGGGAGTATCGCAAGATTTTTACCTTATCTGCCGAAGAAATGGCAGCCCCGCATAAGCTAATGATTTTTGATGGCCTGGATACTTATGCCGATGTTTATCTGAATGGCCGTTTGATCTTACAGGCAGATAACATGTTTCGTAAGTGGCGGGTGCCGGTTGATAGCCTGTTGCAGACGGGCAACAACGAACTGCTGGTTGTATTTGCCCCGCCCTTGCTGTACAACCGGGAGCGGCTGCGGCAGCTACCCTATGCTTTGCCGGCCTGGAATACCGATACAACAGCCAATGTCGGGCCTTTTACCCGCAAGGCGGCCTATCAGTTCGGCTGGGACTTCGCCCCGCGTCTGGTAACCATGGGTATCTGGCAGCCGGTAAAACTGGCCCTGTACGAGGTAGCCTATATCGATCAGGTGCGCTTTGAACCCGGCCTCTTTACTGCTCAGGAGGCAACTTATACGGCTAAGATCCGGGTTATGGCCACAGCAACAAAGGAGGTAACACTCACTGTTGCAGATGTAGAACGAACGGTGCAACTGCAACAAGGGGTAAATAACCTGGAGCTCGACTTCGCCATTCAAAACCCTGTGTTGTGGCAGCCCAATGGCTGGGGCGAGCCGCATTTATATAGCATACCGGTAGCCATTACAGCCGATGGCACTGAGCTGCAGCACAAGATCTACCAACTGGGGGTGCGTACCATTGAGTTGGTGCAGAAGCCGGATAGCATCGGTCGCTCCTTTTATTTTAAATTAAACGACCGGCCTATTATGATAAAAGGAGCCAACTGGACACCCCTGAGCGTGTTGCCGGCTACCGTGCCCGATTCCCTTTACAGGCAGCGCTTGCAGGCCGTGAAGCAGGCGGGCATCAATATGTTGCGTGTTTGGGGTGGTGGTATCTATGAGAAAGACATTTTTTACGACCTGTGCGACCGCTACGGCATACTGGTATGGCAGGATTTTATGTTTGCCAATACCATGTACCCACCCGATGAAGCGCTTATGGCCAATATTGCCGATGAGGTGTTTTATCAGGTGGGGCGCCTGCAGCACCATCCGTCTATTGCCTTGTGGAACGGCAACAACGAAATTGAAGTAGCCTGGCATCATTGGGGCTGGCAGGCACAATATGGTTACTCACCGGCCGATTCGGCTGCTTTGTGGCAGGCCTACCTGCAACTGTTCCGCCAAACCATTCCCGATATCCTGCACCTACAAGACCCCTCGCGGCCTTACACCACTACCTCACCGCAAAGCAACTGGGGTCCTCAGGGCGACTACAACCACGGCAGCATGCACGACTGGCGCGTGTGGCATGGCCGGCAGGATATTGCCGCTTTTAAAGAAAAGGTAGGGCGGTTCGTGGTAGAATACGGTTTTCAATCGTACCCTGCCGGCTCAACGGTGCAGTCTTATACAGCCGGCAAGCCGTTGCAACCGGGCAGCGACCCGGCCCTTAGTCATCAGCGCAGCTATATAGGCGATAGCATGATGGTGACTATGGCTGAGAAATATTTTGGAAAAGCGGTTGATTTTGAGTATTTTATAGAAAAAAGTCAGCAGGTACAGGCGCTGGCGCTTAAATATGCCATTGAATCGCACCGCTTGCAACGCCAGCGCTGTGGCGGCACGCTGTTCTGGCAGTTGCAGGACTGCTGGCCGGCCCCAGGCTGGTCGGTGATTGACTACTTCGGCAGGCCAAAAACCGCCTGGCAGGTGGTGCAGGACCGTTATAAGCCGGTGATAATTATACCGGAAATAAAAAACGGGCAGTTTGATGTTTATCTGGCCAACGACCGGTTGCAGGACGTTAAGGGTAAGCTGTTGCTGGAGTTTTTTGACAACCAAGACCAACTTTTGTGGCGCAAGGAGTGGCCGGCTAAGGTGCCAGCCAATTCAGTAGCCAGCGTGTACCGCAGCCATACGGGAAAAATACTGGACGGCAGCGACCCGGCTACCCATTATCTGAAGATAACCCTGCTTGTTGCCGGAAAACCGGTGGATGTGGAGTATGTTTTGTTTGTACAGCCCGGCAGCTATCGGGGCGATAAGCTGCTGTCCTTAGGATTGGATGGGAAGTAAACCGATAACCGACTTATCAAGGTTCGTTTACCACTGGCAAAACTTTCTTGTGTTTTTTCAAAAAAATACAACAGTTTAGCACCACAACCGTTTACAGAAGCCGACTATGAAATCGAAATATGCCTTTCTTCTGCTTTTGGCTTGCCTGGCTCTACCGGGCATGGCGCAGCCGCCACAGCCCGATGCCGGCCGTATTCTGCACAAAATGCAGCAACTGAAGGTGCTGGGCAGCGCCCTGTATGTGGCGGCCCATCCGGATGATGAAAATACCCGTCTGATTGCCTGGTTGGCCAATGAGCGGCAAGTGAAAACTGCCTACCTGGCCCTTACCCGCGGTGATGGCGGACAGAACCTGATTGGCCCCGAGCTGCGTGAAGGGCTGGGGGTGATTCGCACCCAAGAGTTGCTGGCTGCCCGCAGGATAGATGGCGGCCAGCAGTTCTTTACCCGTGCCAATGATTTCGGTTATTCAAAAAACGCCCGGGAGACGTTGCGCATCTGGGATAGCACGGCAGTGCTGCACGATGTGGTGTGGGTAATCAGGCAGTTTCGCCCCGATGTCATTATCACCCGCTTCCCGCCCGATGCCCGGGCTGGGCATGGCCATCATACCACTTCGGCTATTATGGCACAAGAGGCTTTTCAGGTAGCCGGCACCATTGCCTTTGCCGACCAGCTGCAATTTGTAAAACCCTGGCAACCAACCAGAATCATGGTTAACTCCGGGCGTTGGTGGGATAAAAACATTGCCCAGCGCGATGATGTAATACGCGTGGATGTCGGCACGTATAATCCTCTGCTGGGCGAGTCGTACACCGAAATGGCGGCCCGCAGCCGCTCCATGCACAAGAGCCAGGGTTTTGGTGTGCCGCTAAGCCGCGGCCATACCTATGAGTACCTGTCATTGGTAGCGGGGCAACCTGCCGATAAGAATATTTTTGACGGCATCGATATTACCTGGGGGCGTACCGGTCATCCGGAAATAGCCGGTCGGATTGATAAAATTATTGCCGCTTTTGACCCCAGGCAACCGGCTGCTTCGGTACCGGCACTGGTGGAGCTGTACAAAGCTATTGAGCAGGTTGAGGACGATTTTTGGCGGCAGCGTAAGCTGGCCGAGACCGAAGAACTGATACTGGCCTGTAGCGGCCTGTTCAGCGCAGCTTGGGCGGCTGATTATACGGTAGTGCCCGGAGAACGGCTGGATTTCGATATGGAGCTGGTAAACCGTTCCGTAGTGCCGGTAAAGGTACTTGCCGCTCACATTGCCAGTGCCGATACTACGCTTGCCCTATCCTTGCAACAAGACAACAAATACTTGATAAAATGGGCTGTAAAGGTGCCTCCCGACCAGCCTTTCAGCAATCCGTACTGGCTGCAAAAGTCTGGTACGCTGGGTATGTATCGGGTGGATGACCTGCAAATGATCGGCCGTCCGGAAAACCCACCGGCCTTTACCCTTAACCTTGATTTGGAAATCAACGGCCTGCATCTGACGCATCATCTGCCATTGGTATATCGCTGGACCGACCGGGTGAATGGTGAGATGCACCGCCCGGTGGCGGTTACGCCTCCGGTGTTTCTCAACTTGAGTAGCCCGGTTTATATTTTTAAAAACAATGAGCCCCGGCAAGTGCAGGTGGCTGTTAAGGCTGTTAGCGACAAGGTAGCCGGCAAGGTGCATTTGCAGGTGCCACAGGGCTGGCAGGTAAGTCCGGCAGTGGTGCCCCTGACCCTGCAAGGCAAGGGGCAAAGCAGTGAGCTTACCTTTACCGTAACCCCTAAAGGACCATCATCGGGCAAAATCAAGGCAGTGATGGAAATAGACAGACAAGCCTATTCGCTGGCCGTGCAGAACATCGCCTACAATCATATTCCTTACCAGATAATCATGCCACCAGCAGAAGCACGTGCCGAAAACCTGGATATAAAACTCGCTGTGCAGCGGGTAGGCTACGTGATGGGCGCTGGCGACCGGGTGCCTGAGGCGCTACGCCAGATGGGCCTGGAGGTGGTGATGCTGGATAAGGCAGATATCAATGCTGCCAAGCTGGCCACAATAGATGTGCTGGTCTTTGGCATTCGGGCGGCCAATACCTTGCCATGGCTGAAAGAAAAGAAGCCGGATATCCTGGCATACATGGAGCAGGGCGGTACGGTGGTCATGCAATACAATACCGGCCGCAGGCTCAACTGGCAGGATTTTGCTCCTTATGAGTTGCGTTTTACCGGGCGCTCAGCCGATAGCCGGGTGGCTGATGAAAAGGCTCCGGTAACCATCCTGCAGCCCGGGCACCCGTTGATGAACTACCCCAATAAGATTTCCCCGGCAGATTTCCGGGGATGGGTGCAGGAGCGTGGCCTCTACTTTCCGGCCGGCTGGGATGAGCGCTACACGGCTATCCTGTCATCGCACGACCCCGGTGAAGAACCCAAGGATGGCGGTCTGTTGGTAGCGGACTATGGCAAAGGGCATTTTATTTATACGGGCTATTCGTGGTTTAGAGAACTGCCGGCCGGAGTGCCTGGCGCTTACCGTATTTTTGCCAACCTGTTGTCGTATGGCCGGGCTGCCAGGGTGGAAAAAACTGGCAAAGGCCGTAATTAAATGAAACAGGCTGATAATCGATCTTTATGAATGCACTGGATTTCTTTGTATTGATCGGCACCATGCTGTCGATTATTATCTACGGCACCTGGAAGGCGCGCGGCAGCAAGGGGCTGGACGGCTACCTGCTGGGCAATAACACCATGAAGTGGGGCACTATTGCCCTATCGGTAATGGCTACCCAGGCCAGCGCCATCACCTTTTTATCCACACCCGGCCAGGCATTTGAAGACGGCATGGGTTTCGTGCAGTTTTATTTCGGTATGCCTATTGCCATGATCATTATTGCCGTGGTAGTGGTGCCGCTTTATCATCGCCTGAAAGTCTATACAGCCTATGAGTTTCTGGAAAGGCGCTTTGACCTGAAATCGCGGGTGCTGGCGGCATTTCTTTTTCTGGTATCACGGGGGCTGGCAGCCGGTATTACCATCTATGCCCCGGCAATTATTCTCACTACCATCATGAAGTGGGATCTGAACATCACCATTCTCATTATTGGTGTGCTGGTGATTATCTATACGGTTTCAGGTGGCACCAAAGCCGTGGCCGAAACCCAAAAACATCAGATGTTTGTGATAATGGCCGGCATGGTGGTGGCTTTTGTGGTGCTGGTAATGTCCATGCCCGCGGAGGTGCAGTTTGGCGGGGCGGTTACCGTGGCCGACCAATTGGGTAAGATGCAGGCTATCGATTGGCATTTCGACCCTTCCAGCCGCTATAATATCTGGAGTGGCCTGACGGCTGCCCTTTTTCTGTTTCTGGCCTATTTCGGTACCGACCAGTCGCAGGTGCAGCGCTATCTGTCGGGCAAGAATATCCAGGAGATACGGGTGGGGTTGTTGTTTAACGGCTTTATGAAAATACCCATGCAGTATAGCATCCTGTTTGTGGGTGTGCTGGTGTTTGTTTTCTATCAGTTTACCGCTCCACCCATTTTTTTCAATCCGGTGGGGCTTGAAAAGGGTTATCAAAGCAAGTACGAGGCGGAGTTGCGTTTGCTGGAAGAAGAGCATAAATCTGTTTTTGAGCAAAAGAAAAAGACCCTGCTTACCATGCTGTCGGCCAAAAAGCAGGGCGACAAGCAACAGTTTGAGCGCCTGGCCACCGCAGCACGGGCTCTTGACCAGCGCCAAAAAGACCTGGAGAGCCGCGCTGCCGGTTTGCTTAAGAAAATAGATCCGGATCTGTACGAAAAGGATGCCGATTATGTATTTATTACCTTCGTGCTCAACTACTTGCCGCATGGCCTCATAGGCCTGCTGATGGCGGTCATCTTTGCTGCTGCCATGAGTTCCACCTCCTCCGAGCTCAATGCCCTTGGTTCGACCACCGTGGTCGATTTCTACAAGCGGCTGATTACCAGAGAGGCTTCCGATAGCCATTATTTGTTTATGTCGCGCCTGTTTACCGTGTTTTGGGGGCTGTTGGCATTGCTGTTTGCCATTTTTGCCTCGCAATTGGATAACCTCATTCAGGCGGTGAATATCCTGGGCTCGGTGTTCTACGGACCTATTCTGGGTATTTTTCTGGTGGCTTTCGGGGTGCGCTTTGTAAAGGCCCATGCCGTGTTTGCCGCCACGCTGGTGAGTGAGTTGGTCATCCTTATCCTTTATTTTAAAACACGCTCGGGCACGCTTGAGTTGGGCTACCTGTGGTTCAACCCGATTGGGGCCTTGCTGGTGGTACTGCTGGGGATACTCTTTCAGCTTTTTATGAAAAGTAAGGAGGTTAGCAAGTCAGAGAATGGCAATATATAAGCAGGGTAACACTGAATAGCTTATAAGAGTTCATTTGTAAACCCGTTTATTTTCAAGCACTTATACCAAGTTATTCGCTCACTACCCTAAACGTTCTGGTCAGTTCATGGCCCTGTTTGTCAAGCAGGGTAAGCCGGTGCAGGCCTTTGCCGGCCCTGATAGCCATTTGATGGCGACCGCTGGTTTGCCCGATATATTGGTTGTCCAGGTGCCAGTAGATTACTGCATCTGGATTTGTATGGGCCGCCTCAAAAACGACCTGGCCCGGGGTACCATCCTGTTCTACCGGTATATAAACGCGCGTAAACTGCCGCGGATAGATAAGTGCAATGTGTTGTCTTGCCTCATCGGCCCGACAACCGGGAGCAAAGGGGGGAGGATCTTGATATTCAAGATGATACTTGCGGTAATACCAGGCCATTACCGGTGGCAATACAAACCACGCGCTTGTTTTTATTTCACTTACGTCATAACAACTGCTGTTTACCTGATAGGTAGCTTCTTTGTTGAGATGAATAAGCTTATGATAACGGCATTGCGGGGTGCCCTCCAGATGGACCGCCAGCGTTTCGTTTATTACATCAGGGCAATTGGGCCCGGCTCGCATACCACTTTGCCGGCATATGGCTACGGCAGTGCCAAAAGGCTGATCGAAATGAGCCTGACCCGGCAGAACATCGAAAATACGGAATAACAACGGTGCGGCTGCCGTAGCCCCTGTCAGGCCGGGCCGTCCTTCGCCATCGGCATTACCCAGCCATACCCCTACTACATAGTCATCGCTCAGGCCTATGGCCCAGGCATCGCGCAGGCCATAGCTGGTACCGGTTTTCCAGGCTATCTTCTTGCTGCCGGCAAACTGCTGCCAGCCGGCTTCGGTGGCCGGCCGGTTAAGCTGCTGCATGGCTTGCAGCATGTAGCCGATAGACGAGGCCCGCAGATAGCCTCGTTCCTGCAGGCTGGTATCCGTTTCTTGCTTGTCGTCTCTCAGATAGCTATTGGCAAAATAATCACCACGGCTATAGCCTTGGTGTAGCGGCCGCTGGCCAAAGCGCTGGTAGGCGCGCAAAGTGCCGGCATAGAGGGCGGTAAGCTGGTCAAGTGAGGTTTCCATACCACCCAGAATAAGCGCCAGGCCGTAGTGGCCGGCCGGTTCACTAAGGCTGCTCAGCCCCATTTGTTTTAATTGGTGATGGAACTTCTCATAGCCATAATCGATCAGCAGATGCACGAAAGGCACATTCAAGCTGCTGGCCAGGGCATGGTCGGCTGCTACGGCACCGCGGTATTTTTTGTCGAAATTCTGCGGCACGAAGCCTCGATAGAACAGCGGAATATCGGGCAGCAATTGCCGTGGGGTGATGAGGCCTTCGTCAAGGGCCGCGGCATAGAGCAGCGGCTTCAGCAGGCTGCCCGGGCTCCTGGGTGCGGTAATGATATCCACATGCTGGCCGTGCGGCCCGGGATTGAAGGTGTTGCCCACATAGGCCAGTATATGGCCGGTTTTGGCTTCTATTACAATGGCGGCTGCATTGTGCACCTGGTTGGCCGCCCAAATGCTGCTATGATGTCCGGTAAGCTGCTTTACCTGCTGTTGCAGGGAGGCATCCAGGGTGCTATACACCCGTTTGCCGCTATGTCCTTCCTGCATGCTGCGGTGCAGCAGGTGATAAGCCAGGGTGGGGAATTCCAAAAGCTGTTGGGGTAAAGGCTCGGCCAAAGCCAGCTCCAGGTCGGAATCGCTCAGATAGCCATGATCATGAATTTTATGTAATAAACGATCCCGTTTACGTTTGAATGCGGCCATTTGATGACCCGGATAGATGCCAGCCGGTTGGTTGGGTAGTACGGCCAGGGCAGCTGCTTCGCCCCACGATAACTGCCCGGGGGCAATGCCGAAATAACGCCAGGAGGCGGCTTCGAGGCCTACAATATTGCCGCCAAAAGGCGCGTTTTCGCTGTAAAATTTTAGGATTTCTTCTTTACTGTAGAGCCATTCCAACTTGAGCGTCAACAGCATTTCATAGACTTTTTGCCGATAGGTACGCGGTTGATTGCCTAGCGCCATTCGTACGGTTTGCATGCTCAGCGTACTGCCGCCACTTACTATCTTGCCGACCCGCTTATTTTGCCGCCAGGCCCGCCAGAGGGAGAAAGGGTTTATGCCCGGATGATAGTAAAAATATTCGTCTTCGTAGAGCAGCAAGGCAGTGGTGAATTTTTCGGGGATGGAATCGGCAGGGGGGAAGCGCCACTGATCGTCAGCCGCCAGGGCCGCCCCCAGCAAGCGGCCGTGGCGGTCGTAAAGGATGGTGCTGTGCGGCTTATCAAAGGGGATGGGGAGTGGCAAAAGCAATATGCCAACCCCAAACAGCATGAGCATTCCGGCCAGCCACCAGATGTATCTCTTCTGTAGGAGTCGTCTCAATCTTTGCCGGCTGTTACTTCCACCCATTGTCCCGGTATGCTGGCATATACGCTGATATCATACATGGCTGAAGCCGTAACGGCCGGCAGATAGTAGCGCCCCTGGTAGGTGGCATTGAGCAGTACTTCAAAGGTAATGCTCTTGCCTGCCGGCAGATCAAAATACTGCATCACACGGTCATCGCGGATGTCGGTATAGGTGGCAAGAGAGCTGCCGCGGCTGCCGTCCAGACGGGTATTGACGATCTCCCAGCCGGCAGGAAACAACTGGGTAAGGGCCATATCGCGGTAGCGGCCACGCCCTCCGGGATTGGTAACGGTAACCGTAGCCTTGAAATTCGTGCCCTGTGGCAGGCTGTTTACCGCTATCCTGTTGCCGCGGTTATCGGTATAGTCAACTTTAATCAAGAGGTTGCGGCTGACGACCTGCTCGCTGCCTTCCAGCGGTATGCCCGACCTGATCAAACGGGCAAACAGCGGAGCGCTGCCGGTATTGCTGACCTCGATGGTGGTCTGCTTGTCGGGTGACTCGAGCATCAGACGATACAGGTACTTTTGGCTGCTTACCGTGCTTGCCCGGCCATTGATGTTTATTTCGGCTTGCAGCGGTTCGCTGTCTATACCCTGTCCGGCAGCCTGGCTCAAAGCCAGCAGACAATAGGCGGTGGTTTGTGTGCTAAGCCACTTGTCCGGTTGTGCAAGTTCGTTGGCTATTTCCAGTATTATTTCATAGGCTTGCTGCTGCTGGCCAAGGGTCAGTAAAGTCTCCAGTTGCATGGCACGGTCGCGCAGGGGTGAGCCATAGGTGTAGAAATCATAATCGGCTGACGACAGGGGTTTATCTATTACACTGGTTACCAGTTCTTTGGCTTGCTTGTCGTAGCCGGCTACGGCATAGGCCAGCGCAAGACGCCAGGCGGCTGCAACACTTAGGTCGCTACGCTTGCGCAGCCGGTTCATAGCGCCCATTTCTGGCTTGCCGGCCAGGGCCAGCGTATAAAGGCGATAAGCCTGGGCCAGGTCGTTGTCGGCATCGGTGGCGGCCTGCCAGTTGCGTGCTTCTTGTCGTTGAAAGCTCAGCCAGTTATTCAGCAGATGTGCAGGTATGGCATAACCGGCCTTTTCGGCAGCCAGCATAAAATGGCCGGCATAATTGCTGCCCCAAATATTGGCAGCACTTTGTCCGGGCCAGTATGAAAAACCGCCTGAAGATACCTGAAAATCATTTAGCTTATTGATGGCAGCCGTAATATGATGTTCAATGCTGGCAGCCTGGTTGGCAGTTATCTCTGTCAGGTTTGGCAGATACAACTGGGCAAAAGCGGCTGATACGGTTTGCTCGATACAGCCGTGTGGGTAGTTGATCAGATAGCCCAGGCGTTTTTCCAGATTAAGCGGTGGCAGGTTGCTCAGCTCAATGGCCGCCCTGTTGTGACCGGTAATACCGGCCGGCTGGTAGTGTGTTTGCCAGTTGGTGCCGGCTTGCAGCAGTTGATCCGCTACATAGGTAATCGGGGGATTGCGCGGTATTATGCTTAGGTCAACGGCATAGGATGCTTTTTGGCTGCCACTGCGCGCCCGAACCACAACCCTGCCGGTGTCGGTGGCCATTCCGGTTTGCAAGGCGAAGGTCACCAGCTTATCACCACTTTTGGTGAAAGTGACAGTCTTTTCCGGTTGGCCTATTACCGTAAAATGATCATCGGTTTCTACACTTACCTTTACATTTTTGATATTGTCCTCTTCTGCAAATACGTTTACCGGTAGCACGATTTTTTCATTCGGTCCGGCTACGCGTGGCAGGGTGGCCAGCAGCATGAGTGGCTGCTTGACCAGTGTAGTGGCCTCGGTATGACCGTAAGCCTGATCATTGGCGGCCACCAGCATGGTTTTAATCCGGCCGGTGTAGGGGGGCAGGGTAAGATGATGGGTGGCACTTTTACCGGCTGCCAGGCTGAAAGGCCCCAGGAAGAAGACCACCGGTTTGAAGCGGTTGGTAGTGTTTTCGGGTTCGAAAGCATTCAGTTCCTCATCACCGCCAATAGCCAGTAGCCTCTCCAGCCAGCCGCCATAGGCGCCTATTACATCGTCATAGATGTCCCAGGTTTTTACCCCCAGGGCCTCACGGGCATAAAAATGGGCCCACGGATCAGGGGTTTTGTAATTGGTGATATCCAGCAAACCTTCGTCAACCACCGCCAGGGTATAGCTCATCGGGCGTCCGTCTTTCTCTTTTACTTCAATACTAAATGATTGCTCCGGTCGTACCTTGTCCGGCACCTTTAGCAGGGGTTGCAGTACCGAAGCAGGCTCCACTACTTTCACTGAGGCGATGCCGTAGAGACGTATCGGCAGGTCGTTTTGTTGCTGGCCGTGAGGTTGCAGCATGGTCAGATGCACATACACATTGGGTGCCATTTCAGGGGTGGCCTTTATTTTGACAACTGTTTGTTGCGCTGTGGTTTCCTGCCAAAACGATTGCAGGATACGACTACCCGTTTCCAGACTTACCAGTATGCGATTACCCGGTGTGCTGGGTATCTTTATCACCATTTCTTTGCCTACCTGATAGCTTTCCCTGGCTATTTCAAACTGCAGCATCGAGGCTCCGTCCAACTCGCCACGCTGCGCTTTGCCTGCCCACCCGGGCCAGTCGATATAAACCGCCTTGCCGGCCGAGTGCCCCGACACGGGGTCGGTAACCTGCACATAATAGCGCCCCCAGGCCGGTTTGTTGATACGCAATGTCCAGGTGGCCCGGCCGTTTACGGTATTTACCGTGGCGGACTGTACCGGGCTTTGGTAGTTGCTGTTGATATAGTTGCCCACATCCTCAAAGGAGTTGTCCCACCACCAGCGCCAGTCGAGTTCATATACATTTATCTTTACGCCCTGGCGATTCACCGGCTTGCCGTTGGCATCTACTGTTACGATATCCACGCGGTGATTCTGATCGGTGAGTAGCATACCGTGGTTATCGCCTGCTGGTAGTTTCAGGCCTACAAAGCTGCTGTACGGATAATAGGGTATGGCAGTAGTGCTGATGCTGAAGTCACCGCCCGGCTCATATACCTTGCCGTACAGGTTGGCTTGCACCATGCCGGGTGATTGGCTAACGGCCTCTCTCATGTCAATCCTGATTTTGGCGCGGCCGGCATCGTTCAGGTGTCCTGTGTACACCAATTGCCGCTCACTGTAAAATTCACGGGATCGGTCATCGAAGGTATAGAGCGGAAAGTCTTTAAAGGTGGTCTTTGCCGGGCGCACCAGCATTTCGTATTCTACTTTCAGGTTGCCGGCATTGGCTCCGGTTAGCCAGCGTACATCCAGATTACCGGTGATAGCGCCATCGGCATAGGTAAAGGCCTCTTTGTCAGGGTGGAAGCTGATTTTCAGCCGGTTGGGTTTTATGGTTTCAATCTTCACCGTCTTGCGGAAGCTGGCGCCACCCACACTAGCCACAGCCTGCCAGTTGCCGGTAGGGGCGCTGGCGGAGGTAGGGAAGTCAAAGCGATAGATATTGCCGCTGGCAGCCTGGCTTACCTGGCGGGCCAGCAGTTGGCCGCTGGGGTTATAGAGCCTCATAATCACCGGATGCCCGGCAGGCAGCTCTGCGGTAGCATGCTGCAGGATAAAAGCCAGATGTACCGTATCGGCCGGGCGCCATACACCGCGCTCACCGTAGATAAACCCTTTGAGGCCTTGTTGTACCTGGGTGCCGCTTACATCGAAATTGCTTACCGACAGGGCATCGCCATCGGTTACTTTCAGGTAGCCTGCCTGACCGTTGTAGTCGGCCACCACTACAAAAAGTTCATCCGCAGCCGCCAATACGGCCATGCCATTGTCATCGGTGGTGCCACTGCCGAGCAACTCCTGCTGAAAATTATAAAGCTGCACCGTTACCCCCGACAGCGGTTGAGTATTAAGCAGGTTGGTCACGAAAATGTGCACATAATCATCACTGCCTTTTTTAGCTATCAACCCCAGGTCGGAGGCCAATAGGGTTTGATAAACAGACCTGCGCCTGCCATAGTACGAACGCGAGCAGGGGTCGTCCCTTTTGCTCCAGTCAAAATAAGGCGGATAGTACTGTTCATACATATCCCAATAGTCCTCATCCCGGGGTTCATCTGCCAGTGTTTGCTCATCTTCGGGGTTGCCGCAGGCATACAGGCTGTGCTTTTTGCTGAAACCAATCATTACCCGGTACAAGGCCCCCGGTTCGGTATTGATGATTTCACTCAGGGCGAGGGTAAAACGGTTCCACTTGTGCAGGTTGACCGGCCCGCTGCTGTTCAGGTCAATGGTTTTCTTGACAATCGGTTTGGCCACCCGGTATAGTTCGTTGTCACCTCCCAGGCCATTTACTTGCAAATATTGCAGGATGTTGTGCGGGTAAATTTTATAGACAATCACATCTACTGCTTGCAGGCCGGCAGCCGCAAAAGGAAATACCAGTCCGTTGCTGCTGGGTAAGATTACCTTGTTTTTAGCTTCCAGCAGACGCACTTGCGGTTTTATGTGGCTGAATTGTATAAGAGTATGATAATCTTCAGGTAGCTGTCTCCCTGCAGTGTTTACCACCGCCTTGCTGATAAATAATCGCTGCTCACCCTGCAGGTCGCTGGCCGGGTAGATACGCAATACATTGTTATCAATTACCAACCGGGGTGTTACCGGTTCGTCACCGATGCTCACCAGGCCGTCCAGGTTTTGCCGGGCATCCAGCCGGCTGCTGAAGTGCACGGCAATGTAACGCTCCCGGTTGTTGACCAGGCGTACCGATAATATACGGTACTCATCACGGGCGGGTATAGTTATTTGGCGACTAAGCTTCTGGTGGGCGCCAATAGCCTTGCCGTCAAAATCAAGCACAAGCTGGCGGGGTTTATTGCTGCGTGCGATGCCCTTGATGTTGAAAGTAAAAGTTTTGTTATCACCGGCCTCATCCCAGCTAACTGTGAGCGGCTGGTCGTATTTTGCTTGTAAAACCTGTTTTACTTTGGCAATATCGGTAACATCGGCTGTGGTAAATATGCCGGTTAGAAACAGCTCACCACCCTTGCCGGTTTCGCTCATTTGCAGGTTCTCTATGTTAACGGAAAATTTTTGCTCCGGGGTGGTAATCTCAAAGCGATATACCGGGGCGGGCAGGTCTTCATCGGGAAACAGGGCTTGTAAATCAACTTTTACCAGATAGGTTTGCCCTCTTTGCAGCCATTCCTCAGGCTCATATACCAGGGTAAGCTCATTTTGCCACCATAGCTTGCCCTTGCTGGCCGGTTGGGTAGTAATAATGTCCGCTGGTATTTCTCCCTTATACAACGACTCGGCCGGTCGTTTGCTAAAAACCAGCTTAATAGGGCCGGCTACCGATACCAGGCCGTTGGTGTGCGAACTGATATAGGGGCTGAAGCGCTGTTGATAGCCGGGTTGCCGGTAATCGTCTGCTGTTTGGCAGGCAGTAAACCACAATAGCAGGAAGGGTAGGTATGTTAGTAAAAATGCAGATGTTTTTGTCAAGAAGGTGAAATTAAGAGGACGGTTCATAATTGATATTTGCTTGGCCGTCTAAATTATAAATATTTTGCCTGTATGTAAAAGGAATGTCTTTGATTCTTCCTGAAGATACCTTTAGTGTCATTTTTGACACATATTTTAACTGTCAGGACATGGAATAAATTTATAATTGCCATTATTGTCACAGTTAAGTAATTGATAATCAATATATAAAAAATATATTGACAGCTAAGCAGGCTATGTTTAAGATAAATGCGCCATAATTGACACATAATAAGCGGATGAATTATAGGGTTTAAAATTTTAACTACTGAAAATCAATAAGATAGATAAATTAATTTGCCTTTGGCACGACTCTCGTACTAAGGCCGGTTATGCAAAAACCGGCAGCTATCATATTTGACGTGGACGGCACCATAGCCGATTCGGAGCGTTACGGCCATTTGCCTGCCTGTAACGAGGCCTTCCGTATCTTGGGCCTGCCTTTGCAGTGGGAGTGGCCGGAGTTTCGCCAGTTGCTGGAGCAGATGCAGGGCAATGCCAATCGCTTGCGGCATGTACTGCGCAACATGGGTTACGGAGCGGCCGATACGGAAGCCTATGTCGAGGCCTTTATCCCTATCAAGAAAGAATTGTATATCAATAAATATGTGCATCAAACCCGCTTGCGACCCGGTGTAGAAGCGGTGATTGCCACTTTGGTAGAGGCGGGTGTAAGACTGGCCATTGTTTCTACATCGCATGAAAAGCAAATCCACCAACTGCTGGTTACCAAGTTGCCGGCTTATAAGGATGTCTTTCAACCGGTATTGGGCAAGGAATCGGGGCAGAAAACCGGTGAGGAGGGCATGCTTTATGAAAAATGTCTGGACATACTGGGTTTGCCGGCTGCAGATTGTCTGGTATTTGAAGACTCGGCAGCCGGTTTCAAAGCTGCCCGTAAGGCCGGTATTCCCACAATAGTAGTTACCAACGACTACACTGCTCACGAAGACTTTACAGGCGCCCTGCAGGTGGCCACCTCCTGGGCCGAAGTGGATGTGGCCGGTATTCTGGCAGAAAAATTTCAACCTCAACAAATATCAACCAAAAAATGAACCTGGAACTTTTACAAAAAGCAGCTAATGTAGTACGTGGCCTGAGCATGGACGGTGTGCAGCGCGCCAACTCGGGCCACCCCGGTCTGCCCATGGGAGCGGCCGATTTTGCCACTGTACTTTGGACGCAGTTTCTTACCCATAATCCGGCTAACCCTGGTTGGTTTAACCGCGACCGCTTCGTGCTGTCGGGCGGGCATGGCAGCATGCTGCTCTACAGCCTGTTGCACCTCAGCGGCTACGACCTGCCACTCTCCGAGCTGCAGAATTTCCGTCAGTGGGGCAGCCATACCCCCGGACATCCGGAATATGGCGATACCCCGGGTGTAGAAACCACCACGGGACCGCTGGGGCAGGGGCTGGCCAATGCTGTGGGTATGGCGCTGGCCGAATCATCGCTGGCCGCCCGCTTCAACAAGCCGGAAATGCCTGTTGTGGACCACTTTACTTATTGCATGGTGGGCGATGGCGATCTGGAAGAAGGCATCTCACATGAAGTGGCTTCTTTTGCCGGCCATAATAAGCTGGGTAAACTCATTGTCCTTTACGATGACAACAACATCACCATTGACGGCAAAACCGAATTGTCCTTTTCGGAAAATGTGCTGCAACGCTTTGCAGCCTATGGCTGGCACACGCAAAAGGTAGATGGCCATGATATGGCGGCCGTGGCGGCTGCCCTCGAAACGGCCCGCCAGGCTACCGGGCAGCCCTCGCTGATAGCCTGCCAAACCATTATTGGAAAAGGCAGTCCCAACAAAGCCGGCACCTCGCATGTGCATGGTTCGCCATTGGGTGAAGAGGAGGTAACGCTGAGTAAAGCTGCGCTGGGCCTGCCGGACGAAGAATTCTATATCCCTGATGACGTACGGGCTTTTTTCCGGGAAGCCCTGGACAAAGGCAAAGCGGCAGAGGAGGATTGGAACCGGTTGCTGGCCCGCTATCAGGAAGCGTACCCGCAAGAGGCACAAGTGTTTGCGCAGTTGGGCAAGGAAGATGTAAGTGCCCTGCAGGTAGCCGACTTCGAGCCTGGCCAGGCTCTGGCCACCCGCTCGGCATCGGGCGCAATCCTCGACCAACTGGCTGCCCAACTGCCTTCGCTGCTGGGTGGCTCGGCCGACCTGACGCCCTCCAACAACACCTATCCCAAGGGGGAGACCTCTTATAGTCCGGACAACCGCAGCGGTCGCTATATCCACTATGGTGTGCGTGAGTTCGGCATGGGCGCCATTATGAATGGCCTGGCACTGCACGGTGGGGTTATCCCTTATGGCGGTACCTTTTTCGTATTCAGCGATTACATGCGCTCGGCTATGCGCATGGCAGCCCTCATGGGATTACGGGTGGTATTCGTTCTTACGCACGACTCCATCGGGCTGGGCGAAGACGGACCTACCCACCAGCCGGTGGAGCACCTGTCATCACTCAGGGCTATGCCCAACATGATGGTCTTTCGCCCGGCCGATGCCAACGAAACCATTGCCGGCTGGCAACTGGCCCTGGCTAACACCGATGGCCCCACCAGCTTGGTGCTCACCCGGCAGAAGCTACCGGTGTACGACCGCGCAGCCCAGGGCTATGCCCCGGCAGCCCTGGCGGCAAGGGGTGGCTATATCTTTTGTGAGGATGACGATTTTACCGCTATCCTGCTGGCCTCCGGCTCGGAATTGGAGATAGCGCTGGAAGCCAGGAAGCTGCTTAATGACCAGGGCATAGGCGTGCGGGTGGTGTCCATGCCGTCTACCGATATCTTCGACAAGCAGGATGCTGCCTACCGCCAGGAGGTGCTGCCGCCCAACGTGCGCGTGCGCGTGGCTGTAGAGGCGGGCGCTACCTGGGGCTGGGAGCGCTACGTAGGCCTCGATGGTGCCGTGCTCGGCCTCGATCGCTTTGGCGCCTCGGCACCCTATAAGACAATCTATCGTGAACTGGGCCTGACAGCCGAAAGGGTAAAGGAACTTACCCTGCAGGTAATGAAAAATATACTGATTAACGAAAAGCAATAAAATGAGCAACAACAGCATAAAACCCGATCGCAACCTGGCCATGGAGATGGTGCGGGTTACCGAAGCTGCCGCCATCTCGGCCGCGCGTTACATGGGCACAGGTGATAAGGAAGCCGGTGACCAGGCTGCCGTAGATGCTATGCGGGCGGTGCTCGATACGGTGGACATCCGCGGTACGGTGGTGATAGGTGAGGGCGAAAAGGATGAAGCCCCCATGCTGTACAATGGCGAACAAGTGGGTAGCGGGCAAGGTGCGGAAGTGGACGTGGCGGTGGATCCGGTGGAGGGCACCAACCTGCTGGCCCTGGGGCGCCCGAACTCGATTGCCGTAATGGCCATGGCCGAAAAAGGCAGCATGTGGAACCCGGGTGACTCTTTTTATATGAACAAACTGGTGGTAGATCGCAGGGCGAAAGACGTGATAGATATCACCCAATCGCCCACGGCCAACCTGCAAGCGATTGCCAGGGCGCTGGAGCGCAAGGTGCAAGACCTGACAGTGTTTATGCTGGACAAGCCGCGTCACCGTGAGCTCATGGCTGAGATACGGGCGGCCGGGGCACGCATCACCCTGCATACCGATGGCGATGTGATGGGCGCCCTGATGGCCGCCATACCGGGTACCGGTGTGGATGTGCTTATGGGCATTGGCGGCACCCCGGAAGGGGTGATAAGCGCTGTGGCGGTAAAGGCCCTGGGCGGGGGCATGCAGGGCATGCGCGCCCCGCAATTGCCGGAGGAGATTGCCAGGCTAAAGGAGAATAATGTGGATTTGAGCGAAGTGCTCACCCTCGACAAGCTGATCAATGCGGAAGACGGCTTTTTTGCCGCCACCGGCATCACCGAAGGCTCCTTTCTGGAAGGCGTGCACTTCGATCGTACCCAGGGGGTTACCACGCACTCCATAGTGGCCCGCGCCCTTACCGGCTCGGTGCGCTATATCAAGGGTATTCACCAGCTCAAGCGGCCGATGGACTTCGCCAACCGCGACCAGGTGGACAAACTGGGATTGGAAAATATTTAATCAACTTAAACCTAAACAATATGGCACTTATTAACCTCAGACAATTGCTCGACCACGCAGCCGAATACGGCTATGGCGTGCCGGCTTTCAACATCAACAACCTGGAGCAGATTCAGGCGATTATGCGGGCCGCCAAAAAAACCGACTCACCGGTGATTTTGCAGGCCAGCCGCGGGGCACGCTCCTATGCCGGAGATATTTTTATCCGCCACATGGTAAATGCAGCCGTGGAGATGTACCCCGAAATACCCATTGTGCTGCATCAGGATCATGGCAACAACTACACTACCTGCCTGACGGCCATCCGCAACAATTTTACCAGTGTAATGATGGATGGCTCGCTGGAAGAAGATGCCAAAACGGTGGCCTCCTACGAATACAATGTGGATATCACCCAGCGGGTATCTGAGATGGCCCATTCGGTGGGTGCCTCGGTAGAAGGGGAGCTGGGTTGCCTGGGTTCGCTGGAGACCGGAGAAGGGGATAAGGAGGATGGCCACGGTTTTGAAGGCAAGCTGAGCAAGGAGCAATTGCTTACCGACCCCGACCAGGCCTATGACTTTGTAAAGCAAACCCAGGTAGATGCCCTGGCGGTAGCCATTGGTACCTCACATGGCGCCTATAAGTTCACCCGCAAGCCCGATGGCGATATTCTGGCCATTGACGTGGTAAAGGCCATTCACGAGAAAATGCCTACCGTACACATGGTGATGCATGGCTCCAGCTCGGTGCCGCAGGAACTGCAGGATATCATCAACAAGTACGGGGGAGAGATGCCGCAGACTTATGGTGTACCGGTAGAAGAAATTGTAAAGGGCATCAAACACGGGGTGCGCAAGGTAAACATCGATACCGATTGCCGCATGGCCATATCGGGCCAGATGCGCAGGGTGATCACCGAAAATCCCCAGGAGTTTGACCCCCGCAAGATATTGAAGCCGGGTACTGATAAAATGCAGGAGCTCTGCGAGGAGCGCTTCGAGGCCTTCGGTACAGCAGGCAATGCCAGCAAAATAAAACCTATCTCGCTGGAAGATATGGCTCAGCGCTATGCTTCCGGTGAACTGGAACAGAAATAAAATAAATATTCAACTTAAACCATAAAGAAATGAGTCAAATAAGCAAAGCTGAACGCTACAAAAAAGGCGGTGTACTCAAGTACAAAGAAATGGGTTATTGGCAACCCGATTACGAACCCAAGGACACGGATATCATCGCGTTATTCAGAATTACGCCTCAGGAAGGGGTGGATTTTGAAGAGGCGGCTGCGGCTGTGGCCGGAGAATCGTCAACAGCTACCTGGACGGTAGTTTGGACTGACAGACTTACTGCCCACGAAAAATATCAGGCCAAAGCTTATCGGGTGGATCCGGTGCCCAATGCTCCGGGCGAATATTTTGCCTACATTGCCTACGACCTCGATCTGTTTGAGCCGGGCTCTATTGCCAACCTTACCGCATCGATTATTGGCAACGTCTTTGGCTTTAAGCCATTAAAGGCCTTGCGACTTGAAGACATGCGTCTGCCAATAGCTTATGTAAAAACTTTTGCCGGGCCACCTACAGGTATTGTGGTGGAGCGTGAGCGTTTGGATAAATTCGGCCGGCCACTGTTGGGCGCAACTGTAAAACCCAAGCTGGGACTATCGGGACGTAACTACGGCAGGGTGGTTTACGAAGCGCTGAAAGGCGGCCTGGATTTCACCAAAGATGATGAGAATATCAACTCACAACCTTTCATGCACTGGCGCGAGCGCTTCTTGTATGTAATGGAGGCCGTAAACAAAGCGCAAGCTGCTACCGGGGAGGTAAAAGGTTCTTATTTGAATGTAACAGCAGCTACTATGGAAGAAATGTATGAGCGTGCTGAGTTTGCCAAATCTCTGGGTTCGGTTATTGTTATGATTGACCTGGTTATCGGCTATACGGCCATTCAGTCCATGTCGAAATGGTGCCGCGACAACAACATGATTCTGCACCTGCACCGGGCCGGTCACTCGACCTATACGCGTCAGCGTTCGCATGGTGTTTCCTTCAGGGTTATTTCCAAATGGATGCGACTGGCCGGAGTGGACCACATTCATGCCGGTACGGTAGTGGGTAAACTCGAAGGTGACCCCCACACCACCAAAGGGTACTATGACATACTGCGTGAGGAATTCAATCCGATGCGCCTCGAAAACGGTATTTTCTTCGACCAGCACTGGGCCAGCCTCAACAAGGTGATGCCGGTGGCATCAGGAGGTATCCATGCCGGTCAGATGCACCAGTTGCTTGATTTACTGGGTGAGGATGTAGTGCTGCAGTTTGGCGGTGGTACTATTGGTCACCCCGAGGGTATAGAGGCTGGTGCTACTGCCAACCGCGTAGCCCTGGAAGCCATGGTATTGGCACGCAATGAGGGTCGTGATATTGTAAATGAAGGTCCGGAGATTCTGAAAGAAGCTGCCAAGTGGTGCTCACCGCTTAAAACAGCCCTGGAACTGTGGAAAGATGTTACGTTCAACTACGCCAGTACCGATACTCCGGACTATGTGCCAACCAGTACGCCTTCTTAATTAAAGAATTGATTAACAATAAAATAAAACAAGATAAATTATGAAACTGACACAAGGAACATTCTCATACTTGCCCGACCTCACTGATGAGCAGATCAGCAAACAAGTACAATATTGTATAGACAACGGTTGGGCCGTGAACCTGGAATTTACCGATGACCCGCATCCGCGCAATACTTACTGGGAAATGTGGGGGCTGCCCATGTTTGATGTAAAAGATGCTGCAGGTGTGATGTATGAACTCAATGAATGCCGCAAAGTTTATGGCGACAATCATTATATACGTCTTACTGCTTTCGATAATTCGCATGGTTGGGAATCTATCAGGTTGTCCTTTATTGTAAACCGGCCTAAAGGTGAGGAAAAAGGTTTCAGGCTGGAGCGCCAAGAGGTTGATGACAGAAAGATTCGCTATACAACCCATAGCTACGCTACCGATAAGCCGGCAGGTGAGCGTTATTAGTGATTCATAGCTATTAGCTTGTAAAAATTATGTTGGAAGAAGAAAGCAAAAAGATACCCGAAAGCTATAACCTGCAGCAAGCCTTTGAGGAATCCGGTGTAAAGGAAGTGCTCGATGAGCTGGATCGTGACCTTATTGGTTTGCAGCCGGTTAAGACCCGCATCAGGGAGATAGCAGCTCTGTTGATGGTCAATAAAGCGCGCGAAGAGATGGCGCTTACCACCGCCAAGCCTTCATTGCATATGAGTTTTACGGGTAATCCCGGTACGGGCAAGACCACAGTGGCCATGCGTATGGCAGCCTTGCTGCACCGGCTCGGCTATGTGCGTAAAGGTCATCTGGTAAGTGTAACCCGTGATGATCTGGTAGGCCAGTATATCGGCCATACTGCTCCCAAAACCAAGGAAATGATCAAAAAAGCCATGGGGGGAGTGCTGTTTATCGATGAGGCTTATTATCTGTACAGGCCGGATAATGAACGTGATTATGGTCAGGAAGCCATAGAAATACTATTGCAGATTATGGAAAACAACCGGGATGATCTGGTGGTGATTTTGGCCGGCTATGCCGACAAGATGGACAGGTTTTTTACCTCCAACCCGGGCTTTCGCTCACGCATTGCACATCATATTGATTTTCCTGATTATACAGATGATGAGTTGCTACAAATAGCCCGTAAAATGTTGGAAGAGCAAAACTACCGGTTCGATAAAAGTGCCGAGCAGATTATGAAAAAATACATTGCTGCACGTAGAAATCAACCGCATTTTGCCAATGCCAGGTCTATACGCAATGCCCTCGACAGGGCGATTTTGCGGCAAGCCAACCGGTTGTTTAAACAAAACCGTGATTTGAGTGCAGATGACCTCAGTACCGTAATAGAGGAGGATATAGCTGCCAGCCGGGTGTTAAAATCAACCGATTCAACCAACCAAAAAGAATAGAAAAAATGGGACCTAAATCATCTGCCATTGGGCACCATCCAGTTATCGCCATTACCGGTTCTTCCGGAGCCGGCACCAGCACGGTTAAAGCTGCCTTTGGCGATGTGATTGTGCGCGAAGGCCTCAAAGCCATTATGATTGAGGGTGATAGCTTCCATAAGTACGACCGCGAAGAGATGAAAAAGAAGGTGGAAGAATACGCTGCTAAGGGCAAGCGGCTGAGTCACTTCAGTGCCGAGGCTAATCTTTTTGATGAATTGGCTAACTTATTCAGGACCTATCGTGAAACAGGCAAAGGGAAGCGTAGATTCTACTTGCATTCTGAAGAGGAAGCCGAAAAATGGGGGCAGAAGCCGGGCACCTTCACTCCCTGGGAAGAGATCAATGAAGATTCGGATATTCTGTTTTACGAGGGGTTGCATGGAGGTGTGCCCGAGGTGGCGCCCTTTGTGGACTTGCTGATTGGGGTGGTACCCATCATCAACCTGGAGTGGATACAGAAAATCCAGCGCGACCGCCAGAAACGCGGCTATAGCACCGAGGCGGTGGTGGAGGCCATCAAGCAGCGTATCCATGACTATGTGGACTATATTACTCCGCAGTTTTCGCGCACCCATATTAATTTTCAGCGTGTGCCTACCGTGGATACCTCCAACCCGTTTATTGCCCGTGATATTCCAACCATGGATGAAAGCCTGGTGGTAATCCGCATCAAAAAAGAGCTTATCCTGAAATACGATATCGACCTGCTGTATTTGAAAGGCATGATCGAAGGCTCTTTTATTTCGCGTAGAAATACCATTGTGGTGCCGGGCCCCAAAATGTTTCTGGCTATGGAGATACTGGTAACCCCTATCATCAGGCGGTTGCTGGGTATCAGCTTTGCATAGAAAGGTTATTTTTTTGAGAATAAGGTGGTTTATTTTTTAGGTTGTAGTGTCGTAGCGCTCAGGCGCTGCGGCACTTTTTACTTTTTCAGGCTTCAGCCACCGCGCCCCCTCAATCCCCTGAAGGGGAAGCCCAGCGCTTTTCCGCTTTTATGCGTTCCCGCATTATCGCTCTGCGCCCTCTGCGGTTAAGAAGGCAGATTGTAATTGAAGAAGTTAGAATTAGTGCATCATTCGCTCTCATTCTTGCGACCTCTGACCTCAGTCATCAAGCCCCCTGCGCCCCCTCGTCCCCCTAAAGGGGAAGACCTCGCTACCAGTCTTCCTGGTCAAGGCGGGCTTCGAGCTTCCAGCCTGCCCGACAGCAGGCGGGCTAAAAACCATATTCCCGCTTGTACCCTTTTTTCCATAGCTTTCTATGGTGGGTTGTACCACAGAGTTCCACAAAGTAGCACAGAGTTACACAGAGCGTTTTATTATCCTTTGCGCCCTCTGCGGTTGTCTGTCAAAGGCAAGCCCACTTTGCGCCCTCTGCGGTTAAGATTTATGATGGCAGTTGATGATTGGAGATTTAAGAATTTATCTGAAATCTGTTCTCGGTTACCAATCATCAGACTTAAGCCCTCTGTCCTCAGGCCACCGCGCCCCCTCAATCCCCTGAAGGGGAAGCCCAGCGCTTTTCCGCTTTTATGCGTTCCCGCATTATCGCTCTGCACCCTCTGCGGTTAAGATTTATGATGGCAGATTGATGATTGCAGACTTTAAATTTTGTCCGACTTCCGTCATTTCCCCTCAGACTCCGGTCTGCCTGGTCAGCTCTTCTCTTATCTGCCGGTTGTCTCGTTGCAGATCCTGCTTTAATTCGCTCAGCATATCCCGGTACATGGTCAGATAAATTGCGTCATCTCGCTTACCCAGGCCATAGTAAATCCCGTAGGTGTGCCTTTGTTCCCGGTAGTATGTTTTACTCCAGATTTTGTCACCGGCTGTATTCCTGATATTAAAGACTATCTCCATTTGGTAATCTACCGTAAACATCGGTGCTCCCAGCAAATTGATGGTATAAAGGGTTAAGGTTGAGAATACAAACAAGGCCTTGTTGGTCATATTCGATTCAAGAATGGTGATCACCGATTCAATGGTGCCTTCCTTTTCACCTCGCTGCTCGCAGATATTCGGCAGTTCACGATCCAGCAAGGTAAACATTTTGCCATTTACCGTCAGGTTATTTATTGTAGCATAACTGACTTCGGTACCCCGATCCTGAATTTCCAGCCTGGGCAAACGAGGCTCAACCGCAGCCTGGGTAGGTTGCAGCAGGGCCGGATCGAAAGTGGTTTTACAACTGCCGGCAAACAATAATAAAAAAGCAATGAGTGGGAGCAGTGGACGCATAATTTTCTGGATTAATTGTTAAGTCCGAAAGATATAAAATTAACTCACAAAAAGCCTGCCAGGCTTGCTTAAAATATGAGGAGAAACTTATCGGAGCATACCAATATAATGCCAAGGTACACGTTATTTTAGCGGCTTAATTGCGGGCGGTTTTATGTGGAAAAAACGACTTGTAAGAATTGCCGGGGCGATGTTGTCGGTAGCCCTGTTGCTGGCAGCAATGTTTTTTGCGCTGGTTTATCATGGCTTTTTCGGGCCCTTACCGGATACTCAGGAGTTGCAGCACCTTACTGCTCCGGCAGCTACCCGTGTGTTGGATAGCCGCAATCGTCTGATTGGCAGAATATACCGCTACGATCGCACGCCCGTTTCCCGCGAAGAGGTGGCACCGGTGCTGGTACAGGCGCTGGTGGCCACCGAAGACAAGCGCTTTTATCAGCATCGGGGTATAGACTGGCGTAGTCTGCTGCGGGTGGCGGTGAAATCGGTATTGCTGCAACAAAAAGCAGCCGGTGGCGGTAGTACCCTTACCTTGCAACTGGCCAAAAATCTCTTTCCGAGGCAGCCCTATAGTTTTTTTTATTACCCCATCAACAAAACCCGTGAAGCCATTACTGCCTATCGTCTCGAAAGGCTCTACAGCAAAGAAGAACTCCTGACTCTTTATCTGAATACCGTATCGTTTGGCTTTGATATCTACGGGGTGGAGTCGGCCGCCCAGCGCTACTTCGGCAAACCGGCCGTGCGGCTGGATACCCTGGAAGCAGCCACCCTGGTAGGTATGCTTAAGGCCACTACGGCCTATAACCCGGTATTGCATCCGGCTGCGGCCAGGCGCAGGCGCAACGTGGTGCTGCAACGCCTGCAAGAAGCAGGCGTGCTAGATACGGCCACTGTGCGTCAGTTGGCCGCCCGTCCGTTGGTGTTGACTTACAAACCGGCTCCGGAGCAGCCGGCAGCTTATTTTATGGCTCGTGTTAAAAAACAGGCTACCGCCCTGGTGCAGCAATACAACCGCCAGCACCATACTACCTACAACCTGCAGACCGATGGCCTGGTTGTCCATACCACGCTCAACCTAACCATGCAGCAACATGCCGAAGCTGCCCTGCATAGCCACATGAAGCAACTGCAGGCCTTGTTTGACAAGCACTGGCGCGATCGTCAGCTCTGGCAACGGCATGCCTCATTATTGGCGCGTGAGCTGGGACGGGCGGCAAAAGGACGCTCAGCCGCAGAATTGAATACCCCACGTAAAATGTATGCCTATACTCCCGATAGTGCGGTGACACGCCTGATGAGCCCGGTGGATTCGCTTAAATATTACCTGAAAATATTGCAGGCCGGCATGGTAGTGTTGGCGCCACGCAGCGGGGCAGTCAGGGTTTGGGTAGGGGGTATCAATTACCGGTTCTTCCCTTACGATCATGTAGATTATCATGCCAGGCGCCAGGTGGGCTCTACTTTTAAGCCCATTGTCTATGCTGCGGCACTTGAAAACGGGGTGCCACCATGCCGCTATTATAAAACCAAACAAAAGACCTACCGGGTGGAAGAGAATGCCTGGCGACCGGCCAATGACGATGATGCCTATGAAGGGCGCTACTCCCTGACAGGCGCGTTGCAGCATTCGGTCAATACTGTATCGGTAAAAGTGCTGCAGGATGCCGGCCTGGAAAATACTATTGACCTGGCACACCGCCTGGGTATCCGGGCGGACATCCCGGCCGTGCCGTCCATCGCTTTGGGTACTGCGGCTATTTCACCTTTGGAGATGGCCACCGCCTATGCTGCTTTTGTGAACGGTGGCTACCACATAGAGCCTTATACCATTGAGAAAATAACCACGTCAGACGGCCGGGTGATTTATGAGCATCAATCCCCTGAGCCGCAGCGTGTGATAACCGAGCGCACGGCTGCCATGCTCACCTATATGCTGCAGCAAGTGGTTGAGGGCGGTACCGGCCGTGCTATACGCAGCCGCTATGGCTTGCGCGGTGCGATTGGCGGTAAAACCGGTACCACCCAAAATAATGCTGACGGTTGGTTTGTAGCTATTACGCCCGGTCTGGTGGCAGCCACCTGGGTGGGTGGGGTGTATCCGCAGATCAGCTTTACCGATACCAGGCTGGGGCAGGGGGCCACCATGGCGCTGCCAGTATTTGCCGGTTTTTATCAGAGATTAACTGCCGACCCGGCCACTGCTGCCATTACCAGGGAGCGCTTTACTGCCCTGCCCGCTAAGTGGCAGGCCGAACTGGACTGCGAACCGTTTAAACCGGGGTTTCGCTTAAAAGACATTTTTAAGAAAGACAAGAAAGAAAACCAACGGCCCAAAAAGACCGGCATACGCTGGCCATGGAAGAAAAAAACATGATGCCTTTTGCCCGATTTTATTCAGCAATAGCCCACTATGAGAATTTATAGGCGCTTAAGCCCACAGGGCTTTGAGTCCTTGCCAGAATAGCTTTTTTAGCTCCTGGCTGCCCATTATCTCTTGTATGGTATGGCAGTATAAGGTGGTGAGGTCTCCGGCTTGCTGCGGCTGGTAGCGCTGGCCTTCTGTGGGTCCATCAGCCTGAAAAACCAGTTTGACACGATGCGGAAACTGCTGGTCGATGGCCTCTGCCTGCCAGTCAGCAGGGTTTATGATTACCACATCATCCAGGTTGATATTGAGGCGGTGCAGGCCTTTGAAGATAAATTCTTCTTCCAATGCCTTGATCGGATGCGCCCCTCTGTCGTAATTGGCGATGAGGACACCTTTTTTATTTTGCCCTTTGTAAGCAGGCCCCTCGCCAGGGTGAGACTCACCATGTTCGGGCAACACATAGAGTGTTTCGTTAAACAGGAAATGCAATTTACCGGCAGGTGAATTATTCATGGTCGTTGTCAAAAAACAAAGCCTTGAGTTCGTTGGCATCAGCCGGTTTCATGCGTTTGGCCAGTACCAGGCGTAACTGGCGCCTACGCAGGGCACCGGCAAAGAGTTCCTTTTCTTCCTCTGTTTCCGGCACCACCTCGGGCACATCAATCGGGCGGCCGCCCTGATCTACCGCCACGAAGGTAAAGAAAGCGCTATGGGTAACCTCGCTGGTGCCACCCGGCACATCCTCCGATTTCACTTTAACAAAGATTTCCATCGAAGAGTTAAAGGCCCGCGTTATCTGAGCCTGCAACGTAACTACATCACCCAGGCTAATCGGTTTCTGAAAAGAGATATTGTCAACCGAAGCGGTAACCACGATGCGGTTGGAGTGTTTCTGGGCACAGATTGCCGAGGCAATGTCCATCCAATGCATCAGGCGCCCACCCATCAGGTTGTGCAGGGTATTGGTGTCGTTGGGCAATACCAATTCGGTCATGGTTACCTTCGACTCACGTACATACTTTTTTTTGTGTGCCATAGCTGTTTATTTCCACCCTTGTTTGCCCAGCAAAGGTACAAAAGCAAAGTAATCATACTCCCTGGTTTGGTATTCATTTTCTGCGGTACGTGTTATACGCACCATACGCTGGCGGTCGGTGCTGCCTACCGGTATTACCAGGCGGCCACCTATAGCCAGTTGCTGTTTAAGCGCCTCGGGCACGGCCGGAGCGCCTGCAGTTACCACAATGCCGTCATAGGGGGCGTGCTCAGGCCATCCCAATGAGCCGTCACCGTGTTTGAAATGCGGTTTGTAGCCTATTTTGGGTAGAAATTTGCGGGTTTTCTCGTACAATACCTTATTGTACTCAATGGTATAAACCTCAGCCACCAGCTCCAGCAGTATGCAGGCCTGGTAGCCCGAGCCGGTACCGATCTCCAGCACCTTGTCGCCCGGCTTTACTGCCAGCAGCATCGTTTGAAAAGCTACCGTATAGGGCTGCGAAATGGTCTGTCCCTGGCCAATGGGAAAAGCCTTATCCTGATAGGCATGCTCCAAAAAAGCGTTGTCGAAGAAAAAATGGCGCGGCACCTTGTTCATGGCCGTCAGCACGGCCTCGTCATGGATACCTTTGCTGCGAATGGTATTGATGAGCTTGCGCCTCAGGCCGCGGTGTTTATAACTGTCTTCCATCTGGCAGCGAAGATAGAGGCTGGCGCCAGGATTTACAAACGGAGGGTCTGTTGCCGGTAAATTTTTGCCCTGCTATTTTTCAGGTAAAGAATTCTTATTTATTTTTAGCAACTCGAACCAACCATTTTTAACCTATGCTGAAACAACCTTATCCCTGGTTTGCCCAATATCCTGAGGGCGTTGCCCATGAAATAGACCCCAACAGATATAACTCGATCGTGGAGATCCTGGAGGAGAGCATGGAGCGCTTTAAGGATTATCCTGCTTTTGAAAATATGGGCGCTAAACTCACCTATGGTGATATCGACAAATATTCGCGGCAGTTTGCCTCTTATCTGGTAAATGTAGCCGGCCTGAAAAAAGGCGATCGTATTGCCATCCAGATGCCCAACCTGCTGCAGTACCCTATTGCTCTGTTCGGAGCGCTGCGGGCCGGTCTGGTGGTGGTAAACACCAACCCGCTCTATACCCCGCGCGAGATGCAGCATCAGTTTAAGGATTCCGGGGCGGTGGCCATTGTGATTGTGGCCAATTTTGCCCACAATCTGGAAGAGATACTGGCCGACACCCCGATTAAAACCATTATCACCACCGAACTGGGTGATATGCTTGGTGGTTTTAAGCGCATACTGGTCAATTTTGTGGTCAAGTACATCAAGAAAATGGTACCGGCCTATAATTTGCCGGTGAATGCTACCTTTCTGCAAGCCTTGCAGGAAGGCGAGCGCCATGAGTTCACACCTGTAAAACTCACGCACGAGGACATTGCCTTCCTGCAATATACGGGCGGTACTACGGGCGTATCGAAAGGCGCTACCCTGACGCACCGCAATATTGTAGCCAATATCTTACAGGCAGATGAGTGGTTTCTGGATACCGACCCGGGCAAGGAATTGGTGGTTACGGCACTGCCGCTGTATCATATTTTTGCCCTCACGGTCAATTGTTTGCTGATGTTTCACCTGGGTGCCAACAACCTGTTGATTACCAATCCGCGCGATATACCGGGCTTTATCAAGGAGTTGAAAAAAGTAAAAATGACCGTATTTACGGCTGTAAATACGCTGTTTGTCGGGTTGCTTAACAACCCCGAGTTTCGCAAAGTGGATTTCTCACGCCTTAAATACACCATTGGTGGTGGTATGGCGGTTCAAAGCTTTGTAGCCGATCTGTGGCAGGAGGTTACCGGCAAGCAACTGGCCGAAGGCTATGGGCTGAGTGAAACCTCACCGCTGGTAACCTGCAATCCGCTGGATGGTACCGCCCGCAAGGGTACCATCGGTCTGCCGGCCCCGAGCACAGTAGTAAAGGTAATGGACGATGATGGCAAGGAAGTGCCGGTAGGGGAGCGTGGTGAAATATGCGTAGAAGGCCCGCAGGTGATGAAAGGCTACTGGCAGCGCCCGGCCGAGACGGAAAAAGTGTTTTTCGGTTCTTTCTTCCGCACCGGAGATATCGGTATTATGGACAATGAAGGGTTTTTCAAGATTGTGGACCGTAAGAAAGATATGATCCTGGTATCGGGCTTTAATGTGTACCCCAATGAGGTGGAGGATGTAATCGCCAGCCATGATAAAGTGCTGGAAGTGGCGGTAATCGGGGTGCCTGATGAGCGTACCACCGAAGCGGTGAAAGCCTACATCGTGAAAAAGGACGATTCCCTGACAGAGCAGGAAATTATAGAGTACTGCAAAGAAAACCTGACCAATTACAAGCGGCCTAAGTACATCGAATTTAAGGATGAACTGCCCAAATCGAATGTAGGTAAAATACTGCGCAGAAAGCTGCGCGAAGCCTGATATAACAAGGCAAAACAAAATAAATACTAAAATAATTAGTATATTCAAATAAAATTAGCTATCATTGATGAGTGGTAGCTAATTTTGTTTGGGTATGATGCAATTTGGTACGGAAAAATGGCAGAAGTTGAAGCTCAGTAGCAAGCGGCTGCAATCGGGGCGTGTGCAGGTAAAATTCGAACTCTATGAACAAGGTGCCCAACGGACGTACGGCTATTTACTGGCCGAGCCGCAAGAATCGCTTAGAGAGGTGGTGGCACGCATCGGGCAGTATTGCCATCGGGCAGCAGCCGGATATCAACCACACTTGTACTGCGTTGGTCGCCATAAACAGGATACCGGTATATTGATGTTTAAATAACTGATTATGAGTATAGTAAGTGAAAATATCAAGTTTTTGCGCAAGCGGGCAGGTTATACCCAGCAAACCCTGGCCGAGGCATTGGGCATCAAGCGCTCGTTGGTGGGGGCTTACGAAGAAGGGCGGGCTGATCCGCGTATCCACAACCTGATTAAGCTGTCGGAGGTATTCGGTATCCGTATTGATGATTTGGTGGAGAGAAAGCTCTGGCAAATGTCGGCCAAGGAGTTCGAGGCCTTTTTAAAAGACAATCCTACGCCTAAGTTTAAGGTGCTGGCGGTTACGGTAGATGAGCACGAACGTGAAAATATCGAGCTGGTACCGCAAAAAGCGGCTGCCGGCTACCTCAACGGCTATGCCGACCCCGAGTACCTGGCTGAGCTACCGCGTTTTCGCCTACCATTCCTGCCCGACCATTATACATATCGGGCCTTTGAAATCAGCGGTGACTCCATGTTGCCCATCCGCTCGGGCACTATTGTGATTGGCGCCTACATCGAGCGCCCCGAGGAAATAAAAAATGGTAAAACCTATGTGCTGGTAACGCGCTCGGAAGGGGTGGTTTTTAAGCGGGTATTTAACTACCTGGAAGAAAAAGGCAACCTTTATCTGGTATCTGATAACCGGCAGTATGCACCTTACGAAATAGAGCCGGCCGATGTGCTGGAGATTTGGGAAGCCAAGGCCTATATCAGTGTTGATTTTACCGATCCCAATCTGGAGCCGGCCGATGTCTCGGTAAATGAGTTGGCGGGCATGGTGCTTAAGCTGAAGGAAGAGCTGGAGCACCTTAAGGGCCGGAAGGAGTAGTGCCTTTCAGATAATCCGTCCGGGCTAACTATTCGTAAAGTTGCTTTTTTATTTGTCATTCCGGGTAAATCGGTTGTATCATTGACCTGCCATGCAGCAATTGTTCACATTCGAATATTCACCCTGGTACATAGGGCTATGCCTGCTGGCCGGTCTGTTGGTGGCCTGGCTACAATATTCGGCCCGGGCTCCGTGGCCGGCTGCCACCAATCGTTGGCTGTTTGCCTTGCGTGCTTTGCTGATTAACCTGCTCGCTTTTCTCTTACTGGGCCCCGGGCTGCGGCTGGTGCGTAAATTCTTTGAGAAACCGGTAGCGGTAGTGGCGGTTGACAATTCCCGTTCGGTGGCCTTAGCCACCAGTGACTCGTTGCGAAGCGCTATGATCGGTGAACTGCACCACCTGCAAGAGGCATTGGCGGATGCCGGCTGGCAAGTGAAGTTCAGTACACTCAACAAGATGGCCGTAAATCCGGACTCCCTGCGCTTTGATGCGGTGCGTTCCGATATTGCCGGCATGCTCAGGCGTATTGTCAATACTTATCAGGGAGCTAATTTGGGGGCGCTAATAGTGGTAAGTGATGGCATTTTTAACTCCGGCTTTGCTCCGGATGCCCTGACCATGTACACCCCTGTTTATACGGTAGGGGTGGGCGATACCATACCGCGGCATGACCTGAGCATTATCGAGGTGCAGCACAATAAAACCGTTTATCAGGGCAATCAGTTTCCGCTGGAAGTGCTTATACGCAACGAGGGCATGGGGCCGGCCACTTCGCGTGTCGGCATCTACCGCGATGGACGTTTGCTTACCGAGAAACCCCTCGAAATTAGCCCATCCGAAAGGCTGCTCCGGCAGCGTTTTTTGCTTACTGCCGATAAGGGCGGCAAACACCGTTATGAGGTGCGCCTGCAGCCGGTAGCGGACGAGGCTACCCTGGTAAATAATCGTACCGGCTTTTATGTGGATATTATCGAGGGCAAGCAAAAAATATTGCTGGCTGCCGATGTGCCCACCCCTGATGTCAAGGCCTTGCGGCTGGCCCTGGAAGCCAGAGAGCAGTTTGAGGTGGAGGTAAAGATTAATCAGACCGTGAATCCGGACGATTATCAATTGCTGATACTGGTACAGGTACCGGCCCGGAAAGCGTTTTCTTCCAAACTAAAACCGCTGCTCACCAGCAGTGTAGCCAGGCTCATCATTGCCGGTACTGATGCCGATCTCAAGGCCTTGCGCCAGGCCGGCTTGCTGTCGATTAACAACGTAGCAGGCAAGCCCGATAAGGTAACCGGTGTAGTGAACAATGATTTTGATGATTTTCATCTCGACCACAATCCGGAAGAGTTGCTGGCCGGGAGCCCGCCTGTGTATGTGCCTTTTGGCGATGTGCAGTTGGCTCCGGACGACAAGGTGCTGCTCTGGCAGCAGGTAGGCAGTGTGCCAACCCGCAATCCGCTGATATGGTTTAAGAGTGGAGAACCCAGGCAGGGTGTATGGCTGGGCAATGGCTACTGGCGTTGGCGGCTTAATGAGTATGCCCGCTTTGGCGAAACCGCCCGTTTTGATGAACTGGTTACCAAAACGGCTATGTACCTGGCCGCCCGGCCGGACAAGCGGCAGTTCAGAGTATATCCGCTTAAAGACCAGTATGAAGAAGGGGAGAGTATCGTATTTGTGGCGGAGCTCTACAATGAGATTTTTGAGCCACTCTATGGCATTCCGGTTAGCCTGACCATTGCCAACGACAGCCTGCAGCGCCAGTACACGTTTACACCTGTAGATGGCAACCGGCAGTTTGTAGTGGAAGACCTGCCGGCAGGATTGTACCGTTTTAGCGCAACTGCTAATATTCGGGGTAAGCAGCACCGGGTGAGCGGCCAGTTGGCTGTTGACAACCCTGAGATAGAAGAAACCGACCTGACGGCCGATTTTACTACTTTGCGCAAGCTGTCGGCCGCCTCGGGCGGGGACTTTTTTACAGCCGACAAGCTACCTGAACTAACCCGTGCACTGACCCAACGGCAAGCGCCTGCCATTATTCATACCCGCGAGAAAGAGGCTTTATTGTTGCAACTGCCCTGGGTACTGGTAGTACTGCTGCTTCTGGCCACTGCCGAATGGCTGATCCGCAAGAGCAGTGGCGGCTACTAAGTCAGGCTTCTGCCGGCTGTTTTACCTCACAGATTACTTCAATTTCGGCCTTTACCGAACTGGCGGCCGAACAATATTTGTCGGTAGCCAGTTTGGCCACTTTCTCAAAAGTCTCCAGGCTAGTGTCGGGCGACACCAGAGTGTATTTTGAGGTGATATGGGTAAGGCCGCGCGGGTGCTCGTCTCTGCGCACACCGGTGGTTTCGATAATCAGATCTACGAAGGTTTTGCGTTTCTTACGTATCATAGCCACGATATCAACAGCCGCACAGCCGGCAATAGCAGCCAGCATCATTTCTACCGGTGCCAGGCTGCTTTTGACTTCGGGATGCCGCATGTCTATGTGGATGCTATGGCCATGTTCATTTTCGGCCACAAAAAGCTCATCTTCCTTGTAGCGGGTTATTATCTTCATAACCTTCTTCTCTGATTAACCCTTCACCGCCTGTAGTACCGCCTCATAATCGGGCTCCTGGGTGATTTCGGGTACCTGCTCGGTATATATCACGTTGCCTTCTTCATCCACCACCACTACGGCCCGCGAATGCAGGCCTGCCAGTGGACCGTCCACAATCAGGGTGCCATAGGCATCGGCAAAGTTGGAATCGCGGAAATCGGAAACGTTGATAACATTGTCGATACCCTCCGAATCGCAAAAGCGCTTGTGGGCAAAAGGCAGGTCTTTGGAGATATTGACCACCACGGCCCCCAGGTCTTCTCCGGCCATCTTGTTAAACTGCCGTACCGATGCGGCACAGACACCGGTGTCGAGCGAAGGGAAGATATTGAGGACCACCTTCTTGCCCTTAAGCTCGGAGGCCGAGAGCAGCGATAAATCGGATTTTACCAGGGTAAACAGTGGGGCATCGGAGCCTACCTTGGGTAGCTCGCCCTGCGTATGAATTTCGTTGCCTTTGAGTGTTATTGTAGCCATAGTTGTGAATTTTCTTGCAAGTTAATGAATATGGCCAAAATCAGACTAAAGTTTTGACAGAGAAATTGCAGCACTTCCAGGTTTATAAATTGCCTTGACAGGCATTTTTCTGATACTGCGCTTGATTGTGTAACGGCATCATTCAAAGAAAATAAGTAAATTTGGTTAATGATTGATAAGAAAGATATAGTATTAAAGATTCGACAGGCAGTTAAATCGGTGGAACCTGATGCCACTGTAATTCTTTATGGGTCTTATGCTCGTGGTGAGCAAACCAACCAGTCGGACCTGGATATACTTATTTTACTGAATAAGAACACGGTCTCACGAAAAGATGAAAAAAGGATAAAATATCCTTTATACGACATAGAATTTGAAACTGGCATAATCATCAGCCCTTTGGTACTCTCGAAAAAAGATTGGGAATTGCGCCACAGAATCACTCCCTTTTATGAGTATGTAACCAACGAAGGTGTCGAACTATGAACGCTCATGAAAGACAAGTGTTGGTCGAATGTAGGATTAATAGGGCTGAGGCGGAAATAAATGTGAGCAGGACTCCCAGCGTTGTTCACCTAAATCCAATTGTTCTTAATATGACAAAAGCAGGCGCTTGCTTTTTAGTCTCTGACGGATTTCTGTTAACTTGCAGGTTTCAGACCAAGCCTTGTTATTATGCGTTACCTGATTTCTTCTATTATCTTGCTTACTGTAGGGTATGCCTGCCAAAAATCAACCGAAAAAGCTAGCCGTGAATTGCCGGCTAATCGGTATAATGTGGCTTTTTTGGTTATGAACGGCACCTATAATACCGAGCTTACTGCGCCCTATGATATCTTCCAGCATACTATCTTCCGCCAGGGTATTAAGGCCATGAATGTATTTACAGTGGCAGCTACCAGAGAGCCTATACATACTTTTGAGGGGTTGCAGATTACGCCCGATTACGGTTATCTGACCGACAGCCTGCCACCTATCGATATTCTGGTAGTGCCCAGTGCCGAGCATCACCTCGATACCGACCTGGAGGATAGCGCTATGCTGGCTTTTGTGAGGCGTGCGGCAGGGCAGGCCACTTATGTTACCTCACATTGTGACGGGGCCTTTGTGCTGGCCCAGGCGGGTTTGCTTGACGACCATGCCTCTACCACTTTTCCGGGCGATTTGGCCTTGTATAAGGAGCGTTTCCCGCATTTGCAGGTGATTGACAGTGTGTATTTCGTGCATGACGGCAAGTTTATTACTTCGGCCGGAGGCGCCCGTTCTTTTGAGGCGGCCCTGTACCTGACGCAGGTGTTGTATGGTGAGCAGATAGCCCGCGATCTGGCCGGTGGGTTGGTAATCGACTGGCAACTGGCTAAAGTGCCGCATTTGATTGTTCCCTAACCACCGACCACCAGTACTTTATTTTATGGTTGGCTACCGGGTCCTTGGTTAATTGCTCTATTTTTGCCGGCTATGACCCTGAAAGAGCACCTGCGCACCAATATACACCTGGCCTTGCCGGTAATGGCCAGCCAGTTGGGGCATGTGCTGGTAGGCGTGGCCGATAATATGATGGTGGGGCGGGTCGGCTACATTCCCCTGGCCGGAGCCTCGCTGGGCAATGCCATTTTTTATTTTTTTATGACTTTCGGGCTGGGGGTAACCTTTGCCATTACGCCCATGGTGGGGTTTGCGCATGGCCGTGACCAACCGCAGGAGTGTGGCAAGGTGCTGCGGCACGGGCTTTATGTAAATACCTCCCTGGGGCTTATCCTGCTGATTGGGGTGATGATTATCGCCCGTTTTCTAAGCTACTTCGGCCAGCAGCCGGAAGTAGTGGAACAGGCCACGCCTTACCTGATGACCATTGGCTTGACGTTGTTACCCATGATGGTCTTCCAGTCGTTCAGACAGTTTAGTGAGGGGCTTTCTATTACCCGCGTACCTATGATGGTCTCTGTGAGTATGAATATCCTGAATGTTTTGCTCAACTATGTACTTATCTACGGCAAGCTGGGCTTCCCGGCTCTGGGCTTGCTGGGGGCGGGTATCGCCACCCTTATCGCCCGTACGGGCATGGCTGTGCTGGTGGTGATTTATGTGCTTATCGACAGCCGGTTTAAGCCATATCTGGCCGGTTTTGGCTGGCGTGGGCTTGACAAAAAGATGATCCGGGAACTGCTACGTATCGGCATGCCGGCCGGCTTTCAGTTCGTTTTCGAGGTAGGGGCATTTGGAGTGGCCGCGTTGATGATGGGCTGGATAAGTGCGGCTACACAGGCAGCGCATCAGATTGCCATCAACCTGGCGTCTATCACCTATATGACAGTTTCCGGGCTGGGGGCGGCAGCAGCCATTCGGGTGGGCAACCAACTGGGGCGGGGCAACTATCGCACTATGCGTACGGCCGGCCTTACCCTGGTAGGCATGGGTACAGCGCTGATGGCTTTCTTTGCCATGGTTTTTATTGTAGGTAAGCACTTTTTGCCTACCTTGTATAACAACAATCCGCAAGTATTGCAGATAGCCTCGTCACTGCTGGTAATTGCCGCCCTGTTTCAGTTGTCGGATGGTATTCAGGTGATCGCCCTGGGGGCCTTAAGAGGGATGAAAGATGTGAAAATACCCATGTTTATTACTTTTACTGCCTACTGGGTGCTGGCTTTGCCGCTGGGTTATGTGCTCGGCTTTAAAACCGCTATGGGCCCGGCAGGCATCTGGACAGGCCTGCTTCTGGGGCTTACTTTTGCCGCAGTCTGGACGCTGTGGCGCTTTAATCACCTCGCGCTGAAAAAGATAGCGGCTGGCTGATAATTTCCGTAATTGACTTGTTTTTACTAATTTCGGCCTATGCAACGCTATAAAAGGCCGTCTGATTCGGATACCACTCTTACCGAATTGATGATACCCTCGTATGCCAATTTCGGTGGCAAAATACATGGCGGTATCCTTTTATCACTGATGGACAAGGTAGCCTATGCCTGTGCTACCAAGCATGCCGAAAACTACTGTGTGACTGTGGCCGTGGAGAATGTTGATTTTTTGCAGCCGGTAGAGGTAGGTGATCTGGTATCACTGCTGGCGCGGGTAAACTACACTGGTCGTACCTCGCTGGTGGTGGGTATTAAAGTCACGGCCGAGAATGTTAAGCAACGCGTGGTTAAGCATACCAATACCTCCTATTTCACCATGGTGGCCAAAGATGAAAATGACAAGCCGACCGCAGTGCCGGGCTTGCTGTTGACCAGCGAAGAGGATATCAGGCGCTATGCCGAAAGCATTCTGCGTAAAGACCTGAAAGAGTACCATCGCAAGTACATGCACGACAAACGGGCTGAATTCAGCATGGAAGAAGAAATGGACGAGCTGTCAAAATATAATTGTCGCATTGAACTGTAGCCGGGTGGCTTATTTTCGTAAAACCATGCCTGAGGATATCCGCAAACCCATTATTCCGGTTTATACTTGCATCTATGGAATTACAGGCGGCTCGTTTTGAGCTAAGGCTCAAAGATCATTTTAAGACAGCTCACAGCCAGCGTAGTGTGCAGGTGGTATTCATAGCCATACTACGACAGGATGGCATCAGCGGCTATGGCGAAACTACGGTAAACACCTATTTCGGTATTGATGAGGCAACCATTCGCCAGGATTTGGCGGAAGCTGCCCGCGCCTTGCAATCTTTGGTGCCGGCACGGCCGGAGGAGGTACATGCTTTTCTACAGCAGCACACTGCTATCGGCAACTTTGCCTTATGTGCGGTTGATGAGGCGGCTTACGACTGGTATGGCAAGAAGCAAGGCATCAGCACGCGCAGTTATCTGGGCGGGGCAGACAGGCAACCACCGCTTACCGATTATACCATAGGTCTGGCCTCTGTGGATAAGATGGTGGAGAAATTAAAAGCCAGGCCCTGGCCGTTGTACAAGATAAAGCTGGGTACCGAAGATGATGTGGCGATTGTCAGGGAGTTGCGTCAGCATACCAATGCCGTGTTCAGGGTAGATGCCAATTGTGCCTGGCAGGCAGAGGAGGCCATTGCCAAGGCCCGCGAGTTGCAGGAACTGGGCGTTGAGTATATCGAGCAGCCACTCGACCCGGCCGACTGGCAAGGAATGAAACAGGTGTATAAGGAGAGTGTATTGCCGGTAATAGCCGATGAATCATGTCAGACGGAGGAAGACGTAGCGCGTTGTGCCGGTTATTTTCACGGTATCAATATCAAGCTCACCAAGTGTGGGGGGCTGACCCCGGCCAACCGTATGGTGCGGCAGGCGAGGGTCCTGGGTATGCAGGTGATGGGCGGCTGTATGAACGAATCATCGGTGGGTATTTCGGCACTGGCGCAACTGGCTCCGCAACTCAACTACCTGGATGCCGATGGCACCTTGCTGATAGCCAACGACCCGGCCAGGGGGGTGAGCTTCGACAACGGTATGATTGTCTATCCGGCCACGCCCGGCAATGGGGTAACCCTGCTCGCTGAGCCGGTAGAGTTGTTGTAGTTATTTTTGTTGTTCTTCAGCAGCCGCCTGTTGGGCAGCTTCTTCCTCGGCCGGAGTAATCCATCCGCCACCCAGTGCTTTGTAAAGCAAGATGTAGCTTGACAGCAGTTCCTGCCTTGCCTGCGCATACACCAGCTCCGCTTCGAAAGCAGAGCGGTCGCTTTCCAGCACTTCCAGGTAGCTGGTTACCCCGCCATCGTAGCGCTTTTGCGAGAGCCTGCGGGTATTGAGGGCGGCCCGCATTTGCTGTTCACGGGCTTGCAATTCAGCCTTTTTGGTACGAACGGTTATCAGGGCGTCTTCCACTTCCTTAAAAGCCTGGATAACGGTGTTTTCATAGTCGTAAGCTGCCTGTTGGGCAATTTGACGTTGTATTTCCACCCGCTTTTTGTTTTTACCCCAATTAATCAACGGGCTGACCAGCCCGGCACCGGCACTCCAGGCCAGGCCACCCGATACAGCCTGAGAGAGCTCATGCGAAGCTACGCCACCTATCAGCCCGGTAAGGCTGATAGAGGGAAACCGCTGTGCCACAGCCACACCAACATTGGCTACTTCGGCATGGTAACGATTTTGAGCAGCCATGACATCGGGCCTGCGCTCCAGCAGCTCAGAGGGGATACCTGGCGGTATATCATCAGGGAAAGCCTGACCAAGTAGGGTAACCTGGGTATTGATCTCGTACGGGTTGCGCCCCAACAGTACGGCCAGGGCCGTTTCGGTAGTGGCTACCAGGCGCTCGTAAAAAGGTACGTTGGCCTGGGCTATGCTTAGTTGTATTTGTGCCTGGTTCAGGTCTATTTCAGGTACAATGCCCTTTTCAAAGCGGGCTTTGATGATTTCCAGGGCTACCTTGCGTGACTCATAGGTTTTACGGGCTATCTCCAGGCGCCAGCGGTAATCGAGCAGCAGGAAGTACGTCTGCGTGATGGCGCTGATCAGGCCGATCTGGATGGTACGCTGGGCATATTGTGAGGCCACGAAGTTAGCCCGGGCGGCTTCCGTTGCTCTGCGAAATTTGCCCCAGAAATCAATCTCCCAGTTAAGGGTTAAGGCACCCAGATAAATGCCGGCATCGGCCGACAAGGGTTGATTGCCGATAATATTACCGGCTGTGGCTGTGCCGGCTACCCCGATAGCCGGAAACTGGTCGGCTTTGGTAAACCCGATGGTGATCATGGCCTGCTCCACCCGGCTGGCCGCTTTGAGCACATCCTTGTTTTCGCGCAAGCCAATGGTGATCAGGCTGTCCAGTTCAGGATTGTTAAACAATTGCCACCAGCGCAGGTTGATGACCGTATCGGCTGCCATATCACTATAGCGAAAGGTAGCCGGTGCCGGCATATCCGGTTTGGAAAAATCGGGTCCTACCTTGCAGCTATCGAGCAACAACGAAGCAAAAAATACAGTTGCTAATAATATGATATTTTGTCTCTTCATTTTATTCGTTATTTGAGGATGCGGCAGCGTCACGTTTCTTCTCATAACCGGTTATTTTACCGATAAAGACAAACAACATCGGATAAAGAAATACTCCCAGGAAAGTGGCCAGTACCATACCGCCCAACAGGGCCATACCCATTACTTTGCGGGCTTCGGCACCGGCTCCGGAGGCTACCACCAACGGCAGCACACCCAGTATAAAAGAGAAAGCGGTCATCAGGATAGGCCGGAAGCGCGATTGCGCGGCTTTAATGGCAGCGTCAAACAAACTAAGTCCTTTCTTGAATTCTTCATTGGCAAATTCTACAATCAGAATAGCATTTTTGGCCGCCATGCCTATCAGCATTACAAAAGATACCTGGGCAAAAATGTTGTTTTCGAAAGTAGGGGAGAACTGCCGGCTTAGCCAAAGGGCAAACAGAGCTCCCAATATGGCAAAAGGGGTGCCCAACAGGATACTGAACGGCAACGACCAGCTCTCATACTGGGCAGCCAGAATCAGAAACACAAACACCAGGGAGAATGTAAGGATTGCCCCCAATGAGCCCGAGGCCTTTTCTTCCTGAAATGACATGGCGTTCCAGGCATACGACATATCGGCCGGCAGCACTTTTTCGGCTACCTCTTTCAGGGCCTGCCGCGCCTGATCGGAAGTATAGCCGGGTGCCGGCCCACCGGTTATTTCCACCGAGCGGAAAAGGTTGAAACGAATGGTATAATCGGGGCCGGAGATGGGCTTGATAGTGGCTACTGTAGACAGCGGCACCATTTTACCGTCTTTGTTGCGGATAAAGAAATCACTGATGCGTGATTCATCTACACGATATTGCGGTTCGGCCTGGATATAGGTTTTGTACAGGCGACCAAAGCGGGTAAAATCGTTGACATAAGCCCCACCCATAAAAGCTCCTACGGTGGTGTACAGGTCTGCCAGGTTAATGCCCAGTTTCAGGGCTTTTTCTTTGTCGATATCCATAAAGCGCTGCGGGGTGTTGGCCTGGAAGGTAGTGAAGGCTGCCCCGATCTCCGGGCGCTTATTGGCTTCTTTAATAAAATTAGCTACATGTTCTGCCAGATAGCTGACATCGTTACCACCACGGTCTTGCAGCATAATACTAAATCCGGAACCATTGCCCAGGCCGGGTAGGGCAGGCGGGCCAAAAGCAAACACCTGGGCGCCCCGCACTTCTTTGCTCAGGCGTTGGTTTACCCTTTGTATAAGTTCTTTGGCGGTATAGTCACGCTCGTCCCAGTTTTTGAGTGATATAAATAAGAAGCCGGTGTTGGAAATCATAGCCCCTGACAGAATACTATAACCAGTAGCGGTGGTCACATACTCTATCTCATCAAACTCCATCAGAATATTCTCCACCTGCTTGGTAATCTCGTCAGCACGTTGCAGTGAGGCGGCATTGGGTAGCTGTACGTTGACAAAGAAATAACCCATATCTTCTTCCGGGATGAAACCGCCCGGCACCATCTTGCCGAAGATACCGGCTGCTACCATAGTAATAAGGATAAAAATTACCCCGCGTTTTATTTTACGTGTAACAATATTAGTAAAACTCATGTAAGACTCGGTACTGCGATCCATCCCTTTGTTGAATTTGCCGAAAAACCATCCCAGCGGGCCCTTATAGGGTTGTGGTTTTTTTAGCAGCAGCGAGCACAAGGCCGGGCTTAGAGAAAGGGCATTGACAGAGGATACCATAACCGATACCACAATGGTGATGGCAAACTGCTGGTAAAGGATGCCGGTAATGCCGGCCATACCGGCCACCGGTATAAATACGGCTATCAGAACCAGAGTAGTGGCAATAACCGGAGCCGTAACAGCTCGCATGGCTTCTATGGTGGCCTCTTTGGCATTCATCCCTTTTTCGATATTCACCTGTACGGCCTCTACCACTACGATGGCGTCATCAACCACAATACCAATAGCCAGCACCAACCCCAGCAGGGAGAGCACATTGATGGTAAAGCCCAGCATGGGGAAAAAGATAAAGGCACCAATCAGAGATACAGGTATGGCCAGGGTAGGGATAAGGGTAGCCCGCCAATCCTGAATGAAAAGAAAAACCACCAGGATAACCAGTATCAGGGCAATAATCAGCGTGGTAATGATTTCGTCAATTCCGGCATCAATGGCTTTGGTGGTATCCATCGATACCGTATAGCTAATGCCCTCCGGAAAACGCTGGGCTATTTCTTCCATGTTGTCGCGAATGCTTTGGGCCAGCTCTACAGCATTGGAGCCGGGAGCCTGATAAAGTGCTATAATAGCTCCTGTCTGGCCGTTTAGGCGCGAAAACATGTTGTAGGTTTCCACCCCCAGGTTAATGGTGGCAATATCTTTCAACTTAATCTGTGAGCCATCGTTTTTGGTGCGTACTACAATTTCGCCAAAGGCTTCGGGCGAATTGAAGCGCTCGGGCAATCTGACCGTATAGGTGAACTCGGTGCCGGGAGGAGCCGGCTCAGCACCAAACTTGCCACCGGGTACAATAACGTTTTGCTGATTGATGGCATTGATGATTTCCGGTACGGTAAGGCCCATGTGTGCCAGGCGGTCGGGTTTCACCCAGATACGCATCGAATAGTTGGCTGCTCCCAGCACTTCTACCCGGCCGATACCCTTGATACGGGCCAGTTGGTCTTTGATGTTAATCAGCGCGTAGTTGCCGAGGAACTGCTGGTCGTAGCGACCATCGGAGGTAAGAGTAACGAGCAGTAGGATGTTGGGCAGGGATTTTTTGGTGGTCACCCCGTATTTGGTTACTTCCGCAGGCAGCTTGGCCGAGGCGGCCGACACCCTGTTTTGCGTAAGTACGGTATTCATATCGGGGTCGGTGCCTACATCAAACGACACCTCGATGTTCATGGTACCGTCATTGGAGTTGGTGGACTTCATGTATATCATATTGTCCACCCCGTTGATTTCCTGCTCGAGCGGGGTAGCTACCGACTCTTCTACGTTCAGGGAATTGGCCCCTGTATATGTGGCACGTACTTCTACTATCGGGGGAGTCAGGTTGGGGTATTGCTCTATCGGCAGCCCTATCATCGAAATGGTGCCTACAATAACGATCACTATGGCGATAACCATAGCTACAATAGGACGGTGGACGAAAAAATTTCCTTTGTTATCAGCCATGATTACAGATCGGTAGCTTTGCTTACAAATTTTTCAGTTATGGGTTTTACCTTCACACCATTGCCGGCCATTTGCAGCCCTTCGATAATAATTTTATCACCTGCTTGCAAGCCATCGGTTATTTGCACCACATCGCCTATTTTGCGGCCTACTTCTACTTGTTTTACGCTCACCGTGCTATCGGCACCTACCACAAAGGCAGAATACCTGCCCTGCAGTTCGCTCAGACAACGCAAGGGTACTATCAGGGCATTATCTACGGTTTCCATGAGCACTTTCACCCGGGCAAACTGACCGGGGCGCAGCAAAAGTTCAGGGTTAGGGAATGAGGCCTGAATGAGCATGGTGCCCGTTTGCGGGTCCACCTCGCGGTTGGCAAAGTCTATTTTGCCTTTATACGGATGCTCCGAGCCGTCAGCCAGTATGAGCGTTACCCCTCCGGCAGATTCTCTTTCCTGGTTATTTTCTCTGTGCAGCGCTTCTTTTACTATATGTAAATATTGGGTTTCGGTAATAAAGAACTGTACCCTTACCCGGTCTATTTTGGATACGGTGTTGAGCAGTACCGGGCTGGGGCTACGCCCCACGAACTCACCTACCCGGGCCAACGTTTTGCCTATGAATCCTGTAATAGGTGATTTGATACGTGTATAACTCAAGTTTATTTCGGCCATACGCAGACTGGCTTTGGCGGCTTCCAGTGCAGCCTGGGCGGCATCGCGATTGGCAATGGCAAAGTCGAGGTCGCTCTTGCTTACCGCATTTATTTCAGCCAACGGCTGGTAGCGTGCCAGTTCGTTTTCGGCATTTACCAGTTTGGTGCGGGCCTCGGCCACCTTGCTCTTTTCGTTGGCCACTTTTTCAAGAAAAGGCGCCTGGTCTATCGAATAAAGCAGTTGCCCTTTTTTTACCCGGCTACCTTCCTGAAAGTGAATACCAGTCAGGTAGCCTTCTACACGGGCGTTGATGGCTACATCTTCCTGCCCATAAACCTGGCCGACAAAGTATTCATAAATCGGTAGTTTTTGCTGCATCACAGCCACCACTTTTACTTCGGGTATTGGTGGCTTTTGCGCTTCCTCTTTCTTCTGGCAACTACCAATGAAAAGGATTACCAATAGGTATAAGAGACCTGATGACCTGTTAATCATATTAACATATATTTTTTTCCGAATGACAAACTTTTAACAAACGAAAATAGGCACGACCAGTCAACATTCCAGCGCTATTGCCGATTTTTTTTAATAACAGGCGTTTTATATATTTTAAACTGCTGGTCTTCACGCGCCAGGTTAAAGCCTTTTTGACGTACCAGGGTAGTGGCCGGGCCATCCAGCATCAGGGGATTTGTGTGGTTGAAGTGGATGAAATAGATTTTCCTTTTCACACTATCGGGTTGGTTTTCAAATAGTTGCATGGTTTCCGGTACAAAGGGATGGGGTATCTCTTTCATATTGCGGTTGGGGAGTTCACCCTCACTGTAAAAAGTGGCATCCAGCAGAGCATAGTCAACTTTTTTTACTTCTTCTACAATGTTGTGCTGCCATTTTTGCCATTTGTCAATATCCGGAATAAAAAGCACGCTTTTGGCTGGTGTCCGGATGTGGAAGCCTACCGTTTCGGAGTATTCATCGCGGTGCGGCACAAGTATTGGGGTCACGGTAATGTTGTTAGGTAAATGTACGGAGGAGCCTGCCCGCAACGGTTGCAGGGCTATATTTTGTAGGGTTACCAGTTGATTCCAGGGGCCGTTGTTCTGCAAAAAGGCCAGCATGCGGGGCATGGCATAAACAGCCACTCCGTGTGCTCCCATAGCCTCACGACCCAGGTGCATCAGGCCTGTGTAGTGGCCGGTATGAGCATGGGTAAGAAAGATGCCGCCCAGGTTTTGTACGCTGCGCTGCCCGGCCGGCAGGTAGCCCAGCAAATCGTGCAATTGACTACGAAAATTGGGTGTGGCATCGAAAAGATAGACATGGTTGCTGATGTTATCCACCAGGCCCAACGATACCACCCTGCGTGGCTGCTGCCGCCCTTCCCAAACCGGCCGGCAGCAGGCTTTTTCACAGCCGGCTTGCGGATAACCGCCATCCTGGGCGATGCCCAGTACCACCAGCGAGATGCCAGCCTCTTGTGCCTTATTCCGGTGTTCTCCTGGTTGTCCGCATGCCAGCAGAAGCAAGACCGGGAGCAAGACTAAGAGCGCTTTTTGCCGAAGAATTTGGGAAAAAGAGGCCATGTGCTTTTAATATAAATATCGTAACCCGGCTTGTTGCTCAGCAGATGAGTACGCATCACAGGGATGGATATTAGCCTGACAAACAGAGCATAAATAATAATGCCAATGAATATCCAGTAATCTGCCAGCTCATGATAGGCAGTCAGTGCCAGTCCCAGCCAAAACAGTAAATCACCTAAATAATTGGGGTGGGCGATATGGCGCCATAGTCCGAACCGCATCACGGCAATGGGGTTGTGCTGCTTTATTACAAACCGGTAGAGTTGGTTGTCTGCTATTATTTCTATTATAATCCCTAATAGACCCAGGCCAATGCCTAGCCAGTTGAGCCAATGCCATGAGTCGGCAAACATAAAAGCATAGTACAATGGCGAAACCAGTAAAAACGTCATTATCATAAACGTAAGGTAGATCAGCAGAAAGCTCATAAGTACATACCACTTACCTGTCTGCCGCGCCAGTTGTTCGTGTCTGAAATCGGGCTTGTACAGGCCCTGCCAGTTGCGCAACCAGTTAATAGTCATGCCAATACTCCAGACAGCTACCAGACTTGTAGCTATCAGGGTTTTAAGTGTAACACCTTTTTGGCCGAAATTATAAAACCAGTAACAGGCAGCAAGTAAAGGCAGCAGATACCACAACGGGCTAAAGAGCGTATGGGTGCCAAAGCGATATCCGAAGATATATACCAGGATAATCAAAAAAGCGAATATCAGAAACAACTTACTGAACGGGTCGCTGCCTGGGATGTAAGTATTGAGTAACAAAAAGGAAACTATAACAGACAGATACTGGAAAAAAAGTACTTTCTTGTCGGCAGATGTTAAGCGCATAAAAATTGAACTATAATAGAGTCAAATCGGTTTATCACAAAGATACTACTATGATATGAACTTATTAAAATCGTTTTTTATCTCCTTTGTTATTACTTATTGGCTGGCACTAACTCTGTATGCCGGTTTTCTGTTGTACAGCGGGGGTAACGGCCGGCTGGTGCTGGCGCTGATGCTAGCCGGGGGTGTGCCATTTGCTTTTTTTGTTGTGCTGATGGGCTGGCGGCCGGCCGCCAGAATTGCCGATTCCGGCCTGCATATCATTACCCTGGCCATTCTGGCCGGAATGCTTATCCTTTTTTATGACGGCTGGCCGACTACGGCTTCCTCCTGGTGGGTGTTTGCCGTGGCGTTGAGCCCGGTACTGTGGATGTTGTATGTTTACTGGTATTCACGTTTGCCCGCTGCTGCCAGGCAATGGCGGGCCGGTGAGCGCTTGCCTGAGCTCACCTTTGCCGATGTAGATGGCCAACCGGTAACAAGCAAGCAATGGCTGGGTAAGAAGGTGTTATACATGTTTTACCGCGGCAATTGGTGCCCGCTGTGCATGGCGCAGATAAAAGAAATAGCTGCTGGCTACCGTAAGCTACACGCTGCCGGTGTGCAGGTGGTGCTGGTGAGCCCGCAACCGGCAGGCTACAGCCGGCAACTGGCGCACAAGTACGATGCCGGCCTTACTTTTCTGGTAGATGAGGATAACCGGATGGCCCGTAAACTGGGCATTGCCCATGCCTTTGGCACCCCTGCCGGTATGCAGGCGCTGGGCTACGACAGTGCCACAGTGCTGCCCACAGTGCTGCTGGTTGATGAAACAGGACAGGTGATGTTGGCAGCGCAAACCGATAATTACCGGCTACGCCCGGAGCCGGAAGTTTTTCTGCAACTGATCAACAAGCTATGAAAAGCAAACTGAAGAGGATTTTTATCCTGCTGGCCGTGTGGTACTGGATACTGCTGGCGGCTGTGGGTATTTATTTTGTCAATGTGCTGGGCTTCGGCATGGCCACTACCGGTATGTTGTTGTCGGCTCTTTTGCCACTGGCATTTTACCTGGGCCTTAATGTGGCTACTGTTGCGCAGGCAGCCGTCAGGCAGATAGCTTTTACCATCATTATCCTGGCAGGCACGCTGATGCCCCTGGCTAGCCTGCATGAAATCGGTTGGCTGGTAATGGCCATGTATGCTGGTGGCTTCGTGTTTTGGGTGCTTTATTTGTTTTGGTATGCGGTGCTCGAATTGCCTGATTCTCCCTATTTGCAAACCGGTAAAGTACTGCCTGAACTCACCTTTGAAACCCCTGAGGGAAATACTTTCTATTGCAGTCAATTGCTGGGTAAAAAAGTGGTTTATCTGTTTTTTCGGGGCAACTGGTGTCCGGTAGATATGGCCCAGATACGTGAGTTGTCCCGGCAGTACAGCGATTTGCAGGAACGCGGTGCCGAAGTGCTGCTCATCAGTCCGCAGCCGCCTGAAAAGACTAGCGAACTGGCCGGCAAGCTGTCAGCCGCCTTTGTTTTTCTTACCGACTGCGAAAACCGCATGGCCAGGTTGCTGGGTATCGAACACCCGGAAGGTGTACCGCTGGGATTTGGCATGAGCCAATACAAGAAAGATACGGTATTGCCTACCGTCATTATTACCGATGAGCAGGGTCGCATCATCTATGTCGATCGTACCAACAATTACCTGATCAGGCCGGAGCCGGCTGAATTGCTAGAGGCGGTGGCCAGCGCCTGATTGAAAAAGTATGGAATTTTAGCGGTTGACTGGTTGAGTTCAACTATAAATTGGCTAATTTTCGCCTGCTTTTCAATTATGATTATTTTTTATGAAGCCGGACCGCCATACCTATAATCTGGGATTGATTGGTAATTGCTCTTACCAGGCCCTGATTGATACCCGGGCCCGGGTACAGTGGCTGTGCTGGCCGCGCTTCGACAGCAGTTTTATTTTTGGCGGGCTACTGGATGAAGACAAAGGTGGCACCTTCAGCGTAATACCCGATATGGGCATAGTAGATAGCCGTCAGTACTACATCAAGAACACCAATGTACTGTGCACCGAACTGGAAACCGAAGACGGTTGCCTCAAAGTGACCGACTTCGCGCCCCGTTTTGAGAATTTCGACCGCCACTACCGGCCTTTGATGTTGGTGCGCAAAATAGAAGCCGTGCACGGCATGCCGCGCATCAGGGTTGTCTGCGATCCGCGTGGGGAATACGGGGCTATGCAACCCCAGGTGCTGTCGGGCAGCAGCCACCTGCGTTACGAAGGCTATGAGCAGCCGGTGCGGCTTACTACTAATGTGTCGCTGCATTATTTATTGAACAACAAGTCATTTCAACTGAACGAGCCCGTATATCTGTTTCTTACCTGGGGGGTGCCGCTGGAAGGCCCCATTGTGAGCACGGCAGAAAGTTTTTTAAGCAAAACCATTGCCTATTGGCAGGATTGGGTGCGCCATTGTACCATCGGGCCGCTGTGGCAGGAGGCCGTTATCCGTTCGGCCCTTACCTTGAAGCTCCATCAGTTTGAAGATACCGGTGCCATTACGGCTTCTACCACAACCAGTCTGCCCGAGCACCCGGGCTCCGGTCGCAACTGGGATTATCGCTACTGCTGGATGCGCGATTCATACTATACGCTCAATGCCCTCAGCGCTATCGGGCAGTTTGAGGAACTGGAAAAATACTCCAATTATATCGAGAATATTTCGGTGAACCGGCACCTGCGCTACAATCCGGTGTACAACATTGTAGGTCGTGAAGACTTTGATGAACGCATCCTCGACCTGCAAGGCTACCTGGGCAACCGGCCGGTAAGGGTCGGCAATCAGGCCAAAGAGCATATCCAGAATGATGTTTACGGTCAAATGCTCGTCTCCATCCTGCCACTCTATACCGATGAACGCCTGAGCACGGCCGGCCGCCAGCGCTCTACCGATATAGTGATGGATTTGCTCAACAATATTGCCAACACCATGGACGAACCCGATGCCGGTCTGTGGGAGTTGCGCAATATGAGCTTTCGTCATTGCTACACCTTTCAGTTTCACTGGGCGGGAGCCAGTGCCGCGCTCAAGATAGCCCGTCATCTGCAGGACGACAACATGTACAACTATGCTATTAAGCTACGTGATGAAGCCGCCCGCCAGATCGAGCGCTGCTACAAGCCGAGCCTCAAGGCCTATACCTCTTCGATAGAGAGTGACCGGCTGGATGCCAGCCAATTGCACCTGATTACCATGAACTACCTCGACCCGCAATCGCCCCGTGCGCAGGGGCATCTGCAAGCGCTGGAAAAGGAGCTGCGCACCAACGAAGGGCTGTTTTACCGCTATAAACACGAAGATGATTTTGGCAAACCGCAGAGCACCTTCCTGATCTGTGCCTACTGGTATGTAGAGGCCCTGGCGGCTGTCGGGCGCTTGCGCGAAGCCTCCGAAATATTCGAACACCTGCTGGGCTTTACCAACCACCTGGGGCTGCACAGTGAAGATATAGATGCCGAAACCGGTAGCCAGTGGGGCAACTTTCCACAAACCTACAGCCATGTAGGCCTGATGAATGCCGCTTTTAAAATAGCGCTCAAGCTGGATAAGCCTAATTTTCTGATAGAAGAAAAACCTGACGATAAAGATTTTAAGGGGGTAAGAAACAAAGAAAACCATGCCTAAGTATTTGCGCTATTCTCTGGTGTTGGCAGGCGGCTTATTGCTGGCATATCTGGTATGGAGCAAGCTGGGGCGGGTAGATGACGATACCTCCTTGCCGGCACAACCGCAACCGGAGATTACCTTTTTTGAGGTAGGCAATCCGGGTGCTGCGGTGCGCCTGGTAGGTATTCAGCCCTATATGCAGCCGGCCGATTATGCCACCGGGCCGCGCTTCTATCAACGGCTTAACGATTATTTTACGACTGCCACCCAGCGTGGCCTGCTGCCTGCCGGGGCCGTGGTGGTGCTGGCCGAGCATGTGGGTACCTGGCTGGTAGCGGCCGGAGAGAAACAGGCGGTATTTGCTAACCCGCATAGCCAGGAGGCCCTACGGCTGGTAGTGCTTAGCAATTTGCCGTCTTTTGTCAGGGCCATATGGCGCAGCAGCGCCCACGACAAGGTTACGGCCGCCCTTTTTCTGATGAAAGCCCGGCAGACAGCCGCCATCTATGAGTGGACATTTAAAAAACTGGCTGCCGACTACCAGGTAACTATCGTGGCCGGCTCGGTAGTGCTGCCCGACCCGGTGGTAAAAGACGGCCATATTGTGCCTATGGGTAATAAACTTTACAATGCCTCCTTTGTATTCACCCCCGATGGCACGATAGAGCCGGCCGTAGTACGCAAACAATACCCGATCGACAGTGAATTGCCTTTCTGTGAGCCGGCCGGTGGTACCCTGCCTGCTTTCAATACCGCTGCCGGTCGCCTGGGTATAGCCATATGTGCCGATTCCTGGTACCCGCCTGTTTATGAGCAGTTGCGGACTGCCGGAGTGGAAGTGATGGCCGTACCCTCATATTCTACACCTGATAGCCTGTGGGCCACACCCTGGCAGGGTTATAATGGTGCCGCTATGCCTGATGACGTAAGGCCGCAGGATGTGGGTAACATTACCGAAGAGCAGGCCTGGTTGCGCTACAGCATGGGTGGCCGGGCGGCTGCTGCCGGGGTGCGCTATGGCATCAATGTGTTTTTGCGCGGCCAGATATGGGATCTGGGCGATGACGGTCGTACCATTGTGTACTACGAGGGCAATACCTATCTGGCTATACCCTATGACGGCCCGCAGATTACCGTAGTGCGCTACTGATGTAACTCCTGCAGTGCCTGCAAAGCCTCGCTTACATGCCGCCTGGCAGCCAACTGGTGGTTGAAAGTATGGGTAATAATACCCTGGCGGTTGATGATGTAAGTGGTGCGCCCGGGTAGCAGGCCTAAGAGACTTTTCGGTACCTGATAGAGTTGTCGTATGCGGTTATCGGTATCACTAAGCAGGGTAAAAGGGAGCCCGTAGTGCTCGATAAACTGGCGGTGCTGAGCGGGCGTATCAGCGCTGATGCCTACAACCAGCGCCTGCAGCTTGCCGAAGGCAGTCATATTATCCCTGAATGAGCAGGCCTCGGCCGTACAGCCGGGGGTGTTGTCTTTGGGGTAGAAGTAAAGCACGATTTCATTTTTACCTATATACCGGCTTAGTTGCCAGGGGGTATTGTGCTGGTCGGGCAAGGTGAAATCGGGCGCCTGTGTACCTGGGGTAAGCATCATCTAAAAATTATATTCTTCGTAATCTTCAGTAAATTCATCGGCCGCAAAGGGCGGATTCAAAATAAACTGCGTGTAACCGTAGCTTTCGTACAGCCCCTCTTCGTCAAATACCTCTACGTACAGGGGCAGCATATACTCCAGGTCAATATAGATGTTCATTTTACGGGCATAATCGGAGGTGACGGTTATCACCTGTCCGGCCTTTACATCATCATAAAAATCTATATCATCGTTTAGTTCCAGAATTTTGTATTCGCTGATGTTCAGCTTGCGGGCGATGGTGGTCAGGTCTTCGTTTTCCTGTACGGTATATTTCACCAGGCGGTAGTCGGGGGTGCGCATCTCGATGTGGTAGGAGGGGCGCCCCTGGTATTGGATGATACCGTGGTAGAAGATACGTCCCAGGGTGTCGTTACCAATTTTGGCCAGTTCTTTGCGCAAAATACTGGCCAGCAGGTCGAAGCCCGAGTCATAGATAATATGATGCTGGTTTCTGCGCATCAGCGTGCCGTAGGGGTCAAGATGTAGGTTGATCCAGGGGAAGGAGTTCATGTTGACAATGGCTTTGTTGGAGCCGGCTTTGCACAATATCTCAACACCTTTTTTCGGATAAAGCTGGTAGATGTAAATGCGCAACGGATGGCGTGCCAGCTTCACATCCGATACCTGCTTAATCAACTCACCCTTTATGCGTTCTATCTTTTCTACCCTTGACTTATAACCTTGCAGGTTGTTGCAATGATTGATCATATCAATCATAATCTCCCGCGACTGCCCCCGCAGAGGGGAGTTGACGGTATAGATTAAGAACAGAAGTATGATAGCTTTTAGGCGCATCTGGTAAAACAAGAAAAATGCTGTTTTACCAATATGATAAAACAGCATTTTCAAAAATAACGACAATCGGATTATTTAGATTAATGTGGCAGCCATTTTCTGGTAAGGCCATAGACAAAGGTACCCAGCATGGCAGAACCCATAAAAACCACGAATACCGTATAGCCGGCTCCCAGCAGCACGAACATCATACCGGTACACACCCCGGTAAGCGCCCAGCCCATACCGAAGATAATGCCCCCGATTATGTAGCGCGGCCAGGTACGGTCTTTGTCATTAAACTGGTGCTGAATACCTTTAATGGTCTTGATTTTGCCCTTGCGGAAAAGCTGGGTGATAATCATACTGGTAAGTACTCCGCTAATGATGATGCCGTACATATGGAATGACTGAAAGTGAAACATTTCCATAATACGAAAAGCGGAGATGGCCTCCAGTTTCCACATGCCGAAGCCGAAGAAGAAGCCTACGACAATATATTTAAACATTTTCATAATTCTCAAAGTTTAAGGTTAGAAACCGATTCTTAAGATGTAGGGCAATATAAACCAGGTCATGATCAACCCACCGATAAAGAAGCCCAGTACTGCTACAAAGGAAGGCAACTGCAGGTCGGCCAATCCGGAGATAGCGTGCCCGGATGTACATCCACCGGCATAGCGGGCGCCAAAGCCTACCAAAAAGCCGCCTACTACAATGATGATAAATCCTCTTAGGGTAAAGAGTGAACGCCAGGAGTAGATATCCCAGAACTCCGGAACGCTGGGGTGAATAACATCGGTGCCGGGTACAATGGGTACGTTGCCATATTCCAGAATATCCTTGCCGGCAATCTGGTTGAGCGTTTCTACCGTAGCCGGGCTGACATGCGCCTGAAAATCACCCCCGAAATAATTGGCGGCAATATACCCCCCGAAAAGGGCTCCCAGGGCGATCATCAGGTTCCAACCCTGCTTGCTCCAGTCAAAATCGAAGAAATCGGCATAGTCTCCGGCCCCATCGGCTGCACACATGATGCGCAGGTTGGCCGACAGACCAAACTCTTTATCGAAGAACAACAGGATAAAAACCGTGGAGCCGATAACCACGGCACCCATCCACCAGGGCCAAGGCTGGCTGATGAATTCCTGTAAGGCTAACAATTTTTCATACATGGCTGTATAGGTTTAGTGAATATTTTACAGGTGCTAAATTTACAATTTTTATTGTCTAAAATAATGACCTGGCTCATACTATAATTTATAATTTTATTGTGCCTTTGGATTTCCCATTTGGTGTTCCATCATGTGTTTTATTTGGCTGATTTTAAGAGAATTGCCTTGAGGTAAATTGTTTTGACAGCAGCTCGAAAACCGCTAAAAAGAACTCCTGTTTTCTGATGTGCAGAAAATAGTCTGATTGCCTAACCCGGCAGGTTATTTTTCGTATTAAAAGCTGATTTAAATCATTCAAAAGCCCTTTTTTTTACTGCATTTTTGTAAAAATTACTGAAGCCATGGAAAAACAATTCGACCGTATACCCGAGCATTTGAAACCGCGCAATGTAGGTACCGATTCGCTGTTTAAAAACAGCTTTATGGAAAAACTGACTCGTACCCACATTTCCATACCCATTACCATGCACCTGATTATCGTGGGTATCTTTATTTACAAATTCTGGTCTATGTTCGAGCCCTGGGCGTTTGTGTTGTTATTCCTGGGGGGGTGGCTTACCTGGACGCTGGCCGAATATTGGGTGCATCGCTGGCTGTACCATGTCAAGACCGATAACAAAATCCTGTTACGCATACAACATGTAGGTCACGGTATCCACCATCAATACCCGAAAGATCCCACCCGGCTGGCTATGCCACCGGTACCGGCCTTGATTCTTATCACCTTGTTTTTCAGCCTGTTTTGGCTTATCATGCGTGATTTTGCTTTTGCCTTTTTCCCCGGCTTTTTGTTCGGATACGTTATGTATATCACGTTGCACTATTTCCAGCATTTGTTTAAGCCGCCAAAATTCAAGCCGCTCAACAGGTTGTGGAAGTGGCATGCCCTGCACCACTACAAGTATCCTGAAACCAAAGCCTTTGGGGTATCTACCAATTTGTGGGATGTAGTATTCGGCACCCAGCCCAAAGACGATTAACAAGTATTGATTTTTTAAGAAACACGGGCTAACTTTAAGGGTAGATTTGCTATTTTTGGCAAAACAACCGCTATATGCCTGATTTATTCCCACACTGCCGCGAATGCAAAACACGCTACCACGGAAAGCTGGCAGGGGTTAATGATGAGACCCTGGAGCTGCTCGATATGAGCAAAACCTGTAACCTGTACAAAAAAGGGCAGCGTTTGATCCAGGAAGGTACACGACCGTTGGGCGTTTATTGTATTAAGTCGGGTAAGGTAAAGGTTTTTAAGCTTGGCCAGCAGGGCAAGGAGCATATTACGGCTATCCTCAAAGACGGGGATCTGGTCGGTTACCGGGCCATGCTCAGCGATTCGCTCTATCATGTATCCGTAGAAGCCCTGGAAGAAGTGGTGGCCTGCCATATTCCCCGTGAGCAATTTCTCAAATCATTTCAAAATGACAAGGTGCTCAACAAGCGCCTGATTACTGATCTCTCGAAAGAGGTGATCTCCTTAACCAATGTAGTGACGGATATCGCCCAGAAGCCGGTGCGTGAGCGCACTGCAGCTACCCTGGTGCTGCTCAACTCGGTATATGCGCGCAACAACCCGCAAGGGGAGGAGGAGATGGCTGAAATCAACCTGACCCGCGAAGCCCTGGCCAATATGGTGGGCACGGCCACTGAAACACTGATCAGGGTGATTCATGATTTTAAGGAAGAAGAGCTTATCAAAACCAACGGCCGCAAGATTATCATCAAAGACCTGAAGGCGTTGCAGCGTATTGGAGGTATTTATTAGCCCCCTTTCACACTTTAATCACTATCTGTTTACGGTATAGCAGCCAGGCTACCAGCCAGCAACCGGCTACGTGAAACAAGGCAAACAGCAGTGAGCCGAATGTAGGGTTGCCGATCGGCTCAAATACGGTGTGGTAAAGCCAGCCGTACATATTGCGGTCACCAATGTGAATCATAAAATAAATTTTCACCCAGAGTATCGACAAGATAAAGACAGCCAGCGGATTCATGCCGAAGATTTCAAAAGGTTTGGCCCAGCCGGTCAACCCCCTGATGTCTATCAGATAGATCAGCACACCCAGCACCAGGGCCGCAATGCCCGATGACACCAGCACATAGCTGCTGGTCCACAATGATTTGTTAATCGGCATAACCAGGCTCCACAGATAGCCGGCTGCCAGCAGCAGGACACCGGCCAGCCACACCGGAGCCGGCCGCTTGGTTTGCTGAATAAGCAGGCCGAGCAGATAGCCGCTCACTACCGATACCGCGGCCGGAAAGGTGCTGAGCAGCCCCTCGGGGTCGAAAGCAAGGCCATGACCGTGCCACATGTGGTTGGCGCCCAGCACCAGCAGGTCGAGCTGGCGCGGCAGGTTGTGGGTAAGCGAGTAGGGGTCGGGGCCACCGGCCAGCCAGAGCAGCAGCCAGTAGCCTACCAGTACCAGCAAGGACGTGATGATAAGCAGGCGTACCTGCCGCAGGTGGTAAACCCAGACAGCCGCCAGGCCGTAGGCCAGGGCAATGCGCTGCAGCACCCCCAGGATACGCAATTGGCTGTAGTCTTTGTTGTAGAAGGGGAAGGCCGTAAGCGCCAGCCCGATAAAAAAGATAAGCAGCACACGTCTTATCACCTTGCTGTAAAAAGCCTTGTTCCCCCGCGCCCGGTACCTGGGCAAAACAAAACTCATTGACAGCCCTACGGCCACCAGAAAAAACGGGAAGACCAGATCGGTAGGAGTGTAGCCGTGCCACTCGGCATGGCGCAGCGGTGCGTAGATATGCTGCCAACTGCCGGGGGTGTTTACCAGTATCATCATAGCGATGGTCAGGCCTCTGAAAACATCAAGTGAGCGATAGCGACCGGTAGGAAGTGTCATAGGTGCAGGTTGATTAAGGGTATATCAATGATTAAATTCAAACTTTTATTACTTTGATTTAAGTAATTGAAATTTAGATAGATAAATAAATTTTTGTTGATATCATAATTGAATATGCGATTATGTAAAACATTCCCTTTTAAGCTTGTTTAGTGAAAGAACAAATAGGACAGCAGGATGGCTGCTATCAACCCCACCATATCGGCAAAGAGGCCGCAAGTGATGGCATAGCGTGTCTTGCGGATGTTCACTGCCCCGAAATAAACGGCTATCACATAAAAGGTGGTTTCGGTGGTACCCTGCATCACGCTGGCCAGCCGTCCGGCAAACGAATCGACCCCATAGGCATTAATCGTTTCCACCATCATACCGCGTGCTCCGCTACCGCTTAGCGGCCGCATAAAAGCAGTGGGCAACGAAGGCACGAAGTCGGTGTTGATGCCGAGCAAATGAAAGAAAGCGGCCACCCCATCGGTGAGGTAATCGAGCGCACCGGAAGCCCGGAAAGCGCCTATGGCTACCAGCATGGCCACCAGGTAGGGTATAATGGTAACGGCAATACCGAAACCCTCTTTGGCACCTTCGATAAACGCTTCGTACACATTTTGCTTTTGCCGCATGGCCAGGATAATAAAAAAGATAATGGTGCTGAACAGGATGAAGTTGCTGGCTACCGAAGAGAAAACGGCTATCTCGCTTTTGCTCAAAGTGCTCAGGTACCAGATCAGCCCCATGATAAAGGCTGTGAGGCTACCCAGGTAGGCTATGATTACTTTGTTGAACAGATTTATCCGCTGGTAAATAGACACGATAATCAAACCGGCCAGGGTGGCAAAGTAAGTAGCCAGTAGGGTGGGAATAAAGATATCGGACGGGTCGGCTGCGCCCATCTGGGCGCGTATTACCATTACATTGATTGGCAAGATAGTAAGCCCCGAGGTGTTGAGCACCAGAAACATAATCTGGGCATCGGAAGCGGTGTCGGGGTGCGGATTTACCTTTTGCATTTCTTTCATGGCCTGCAGGCCGAGGGGGGTGGCTGCGTTGTCAAGACCCATCATATTGGCCGATACGTTCATGATCATCGGGGCAAAGGCGCTGCTCTCAGGCGGCAGCGAAGGAAACAGCCTGCGTAGCAGCGGCCCGGTGAGTTTATAAAAAATATGCACGATGCCGCCTTTTTCGCCTATTTTCATAATGCCCAGCCACAGGGTCATGGCACCGGTAAGGCCGAGCGAGATGTCGAAACCGGTCTTGGCCATGTCCATTACATTGTTGAACATGGCTGGAAAGATCTCCGTATCACCCATAAAAATCAGCCTTACCAGCCCGATGGCAAAGGCAATGAGAAAGAAACCGACCCAGATGTAATTGAGTGCCATATCAGCGGTTTATCAGGTTCAGGATGTGGCAGGCCACCAGGCCGGCCGTTTCGGTGCGCAGGCGGTTGGGGCCCAGGCTTACCTTGGTAAAACCGGCCTCAAAAGCCGCCACCAGCTCATCTTCGGCAAAGTCGCCTTCCGGCCCGATAAACACGGTATAGGCACCACCTTTTTCCGCCATATCCATCAGGTGATAGGGGTGGCTGGGGTCCACATGGGCAATAAAACGCTGCCGGTCGGCCGGAGTGGCGGCCAGGCAGTCGGCAAAGCTGTCGTACAGTTTCATGGCCGGTAAAATAAACTGCTCCGACTGCTTCATGGCGGCTACCGCTTTTTTGTGCAGGCGTTCCATATTCATTTTCTTGCGTTCCGAATGGCGGCCAAAATAAAAATTGATTTCGTCAATACCCAACTCAATGGCTTTTTCTACAAACCACTCGGTGCGCTCGTTGTTTTTAGTAGGGGCTATGGCAATGCTTACGGCAAAGCCTTTATCAGGCCTGCGGCTGTGGCTGATAATGCTAAAAACACAGGCTTTGGGGTTGGGGTCTTCTATGCGCACTTCAAACAAAGTACCGCGCCCATCAGCCACGTATATCCGGTCGCCCTTACCATGGCGCAGCACCTTGATACAGTGCTTCGATTCATCGGCAGAGAGGTGGTGAACACCGTTCAGGATATCAGGTTGGTAAAAGACCTCCATGTATCAGGTGTTGTAGGTAGCCACCAGCTTCTCCACCAGCGCAATGTATTCCTGCATAGCTTGTTCGGCAGTTTTGCCCTTTTGAGCTGCCCAGGCATCGTACTTGGCAGCGCCCTTAAAGTCAAAACCGCCCGGCCTTTCGCCCTGTACATCGCCTGCTGTAGCCTGCTTGTACAAGGCATAAAGCAGCAGCAATTCTTCGTTGGTAGGGCGGGCACTCAGATTATTGACTTGCTTCCGGGCTTCGGCAAATTGTTGTTGTAAGTCCATAATGTCATATATAAAAAATCACCCCGAATCTACTCATTTTTCGATTCAGGGTGATGATTTACGGCAGAAAAACTGTGCTATCGCTTATCAATAGGCGTATAATCGCGTGCCGGGTGGCCGATGTACACCTGTCGCGGACGACCGATTGGCTCTCCACTCTCGCGCATTTCCTTCCACTGGGCTATCCAGCCGGGCAGACGACCCAGGGCGAACATCACGGTAAACATATCCACCGGAATGCCCAGGGCCCGGTATATAATGCCTGAGTAGAAGTCCACATTGGGGTAGAGCTTGCGCTCGATAAAGTACTCATCGCTCAGGGCTACTTCTTCCAGCCCTTTGGCGATATCGAGCACAGGGTCCACCACACCGAGCGACTCGAGCACATCATCGGCCGCTTTTTTCAGAATACGGGCGCGCGGGTCGAAATTCTTATACACCCGGTGGCCAAAGCCCATCAGCCTGAACGGATCGTTCTTGTCTTTGGCTTTGTCCATCCATTTTTTTGTATCGCCACCGTCTTTTCTGATGTTCTCCAGCATTTCGATTACCGCTTGGTTGGCGCCACCGTGCAAGGGGCCCCACAGGGCGTTGATGCCGGCCGAGATAGAGGCAAACAGGCTGGCCTGTGAGGAGCCTACAATGCGCACCGTAGAGGTAGAGCAGTTTTGCTCGTGGTCAGCATGCAGAATGAGCAATTGGTCAAGCGCCCTGGCCACCACCGGGTTTACCTCATAGTCTTCGGTAGGCAGGGCAAACATCATGCGCAGGAAGTTGGGCACATATTCCAGCTCGTTGCGCGGATACACCACCGGCTGCCCTTTCTGGTTTTTGTACGACCAGGCAGCAAAGGTGGGCAGCTTGGCAATGATGCGGGCAATGCTCAGGTCAACCCCTTCGCGCGAGCGATTGGGATCGAGCGATTCGGGATAAAAAGCGGTAAGTGATGTAACCAGGGAAGAGAGTACCCCCATCGGGTGGGCATTGGAGGGGAAGCCCGTGAGGATGGTCTTGATATCCTCATGCACCAGGGTGTGATACTTGATGTCTTCCTTAAACTTATCAAATTCGGATTTTGAAGGCAACTCACCATAAATGAGCAGATAGGCTACCTCCAGGAAGGTGGATTTCTCGGCCAGATCTTCGATGCTATACCCACGGTAGCGTAGTATGCCTTCTTCGCCATTGAGGAAGGTGATGGCGCTGGAAGTGGAGCCGGTATTTTTAAAACCGGGATCGAGGGTGATAACGCCCGTTTGGGCTCTGAGCTTGCCGATATCAATAGCGAGTTCGTGTTCGGTGCCTTCTACAACCGGAAATTCGAATGTCTTTCCGTCTATTGTGATTTGAGCTGATTTTACCATGATTTTTTCTTTCGTATAATGTGTTTTTCTAATAGAACTTTACGGCTACTAAAATAGTTCATTTTACAGCCAAATAAAAGGCAGTCGGTCATTGTATTTTTGCCGGTAATTCGCTAAAATCTACGCTAATTATTGCCCAGTATCAGCGGCAGGCCGCTATCGCCTCCGCCAATTACGATTACTTTGGTATTGGGCGATTTGGAGATTTCCTGAGTTGCTTCTATTCCCCTCATTTTCAATAGTTTATCTGTAAGACTGTTGCTTACTATGCGGTTGGCTACCGCTTCGCCTTCAGCGGCTATGCGCTTGCGCTCGGCTTCCGATTTCTCTTTCTCCAGCTTAAAACGGTAGGCCAGCATTTCCTGCTCTTGCTGTAGTTTGTTTTCGATGGCCTGCTTGATGTTGGCCGGCAGCTCCACTGCACGTATCAGCAGGGCGGTCATCTGGATGTTGTTGCGGTCGTTGCCCAGGGTAGATTGTGCCTCATCGATAATGCTTTGTTCCACTTCGGCACGTTTGGTAGAGTAAATCTCTTCGGCCGAGTAGCGCCCCATCACCTGGCGTACGGCCGAGCGTACTTCGGGTATCACCAGGGTGGTTATATAGGTTTTGCCAAAGCGCTCATGCAAGTAGCCGATCTTATCATGCTTGGGGTTAAAACGCACCGTTACATCTACATTCATCGAGAGGCCGTTGCGATCCAGCACGCTCATCGATTCTTCGGCTGTTTGCTCTTTTATATTATAAATGTACATGGTGTTCCAGGGCGCTACCACATGAAACCCCTGGCCGTAGATGGTTTCCTTATCCAGTCCTCCGCCAAATTTGCGAAACAGGACTCCGGCTTCACCGGCTTCGATGGTCAGAAAGGTGCTATTGGCCAGAATAGCTCCGAAAATAACTATGGCAATGACCAAAATCAGATAGGGGGTGAGTTTTCGTTTGTTCATGGTAGTAGGGGGTTTAGGGTTTGATGATTATTATTCGCACAAGGATTTTACTTTATCAAAATCCTCATAATAGCCCAGTTGGTTGGCAATGGTCCAGTCAAGGCAGGCGCCTTGCCGGTTGCCGATAGCGTAGCGGGCATTGCCGCGCTTGGAGTAGTAAGTGCCATCGGTAGGGTTGAGTTCTATGGCCCTGGTGAAATCACGAATGGCCAGATTGTGTTGCCGCAGGGTGTCGAGTACCCGGCCGCGCAGAAAGTAGCTGTCGGGCACGTTGGGCTCCAGTTGCAGGGCATAATCGTAGTCGTGCAGGGCTTGCTCAAAATGCCCCATCATAAGCCGTGTGCTGCCGCGGTTCAGGTAATAGCCGTAGAAATTCTCATTTTCTTCGATAGCCAGATTGATTTGTTGCAGCGCCTTCTCATATTCTTTTTTGTTGAAATAAGCCAGGAACAGGTAATAGTACTGCGCTTCGCTGGTATTGTCTTGCAGGGCTTTGGTAAAACTGCCGATGGCAGCATCCAGGTCGCCCGCCTCCAGATTGGCCTTGCCGATGATGTTGTAGTCCAGGGCAGTGAGATGTTCTTTGCTTTGCAGGTAGCTGTTAAAAGCCTGCAGGCTTTCTTCCTGCATGCCCAGTTGCCGGTAGGCAAACCCTTTGTACATATTCACAATTTTCAGTGTGGTGTCCAGTTGCAAGACGCGGTTAAAGTCTTCTATGGCCTGGGTGTAGCGCCCCAGCTTAAAACGTGCTACTCCGCGGTAAAAATAGGCCGCTCCAAAGGCCGAATCGATGGCAATGGCTTTGCTGAACTGCTCAATGGCTTTTTGTTTATCGGCCAGCATATAATTAACGCCATTGTTGAACAGAAACTCCCGCGTTTGTGCATAGCCTGGTAGCAGACTACCTGCCCACAGTAGCAAGAGGGTACCGAAGATTGATGGCCTGAACAACATCATTTTACGGATAATCATATGCATAGGTAATTTACCTAAACGCCAAAATAGGTTTTTTCCGCATAAATAAGCGCTACTACAGGCTGAAATTTGCTCATGAACCAAAAGGAAAAATATCATGAAAAGATTTTATGCGATTGTAGGCTTAATTCTGGGCTTCTACGTTTTGAGCGCTATGAGTATAATAGGGGGAAACCGCATATCGGAAGGTGACCCTAAAACGACTAATTCACCTGCCCCTCATTACATTAACCTGGACGGCACCCTTTTTCTAGCTATTGATACCCCCGTCCGTTTGCAGCTTGATGATGGAGACGTGGTGGAATTTGTCTTTGACGATGGCAGCAAGAAAGTTTCCTTTCACATAAATGAGGCCAATCAGCAGGTGGTGAAGACAACTTATGCCAGCGTGTTTGTGTTGGTGCCGCACGATATGGCATTGGCGCTGCGTGACAAAGCCATCAAAAAAATAAACATACATAGCCATTATGGTGACTATGTGTTGACAGTTAATCAACACTGGATACCTCATTTATACCTATGATGGGCAGCGATGTTAGGTGATAAACTAGCCAAAATGGATGAGGCTGCTATTATAGCTGCCTACAGCCGCTACCTGCAACAAGTGGCCCTGCTGCTGGCCGATTGCCGCTCGGGTTGCCCGGAGTACCTTTCTTACGAAGACTTCAAGGACTACTATATCCTACAACTGGTGGGTAAGGGCAACTACCTCCAGCGTAGGCTGCTGTCCCGTCAGAGTAGTTATTAACGCGTAATGGCCGGTGCCCTTGGGACTGGGGATGAGATCTTTGCTATCCACTTGTAGCTTCGAGTTTCGAGCCAACCCACACTCCCGCATCTACGCATATCCGCATTCCCGCTTCCCCGCATTTGCGCCCTTGGCGGTTAAGATTTAAGATGGCAGATATATAATTTAAGATTTTAGATTTTGTCCGACTTCTGTCACCCGACCTCAGTCTTCCGTCATCCGCCCTCAGTCATCAGACCCACGCGGCCCCTCGTTCCCCTAAAGGGGAGGCCCAGCGCGTTTTGAGCTTCGAGCTTCGAGCTTTTAGCTTCTGGCTTCTGGCTTCCCGCTTCACCGCATCTCCGCGTTTCCTTAGCGCCCTTTGCGCACTTCTTGGCGCCCTTTGCGGTTAAGATTTAAGATGGCAGATATATAATTTAAGATTTTAGATTTTGTCCGACATCTGTCACCCGACCTCAGTCTTCCGTCATCTTACCTCAGTCATCCGTTATCTTACCTCAGTCCTCTTACCTCAGTTACCCCCGCACCCCCTCAATCCCCTAAAGGGGAGGCCCAGCGCGTTTTGAGCTTCGAGCTTCGAGCTTTTAGCTTCTGGCTTCCCGCTTTTCCGCATCTCCGCGTTTCCTTAGCGCCCTTTGCGCACTTCTTGGCGCCCTTAGCGGTTAAGATTTAAGATGGCAGATATTTAATTTAAGATTTTAGATTTTGT
>WFNR01000010.1 GCA_015488485.1 Cyclobacteriaceae bacterium | reverse complement strand
GGCAAGCTGATTATCTGGGGTAGCTCTTACTCTTCGGCACTGGTGTTGCGCTATGCCGGAGAAAACCCTGACAAAATCGATGCCGTGCTGGCTTTTTCACCCGGAGAATACTTTCGCAATCAGGGCAAGTCGGCTACCTGGATTAGCGAAGCGGCTGCCCATATTACCAAACCTGTATTCATTACCTCGGCCAAAGGCGAGAAAAAAGCCTGGTGGCAGATTTACGAGGCTATACCTGCCGAAAACAAAACCTGGTTCCTGCCCGAAACAGCCGGCAATCACGGTTCGCGTGCCTTGTGGAGTAAATTTCCCGACTCAAGAATGTATTGGCAGGCTGTAGAAAAATTCTTAAACTCAATAAAATAACTCTGTGAATAATTCATTTCGTTTTGGATTGACGCTTAGCGTCATGTTGATTTTTACGGCTTGTGTAGAGCAGAAGCACGAACTGGCTGACAATTATTTTTTGGCTGGTGAATATGAAAAAGCCATTGCCGAATACGATAAAGTACTGCAAATCAAACCGCGCAATGTTGTGGCTCTGTATAACCGCGCCCGGGCCTACGAAGAGCTGGGCATAGAAGCCAAAGCGGTAGAAGGCTTTAACCAGGTACTAAAGCTGGACCCCGACCACGTGCAGGCCAGGCTGAGTCTGGGTAATATTCGTTTTAGAAATGGCGACTACGAAGGGGCTTTGTACCAATATAACAAGATTGTGAAAAAATATCCGCAAAACAGCGAGGCACTGATGTTTCGCGGTAAGGCTTATGCCAAGTTGGGCAAAGTGCAGGAAGCCCTGCAGGATTATAACAACGCTATCCGTACTAACGCCCAGAACGGCCAGGCTTATTTGTACCGTGGTATTTTACGCGCCAATACCAAGCGCATCAAGGCAGCCTGTGCCGATTTTCGTAAGGCGTTGCAACTTGGGGTGGAAGAAGCACAACTGGGCCTGGATAAGTACTGCAAGTAGCTGGCACAATTCGTTTACCGATGGTTTTAGGGCCTGCCTGGGCTAAATAACAAGGCGGATACTTGATGTTTTGTAGATTAAAGCAGAATTTAGTCTCTGCTAAACCAAACTCTTTAGACTGCCGGGCGTTGTTTTAAATAATAACGCAACTGAGCGGATTGTAAGCCAGGTAATGATCAAAAGATTAGCCATATTCCTTGTACTACTTGGGGCAACAGGCAATGTGGCGGCACAATTTACCGGTGTCGGACTTTTTGTAGAAAACAAGGGTCAATGGCCGGAGCAGGTAAAATATGTAGCCGAATTGCCGGGCGGCATGCTCTTTGTCGAAGAACATACCCTTACTTATTCATTTACCGATCCCCAACAGCAGCAGCTTCTGCAGCAAGGCCGCCACAATCACCACCCGGTGCAGTTGCCTGAGAAAATACGCAAATATGCACTGAAAGTAAATTTTGTGGATGCTGCCCCGCAGGTAAAGGCCACAGCACAAATACCTGTGCCTACGGTGTATAATTTTTTTGTGGGTAAAGATACTACCAGGTGGGCAGCCGGTGCACGCGCCTACAAGCAAGTGGAACTGAACAATCTTTATGAAGGTATAGACCTGCGCATGACCATGACAGAGCGTGGTGTCAAATATGATCTACTGCTGTCGCCCGGGGCAAATCCGGCCTGCATACAGATGAAATATAAGGGTGCGGAGAAAATAGCCCTGCATGAAAACCGCCTGGCTATCAGCACACCCTACCGCCAGCTTGCCGAGCAGGTACCGGCCAGTTTTGCTGTCTGCGACAATCGCCAGCGCCCGGTTCAGACACGCTATTTGCTCACGGAAAATACTGTGTCATTCGAATTGGAAGCTGTAGAGCCCGAAGAGCAGGTGGTAATTGACCCGCTGCTTATTTTTTCCACCTACTCGGGGTCGCCATCCGACAACTGGGGTAATACGGCTACCTATGATGAGGCCGGCAATGCCTATTCGGGTGGTATTTCTTACCAATACCGCAGTGGTGTCTATCTGGGTGAGTTTCCCGCTACGCCCGGGGCTTACCAGACCACAGCAGCCGGGGGCTGGGATGTCGCCTTGCTCAAGTTCGATTCGGCCGGCAATAATTTATTGTACGCCACGCTGCTGGGTGGTAGCAAAAATGATGTACCGCAAAGTCTGGTGGTGGCGCCCAATGGCGATCTGTATGTGCTGGGAATCACCGGCTCGGACGATTTTCCGGTTACTTCCAATGCCTATGATACCAGTTATGCCGGGGGTACCTATGGTGGTTTGCTTCCGGGTATTGCCACGCCTTCTGGCACTGATTTGTTTGTGGCACGCCTGAGTTCCGATGGCGGCCGGTTGCTGGGTTCTACCTATCTGGGGGGCAGCAATGATGACGGTAGGCTACCCCCGGAAGATCTACTGGCCCGCAATTATGGCGATGAATCGCGGGGCGACATTCTGGTTGACCATGACGGCAATATTGTCATTGCCTCACGCACTTCCTCCAGCGATTTTCCGCTTACCAACGGCCTGGACACTACATACAATGGGGGCGAGCTTGACGGTCTTTTATTGAAAATGAGCCCGGCTCTTGATCAGATGCTCTGGGGTACCTATCTGGGTGGCTCCGGTTCGGATGTGGCCTTGTCGGTAAAAGCAGACAGCTACAACAACCTGTATGTCGGAGGCGGCACCCTTAGTGCCGATTTTCCTGTAACCAGCGGGGCCTATGACACTTTGTATGGCGGCAATGTTGACGGCTGGGTGGCACATATCTCGTCATCGGGTGATAGCCTGCTGGCGGCTACCTTTGTGGGTACTACCGGCTACGACCAGGTCTTTTTTCTTGATGTGGATGCCAGCAATGGCGTATATCTGGCCGGCCAGACAAACGGCCCCTATCTTTACACATCCGGTGCTTACCGCTCGGGCTATAGCGGCCAGTTTATTCATAAGCTGAACAGCTCGCTGAGCAAGACGATTTTTTCAACTACCGTCAACCCACCTAACCGCAATGAACCGGCCATCTCGCTTACGGCCTTTTTGGTAAATGACTGCGCCAACCTGTACCTGGCCGGCTGGGGCAGCAATCAGGGCAATTTTGCCTTCTACAACGATGGCCATCATTTTATCCTTAACACCACCGGTTTGCCCGTTACGGATGACGCTCTGCAGCAAGAAACCGATGGCTCGTCCTTTTATATGCTGGTGTTGTCGGATGATGCCAGTGAACTACTCTATGCCACCCATCTGGGCAGCTCTTCTTCTCTGGTGCATGTAGATGGCGGTACCAGTCGTTTCGACAAGCAGGGTATTGTTTATCATGCCGTTTGTGCCAGTTGCCCGGAAAACGACTCCTCATTTCCTACCACCGAGGGTGCCTATGCCACAGCCAACGGCAGCAGCGGCTGCAATAATGCCGTTTTCAAGTTCGACCTGGCCTCCTTGCGGGCCCGCCTGCGCACCAACGACCTGGCGCTGGCAACTCCTGGGTTGAACAAAGGCTGTGTGCCGTTAAGCCTGGCTTTTGAGAATTTGAGTACCGGAGGTGAATTGTATGATTGGGATTTTGGCGATGGTACTGTGCGCACAGTTACCACCAAAGATACCGTAGTTCATATATATAACGAACCGGGTGTATATCCGGTGCGGTTGCGGGCTTATGACCCCAATACCTGTACGGTGGAGGATTTTGCCTACGCTACTATTACCGTCTCTAAAGTAGATTTTTTCATATCGAACGATGCCACTATCTGCCGGGGCGACTCGGTACAACTATTGGCTTCGGGTGGACAGACCTATTTATGGTCGCCAGCACAAGGGCTGAGTAATCCCTATGCACCGGCTCCATTGGCTGCACCGGCCGATACTACTGTTTATACCGTACAGATTTTCAATGATAACGGTTGCTCCTACACCGATTCGCTTACTGTTAATGTTTTACCGCAGATTGAAGAAAATTTTACGATTATCCGGGAGGGTTTTTGCCAGGGTAGCAGGCAGATCAGGATAGTCAATGAGTCACAGAACCTGGATGAAGTGGTATGGAATTTTGGTGACGGTAATAGTGAGGTAACAGCCTGGGATACAACCTATACCTATGCAGCCGATGGCGACTACATAATCAGTGCCAGCCTGCGTAACGGTCCTTGTACCGAAGTGTTGGAGATACCTGTAAGGGTGGTAAAATTAAATATCCCCAATGTAATTACCCGCAATCAGGATGGCTACAACGATGTCTTTAAAATAACCGCACCTGAGCCGGTAACCCTGCGTATCTTTAACCGCTGGGGAGCGCTGGTATTTGAGCAAAAGCAATACCGCAACGATTGGCAAGGGGCCGGTTTGCCAAGCGGTATCTATTATTATGAAGTAACCTTGACAGACCAGCCTGAGACGTGTACCGGCTGGTTGCATATAATTGATGGCCATTAACATGCAAGACAAACTTAAGATTATCGAATGCCCACGCGATGCCATGCAGGGGCTGTCCGCTTGGGTGCCCACCGAAAAAAAGGCTGCCTACATCAATCAATTGTTGCAGGTGGGCTTTGATACGATAGATTTTGGCAGTTTTGTTTCACCAAAAGCCGTACCGCAGATGCGCGATACGGTTGCCGTGCTCGACCTGCTCGACTTGTCGGCCACTACGGCTAAGCTGCTGGCCATTGTGGCCAACCTCCGGGGAGCACAGGGTGCAGCCGCTTATCAGCAGATCACTTACCTGGGTTATCCCTTATCGGTATCGGAGACATTTCAGCAGAAAAACACCAACAGAAGTATTGCACAAGCCTTAACCGACTTACAAGCCATAGCCGAGATATGCCACCAGGCTAACAAACAATTGGTGGTTTATATATCCATGGGTTTTGGCAATCCGTATGGCGACCCGTATAGCCCGGATGTTGTAGCGGATATGGCAGCCACCCTGCAGGATATGGGCGTGGCGGTTATCTCGCTGGCCGATACGGTTGGATTGGCCACTCCTCATGATGTAGCTACTTTATTTACCAGTCTGGGCACCACCGGTCAAGGTGTGGAGTGGGGTGTGCATCTGCATGCTACCCCGGCAGGAGCGGCAGCCAAGGTGCAGGCAGCCCTGGAAGCCGGTTGCAGGCGGATTGACGGTGCCGTGTTGGGCTATGGCGGTTGCCCGATGTCGGGGCAGGAACTGGTAGGCAATATCAATACGCGTATTATTGTAGAAGAGGCTGAAAAGCTTGGCTTACATACCGGGGTGGACAAGCAGGCGCTGGCTGTTGCCGAGCAAATGGCGGCCGCTGTTTTTGCTTAAGTGTGGGATGAAGTGTTGTCCTTTAAAAGGGATTGGTGGGATAAACAATATCGGTGGTGTCGTCCTGGCAATATAGCTGCAAAAAGGTATAGGCATTTTCCAGCCCCAGATCGGCAGCGCCCTGAAAGGCCTGGCAAGCACTATCGAGGCGGTCAAGGCTTAGTTGCGAAATCCCTTTCAGGAACAGCACCGAGCCATTGGCTCCGACCCGCTTGATAAACATATTAAAGTCTTCCACTGCCGGTTGATGAATATCCAGTTTCTGGCGCACAAAGCCACGGTGCAAATACAGTTCATATTCGCGTGGATGCCATTTCAGCAGGCTGTCATAGGCGGCCAGCGCTTGCTTATAGTCCTTTAGCTGATAAGCATACAGCGGTGCCAGGGCACGGTACACACTATCGGGCGAATAAAACCAACGCTGGGCTTTGCGGTATAGCTGTTCGGCTCGCTGCGGTTGTCCCGACAACTCTCTTATGCGCCCTTGCAGAAAGAATAAGCGGGCTTCTTCGGCCACTTTTACCGCATAGTCAAGGCCAATATTTGTATAGGTAAGGGCATCGAAATAATGCCCGTCTGCTATTTTCATCTCAGCCAGCTTTGTAGCCGCCAGGGCACTGCTGCCACCCAGTTCGAGAATGGCATCTTTGAAATCAGCTTCGGCCTGAATATAGTCTTGATGCTTAAGTGCTTCAAGTCCTTTTTGGTAAAAATAGTTGGAAAAATAATAGTTGAGCAAGGAGGGGAACAGCACGGCTACTACAACCAGCAGGGCGATAAAAATCTTGCCATACATCAAGGTCCATTTTGAAAATACATATTCCTGCGGGGCGGCATGCTGATAATGGTAGGGGCGTGCCTGGCGGTAATAACCAGATGGTGGCGGGGGAGTTGCCATTGCCGGTTGCGGCTGGCTTTGCTGGTAGAGCCACTGCTTGTCGTAGGCCATTTTGGTGGTGGTGTTGGAGAGCACCTGGTAGGCTTCATTGATTTCCTTGAACAGGCGCTCTTTTTCAGGGTCACCGCCATGCCGGTCGGGGTGGTGCAACTTGGCCATAGCCCGGTAGGCAGCCTTGATTTCCAGTTGTGTGGCTGAGCTCGCTACACCCAATATGGCATAATAGTCCGGCAGCATTAGTTCAGGCTGTACTTCTTGCCCGGTAATGCATTTACGATACCTTTAAACTCGAGGTTGAGTAGAATACCGGCCAGTTTACTGATCTGAATTTGTGATTTCCAACTCAGTTCATCAATATGTATTTCACTGCCTGTTGCCTCAATCGTGCTGATTACTGTCCATTCTTCCTGGCTGAACTCCTCTTGACTGTAATGTTTTACTGGTTGTGCTTCACTCGCTATTTCCGGGTTTTCCCACTGCATATAATAACACAGGTCGGCTGCCGAGATGATAGCCTGGGCGGTGTTGTTTTTGATCAGCATGTTGCAGCCGGCCGACAGTTCATCATGCCAGCGACCGGGCACGGCAAAGACCTCCCGGTTATAGCCACTGGCCAGTTGAGCGGTGATCATGGCCCCGCCCTTGGCGGCTGATTCTACCACCAGGGTGGCATCGCACAGGCCGGCTACAATACGATTACGGGCCGGAAAACGGGCCGGATCGAGCTGTGTGCCCGGTGGGTATTCGGTAAGCAGACCACCCCGCTTGAGCATTTGGCGGGCATATTTGCTATGAAGCTGCGGATAGATGATGTCGGGTCCGGAGGCCATCACGCCAATAGTAGGTAGGTTGTTTTCCAGGGCAGCTTTGTGGGCGGCTATGTCTATGCCGTAGGCCAATCCTGAGACAATGGCAACATCCATACCTGCCAGGTCGCTGATAAACTGCCGTACGAAAGCCTTGCCGTGGGTGGTGGCCCTTCGGGTACCTACCACCGCCAGCATACGCGGGTGGTTCAAATCCATTTTGCCCTGGACAAACAACAGGGCAGGCGCATCATAAATATTCTTTAACCGCAACGAATAATCCGGGTCGGTATAAAACAACAAGCGGATGTTATCATTTTGCAGTCGCTTATATAAGTCTTCTGCTACGGCTATGTCAAAATTTTTGATATTGCCGGCTGTTTTTTTACCGATACCCGGCACCTTGGCAAGCTTGCCGGGCGGCATGGCAAACACCCGCTGGGCACTACCCACATAGCTGATTAAGTTTTTGATACTAATATCGCCCAGACCGGGCACCAGGGTGAGCGCCAACTGGTAAGTTTTCTCATCCGGCATTTGCTATAGCTGCTCTTTGAGTTGAACCAGGAAATTTCTTACCTTTTTCAACGACTCAATCATGTCCAGATTGTCCTGCAACTCCTCGGCATTGTTTTTGAGCATGGCTTTGGCACCCTGCAGGGTAAAGCCGCGCTCTTTGACCAGATGATAGATAAGCCGCAGCTTTTTGATATCATCGCGGGTAAATTGGCGGTTGCCCTTTTTGTTCTTTTTAGGTTTAAGAATATCGAATTCGCTTTCCCAGAAGCGAATCAGCGAAGTGGCTACATTAAATTCTTCGGCCACTTCGCCAATAGTATAATACACTTTTTCAATATCTCTTTCCTTGTAGGGCATGTTGCGCAAATATACGGGTGAAGATAATAAAATAATCCTGATTACTCAACCTAAATTTAAAAATCTACCGAATTGAAAATTGTTTAACGGCTAAGCGCCACCGAAGTGCAATCCGGTGCGAACAAACAACAAGCATAAACGGTGTTAATAGTCGAGCGGCTGGGTGTTTTCTTTGGCCAGTTTCAGCAGCTTGTGGTAAGATTCGGTGTCCAGGTCGAGTTGGAAGTAGCCCATCGGATTTACCTGTACCCCGTCTTTCAGCACCTCGTAATGCAGGTGCACACCGGCCGAGCGCCCGGTAGTACCCATATAGCCGATTACCTGGCCGCGTTTTACCCGGTCGCCTACTTTTACATTGAAAGGTTTGGTCTTGTTAAGATGGGCATAGCGTGTGCGGTAACCATAGCCGTGGTCAATCTCTACCAGATTGCCAAAGCCACCGCTGGTCATTCGTGCCAGCACTACCACGCCATCACCGGTAGCATAAATGGGTACGCCCGGGCGACCCATAAAATCCAGGCCTTTATGGGGCATCCACTTCTTGAGTACCGGATTAAAACGCATGCCGTATATGGGTGAGAACCTGCGCAGGTCTTCATGATCTACCGGCTGAATGGCCGGAATGTGCGCCCAGTAGCGGTCGCGTTCCCTGGCATACTTGGCTAATGTATCGAGCGACAGTCCCTGAATAGTCAACTGGGCTTTGACCTTATCTATTTTTTTATACGTATCGACAATAAGTTCTTCAAACTTCAGGTTCTGTTGCTGAAGGTCATTAAGCAGCTGGTCACCACCAATACCGGCTGTTCTTATTTCTTCAGGAAGGTCTTTTAATTCAAGGATTTCTCTTAACTCGTGGTCATCGCGGGCTAATTCTGCCAGGGTATGATTGATCAGCTTCACCTCATGCTGCAGCAACTGCCAATGCATATCAAGGCGAGCTCTTTCGCTTTTCAGCAGTTCTTCCTTGGGGGTAGGGTTGTACCGGTAATAGCCAAACAGCATTCCTGCAGCTACCAGGGTAGCCCCCAAAAGATATGCCAGGGCTTTAAAAATGCGGCTTTTTGTATCAGGAATAACAGGCTCGTAGGCACACGTAGCCTCGTTATATACGAATTTGGTTTTGGTCATAGGTGGTTGCGACTGGTCGTCAGCCGCTAATATATAAAGTATTTTTTTTAAAAATTAACCCAAAGATTGATTTTCTCGTGAGGCCAACTCGAGCAGCTTCTCGTATTCCTCGTCAGTTACGTCCTGAATGATGTACTGAATAGGGTCGATTTTCTTACCGTTTTTGATGATCTCATAGTGGCAATGGGGTGCCGTAGAACCACCCGTACTGCCTACGTAGCCAATCAGGTCGCCCCGCTTTACGCGCTGACCTTTTTTAACGGTAATGGATTGCATGTGGGCATATTTGGTTACATAGCCAAAGCCGTGGTCTATCTCTACGTAGTTGCCATAACCGGTTTTGCGATAGCTGATTACCGTCTTTTTGACCACCCCTGCACCGGTAGCATAGATAGGGGTGCCACGCGGAGCGGCAAAATCGAGACCGGTGTGCATTCTGCGTACTTTGTATATGGGGTGCACCCGCATGCCGAAGCCTGATGCCAGGCGGGTAAGTTCCTTATTTTTAATGGGTTGAATAGCCGGAATAGCCGCCATCATTTTTTCCTTATTCAGGGCCAGCTCGATGATTTCGTCATACGATTTGGTCTGAATATACATCTGCCGTTTAAGCTGGTCAATGGTCTTGTAATTGCGCAATATCAACTCTTCCTGCGACAGGTTGTTTTCCAGCAAGTGCTTGTACTTTTCACTGCCTCCGGCACCGGCCATTCGTATACTGGCCGGTATCGGGTCTGTTTCAAATATTACCCGGTACACGTTGTCGTCCCGCTCCTGCAGGTTGGCCAGCATGGCGCGTACACCCTGCATCTCTTTTTCGAGGATTTCATAATGCATCTTCAGCTCCTCATTCTCCTTACGGAGCATCAGCTCTTTGGGCGATTCAAAATATTTGGTAAAAGCCCAAAGTAGTGCGATGGCGATAAGCAGCGAAATAGACAGGAATCCCAGCAAGTTGAGAAACACGTCCCAGGTACTCACTTTTACCCGTTCATACTTGCAGGTTTCGGTATCGTAATAATATTTAATCCTCGACATAAGCGCTTGGCAAGCAGATTTCTTCTACTTTTGTGCTTTCGTAAAAATCTGCACAAAAATACGATTTTTCGTAAAAATGGTTGTGAAATTTGAATGCAAACAAAGAAAACCCGGCAATTGTTATGAAATCCAGTGATATCAGGGAGAAGTTTTTAGACTTTTTCAAACAAAAAGGGCATAAAATAGTGCCCTCGGCTCCTTTGGTAGTAAAGGATGATCCTACCCTGATGTTTACCAATGCGGGCATGAACCAGTTCAAGGATTATTTTCTGGGTACCCGCAAGCCTGAGGCCTTGCGCATTGCCGATACGCAAAAATGCCTGCGTGTATCAGGAAAGCATAACGACCTGGAGGAAGTAGGGCTGGATACCTATCACCATACCATGTTCGAAATGCTGGGCAACTGGTCATTTGGCGATTATTTTAAGGAAGAAGCCATTGCCTGGGCCTGGGAGTTGCTTACCGAAGTATATAAGCTGCCAAAGGAGCGGCTCTATGCCACCGTATTTGGCGGAGATAAGGCCGATCAACTGACAGCCGATGAAGAAGCACGTGCTATCTGGCAAAAGTTTTTACCTGCCGACCGCATTCTGGATGGTAGTAAAAAAGATAATTTCTGGGAAATGGGCGATACCGGTCCGTGTGGGCCATGCTCGGAAATACATATTGATTTACGTTCGCAGGAAGAAATTGACCAAACACCTGGTGCCGGACTGGTGAATAAAGATCACCCGCTGGTTATAGAAATATGGAACCTGGTTTTTATCCAGTTCAACCGCCTGTCCGATGGCTCCCTGCAGCCGCTGCCGCAGCGCCATGTAGATACCGGCATGGGCTTTGAGCGCCTGGCTATGGCTATTCAGGGTAAAACTTCCAACTACGATACAGACGTTTTTAGCCCTTTGCTGCAAAAGCTGGGTGAATTGGCCGGGGTACAATATGGCCAGGATAAGCAAACCGATATAGCTATGCGGGTAGTGGTTGACCACATCCGTGCTATTGCCTTTGCTATAGCCGATGGGCAGTTGCCGTCCAATACCGGGGCAGGCTATGTCATAAGGCGTATTTTACGCAGGGCTGTACGCTATGGGTTTCAGTTCCTTGGTATGAAACAGCCTTTTATGGCGACCCTGTTGCCGGTGCTGCAGGAGCAGTTCGAGGGGGTATTTCCCGAGCTGGCAGCCCAGGCCGATTTTATAGGACAGGTGATAACCCGTGAAGAGGAGAGCTTTTTGCGCACTCTGGAGCAGGGGCTTAAGCGACTGAACGCCATTACCGATGAGCTGCAGCGCCAGGGCGAGAAAATAATAACCGGCAAACAGGCCTTTGAGCTATACGATACCTTTGGTTTTCCTTTTGACCTTACCTCGCTGATTGCCCGCGAACGGGGGTTTAGCGTGGATGAGAGCGGCTTTAAAAAGGAAATGGCTAAGCAAAAAGCCCGCTCTAAGCAAGATGCAGCCAAGGAAACAGGCGATTGGGTGATACTGGATGACAGCACCGATGTACAATTTGTTGGCTATGAAAAATTAACAGCCGAGGCCCGTATCCTGCGCTACCGCACCCTTAAGCAAAAAGGCAAGGAACTGGTGCAGGTGGTGTTGGATGTAACACCCTTTTATGCTGAAAGCGGTGGCCAGGTAGGAGATACCGGCTATCTGGAGGTGGGCGGAGAAAAAATCCGGGTGCTGGATACCAAAAAAGAGAATGAACTGATTGTACATTTTGTGGAGCGCTTGCCGGCCGATCCCAGTGCTCCGGTAAAGGCGGTAGTGGATGGTGACAAGCGACTGAAAACAGTAAACAACCACTCGGCTACCCACCTGATGCATGCCGCCTTGCGTAAGGTACTGGGCACCCATGTGGAGCAGCGTGGTTCGCTGGTGAATGATAAAATGCTGCGCTTTGACTTCTCGCATTTTGACAAGCTGAGCGAGGAGCAGATCAAACAGGTGGAAGACCTGGTAAATGCGCGGATCAGGGCCAATATTCCACTGGAAGAATTGCGTGATGTGCCGTTGGAGGAAGCCCGTAAGATGGGCGCCATGGCCTTGTTTGGCGAAAAATACGGGGAGAAAGTACGGGTAATCGTTTTTGACCGCGATTACTCTATCGAGTTGTGCGGAGGCACCCATGTACAGGCTACCGGACAAATAGGTTTGTTTAAGATTGTTTCAGAAAGTTCCATTTCGGCCGGAGTACGCAGGATTGAGGCCGTAACCGGAGTCGCTGCCGAAGACTTTGTTTGGCAGCAACAGCAAGCCCTGGCGCAGGTACGTGCCAGCCTGAAGTTTCCCAAGGATGTGAGCAAGGCAGTGGCTACCCTGGTGGCTGACAAAAGTAAGCTGGAGAAAGAATTGGAAAAGCTCAAACAGCAGCAAGTCAACGCTTTGCAGAATGAATTAGCTGCCAAAGCGCAAGCGCATAATGGTGTGCAAGTAATTATCGAAAAGATATCGGTGCCGGATGGCGGAGCCTTGAAAAACCTGGCCTTTGCCCTGAAAAAGCAGGTGGATAATCTGTTTCTGGTGCTGGCAGCCAACATCAACGATAAGCCGCAACTGGCCGTAGCCATTGCTGATAACCTGGTGCAGTCACACAACCTGCATGCCGGCAATATTGTGCGCGACCTGGCCAGGCATATTCAGGGTGGTGGTGGCGGACAGCCTTTCTTTGCTACGGCCGGTGGTAAGGAAGTGGAAGGCCTCGACCAGGCGTTGGCTGCTGCCCGGCAGCTGGTGCAGACTTTCTGACAGACCACTGGTAAAATAATAGCTACTGCCTGGCCGCCCATCAGGGCAACTGGTTATCTTTGTGCAACGAAGGTCACAGTATTTCAATTTCTGACGGTTGATTTTGGTGGCTGATTTGTACGATACTTAATTTAATAGCATGAAAAGAATTGTTTTTCCAGTTATCCTGGCTGTTATCCTGGCCGGGTGTTCAATGATCAACAGCCAGTCGCAGGAGGACGAAGGCGGTATCCTGATTACCGGTAGTGTTAACCAACCCGAAGAGGGCGTAATTGTGATAGAACAACTGCTGCGCGACCGGGCCGAACCGATAGACACAATCGTACTCAATGATGACAACACTTTCAGTCACCGTTTTACCGGGGAGCCGGGCTATTACCGACTTAATTTTTATAACAAAGCGGCTCAGATGGTTATCCTTGATCAGGATGATATTAAAGTAACTTATGATGGCAGCCAGGTAAAAGTAGAAGGCTCCAGAGAGCTTAAGCAGATCGAAGATTTCTTTCAGGCACTTAACAATGCTTACCGTGAACAAGAGACCTCGTTAACCCGGCAGTTTAATGAAGCCAGCCGGGCCGGTGATAAGGATAAGGTAGAAGCCCTGCGGGAAGAATATATGGCCTTGCAAAAAGAAAAACAGCAACTGGCTGCGCAACTTTTGCGCCAGCAGCCGGTTACCCTGGCCACATACCAATTGCTGAGCAACCTGGATAAGGATACCTATCTGGATTTGCGCGACAGCCTGGCACAAATACTGAATGAAAAATATCCCAACCGGTTCTATATAGAAGATTTGTTGGCCAGTATCGAGAAAACCAGGGCTACGGCTATCGGCCAGATAGCACCGGAAATAGCGTTGCCTAATCCGGAAGGCGAGGTAGTGCCTTTGTCATCGCTACGCGGCAAGGTGGTGCTGGTGGACTTCTGGGCGCAGTGGTGCAAGCCCTGCCGCATGGAAAACCCTAATGTGGTAAAAGCCTACCACAAGTACAAAGACAAAGGCTTCACTGTGTATGGCGTATCGCTCGACCGTAGCAAGGACAAATGGCTGCAGGCCATAGAAGAAGATGGCCTTACCTGGACCCATGTTTCGGACTTGCAGTACTTTAATTCCGAGGCCGCACGTACCTATGGGGTAGAGGCTATTCCTTTTTCCATCCTGCTCGACCGCGAAGGACGGATTATTGCCAAAAACCTACGTGGCAGCGCCCTTGATAAAGCCCTGGCAGAATATTTTGCCAAAGAAGAAAAAGGCGAGTATTAGTTGATTGAGCAAGGCGACTGTTCTGCCTGAGCTGGCTGATCTGCCTGAACTGCCTGAACTACCTGAGGTTCTCGAAGGCAGGTTCTCGAAGGCAGCTGTCAATCAAAATTAAAGATCGAAATCCCCGGACTTATTCCAGGGGACCTTTTTCATGTAAGCAAGCCGGCTGCCTGACCAGTACAGACAGGGGTGGGGTTTTATGATGCTGCAATGCTGTCTAATTGCGTATCCCGACCCAAATAGTAAAGAAATTAAGGGCTAAAGCCCATTTTTCTTTTGGCTATTTTTTATCCATGCCCTGAAGGGCATGGCAATGGATTAGGATGATTGACTTACCGGTCACTCCGCCCTTTAGCCCTATTATACCCTCTGTGGATAGGGATGCTGAATTGAGAGTTGTCCGTCCTCAGTCAGTCATCCGCCCTTTGCGTCCCTGGCGCCTCCTTGGCGCCCTTGGCGGTTAATATTTATGAATGCAGATTGATGATTGCTGATTTTAGATTTTATCTGTCGCCCGTCCTCAGTCATCCGTTATCTTACCTCAGTTACCCCCGCACCCCCTCAATCCCCTAAAGGGGAGGCCCAGCGCGCTTCGAGCCTGCCTTCGGCACGCAGGCTTCTAGCTTTTAGCTTCTAGCTTCCCGCTTTTCCGCATCTCCGCTTTTGCGCCCTTAGCGAAATCTTGGCGCCCTTGGCGGTTAATATTTATGAATGCAGATTGATGATTGCTGATTTTAGATTTTATCTGTCGCCCGCCTTCAGTCATCCGTTATCTTACCTCAGTTACCCCCGCACCCCCTCAATCCCCTAAAGGGGAGGCCCAGCGCGCTTCAAGCTTCAAGCTTCAAGCTTCTAGCTTTTAGCTTCTAGCTTCCCGCTTTTCCGCATCTCCGCTTCCACTTTCAGCTTTCTTTTTCCAGTTGCTGCAGGTTGAGTTCCAGGATTTCGCCCATATTCTTGCATGTCAAAAAACGCTCATCCCCATGGTGACGGGCCAGCTCACTACGCAAGCGTTTGATATTGGCCGGAGTAGAGAGCGGGGCACTTTTCATGGCGGTAATCAGTTCGTTGAGTGTATAGCGCGATGAGCGCATGCGGTTAACGATTAGGCTGCGCTCTTCCAACTGATACTGACGCATGGTTTCGCTGGTCATCACTTCCATGCCCAGTTTAATAAGGGCATTATTTTGCTTGAAATATTGTGGCAGGTACACGGCCTTACGGCCTTCAAAACACTGCTGGTCGAAATCAATGGCCCGGATACGGTAGTGTACATCCTCAAAATCCGGGGTGATGTCCACCACAAAATTGGCCGAATGCATATCGCCCAGCAGCCGTACAAAGGTGCGCTCGTTGAATTTGACGAACTCCTTGGCTATCCGCACCTTGTTCAGGTGCTTGTCCGACAGATAATCTTTAATAAACATATCGCCCGGTACACCTATAATATGTTCCTCCACCAGGGTGTTTTTGTGGACGATATAATTTATGCGGTTGGGCGACAACAAGTGCTCAAGCTCTAATCCGTAGATGCGTGAAGCATCGGCCACTTTGATGTAGAAATAATCGAAATTGTCGTTGATGCTGTTTTTGATGCGGATGCGAAATGGCTTGGTATTGCCAAACGGGCAGATATCAATACGCTCGATAAACAAATGCTTGATTACATCTATATGGCCGGCCGATTTCAGATTGGAATAAACCATTTTCAGACTTTGATGTATATGGTCTATTTCAGACTGCTCATACAGCACGGTCTCCCACAGGGTGTCCTGGCCGTGCTTGTCGTAAAGGGGAATGGTTGTACGAAAACGGGTGAGTTCCTGGTAGCAGATGGCTTCGGCATCGCGCTCCTGGTTGCGCAGGTAGCTACGCAGTACATCGTTTATCGGGTAAATCAGTTTTTTCTTGGTAATCAGGGCCATCGCTTCAAAGATAAAGCATTTGGTAGCAGTTTGCAGTAAGGGGCGAAAAGCCAATGGCGGATCGTGCCAATTGTTTTATTGCAGGCCGGTATTAACCAACAGGCTTAATGCAAAAATCACCAGCACTCCGCCTACCAGCCGGTTAAATACCCGGATAGCCCTGACGGTAATAAAAGCCCGAACCCGGTTGGCGGCATAGGCTTTTAGAATGTCGGTAGTGAGAATGGTAATCAGCATACCGGCAAAGAAGAAGATTTGTTGCTGCGGAGTTTCGTGGTAGTTGATTGAAATAGTGGATGACAAGGTAATCCAAAACAGGGCGATGGTGGGGTTGAAGATATTAATCAGAAAACCTTTGAGGATAAACCGGAACGGGCTGTGCCCTTTGATAATGGCATCTTCATCATGAATAACCGGTTTGCGCACCATTGAGTATATACCGAATACCATAAGAATAGCCGCAGCGATGATGGCCATTGGTCGGCTGTGTGCCGGGTTGTCGAAAAAGGTGGCAAACCCCACCAGGGTGAGGGCCACAAAAAGGATGTCGCTTAGCGAAATACCCAGCGCGATGAGTACGCCTTTACGAAAACCGTAGGCAATGCTGTTTTGAATAAGCAAAAAGAAACTGGGCCCGATGGCAAATACAAAAATGAGTCCGAAAAACAGGCCGTTGAAAAATGCTAACATAAGCCTTGCTGCTGCCACCAGGCAGCCTTGCTGTTTGTTGGCTGCAAACATAGGCAATCGAGGGCACTTTTGCAGTGCCACTGATCATTGGCAGAGGTAAAATTTACTTCCTTTAGAAAAAGTTAACTTGAGTTAAGCAATAAGAAGATTTATATAAGTAATTGTAAATCAATTAAATAAAATTATTTATCAAGCAGAATATCATCTGTATTTATACAACTTACTGAGCGCCAAACAAATAATTATCCTGTCCGGAAAAATGTTAAAAACTTGTGGAAAATCACCCCTGGAATGTGCATAAATAGGGTAGTTTTTCGTATAATTGATAGAGGCAAAATATGTAGGTTTGAGGCCTTGAAAAAACCTAACCTGCAACCTGTCTAACCTATGAAACAAGAAAGCGGTACACCTCTGAAAGTAACCTACCAGCCAGGCCAGCTTACTTCGCAAATTGGCGAAAGCCTGGGTAAAATACCCCCGCAGGCGCTGGAGCTGGAAGAAGCGGTATTGGGTGCTCTTATGCTCGAAAAAGATGCTCTTTCATCGGTAATAGACATCTTAAAGCCCGAGAGTTTCTACAAGCCCGCCCATGCCCTTATTTACGAGGCCATCCGCACCTTGTTTAACGACAGCCAGCCGATTGATCTGCTCACGGTTACCAACCAGTTGCGCAAGGACGGCACGCTTGAGGAAGTAGGCGGGGCTTATGCCGTAACCGCCCTTACTACTAAAGTGAACTCGGCTGCCAACATAGAATATCACGCCCGTATTATTACCGAAATGGCCATAAAGCGGGAGCTGATACGTATCTCCGGTGAAATCCAGCAGATGGCTTATGAAGACACCACCGATGTCTTTGATCTGCTCGATCGTACCGAGAGTGCCTTGTTCGAGGTGTCGGAGCAAAATATCCGCAGGAACTACCGCGATATGAAGTCGATTATGCACGAGGCCCTCAATGAGCTGGAGGCACGCAAGCAGCATAAAGACGGCCTTACCGGTGTACCTTCGGGCTTTTCGGCACTCGACCGGGTTACCTCAGGCTGGCAGCGTTCCGACCTCATTATCCTGGCGGCCCGCCCGGGTATGGGTAAAACGGCTTTCGTGGTTTCGGCCCTGCGCAATGCTGCAGTAGATTTTCAGCGCCCGGTGGCTATCTTCTCGCTGGAGATGTCGGCCACGCAACTGGTTAACCGCCTCATCTCGGCCGAGGCTGAGCTGGAGAGTGACAAGATTAAGAAAGGCAACCTGGCCGAGCACGAGTGGCAGCAGCTTATTCATAAAACGAAGAAAATCACCAGCGCCCCGATTTTTATTGACGACACGCCAGCTCTTAGTATCCTTGAGTTGCGTGCCAAGTGCCGCAGGCTTAAGTCGCAGCATGATATAGAGCTTATTGTGATTGACTACCTGCAACTGATGAGTGGCGATGCCGGCCGCCAGGGGGGCAACCGCGAGCAGGAGATCGCTTCTATTTCTCGTGCTCTGAAAGGCCTGGCCAAGGAGCTCGATGTACCGGTGATCGCCCTGAGCCAGCTCAGCCGGGCCGTAGAGACCCGCGGTGGCGACAAGCGACCACAGCTCTCCGACCTGCGTGAGTCGGGCTCTATCGAGCAGGATGCCGATATTGTGATGTTCCTCTACCGGCCCGAGTACTACAATATTACCGAAGACGAACAGGGCATGCCTACTACCGGCCTGGGACAGGTTATTATTGCCAAGCACCGCAATGGCTCACTCGAAACGGTAAACCTTAAATTCATCAGTAAGTTTACCAAGTTTACCGATCTGGAGTATGCCACCGGCAGTGCCGATAGCTATGGCAGTTTCCCTCCCGGGGCCACCGGCACGGGCTTCGATACCATCACGCTGCCCAGCAAAGCCAACGGTGATCCGCCACCACCCGATGCCACAAAGGGCGGAGATGATGAGGTGCCCTTCTAACATATGTGCTGCGCTTGCGTAATCAGATAAGATGAAACGATTAGCTTTTACGACAGTCATTTATGCCCTGATGATATGGCCGGCCCTGGGGCAAACCAACATAAAACCGGCTGTCATGTACCAGGCTGGCGAGCACATATATGGAGCCCGGTCGGGGGCTGCCTCTGTGGTGCCACAGGGCTGGGTGGGCCTGTTGCCGCGCGATTCTGAAATATTCTTGCTGATGCCGGCAAACGGCCTCAATGGCGAAATATATGTGCTGGCTGACTCGGGCGTAACTGATGCACAGCGCAAACAGGCCTGGCTGGCTGGTCTGGAGCTCGACAACGGCAATGTGCTGCGTTCCGATGGCAAGATATTCAAACGCAACGGCAACCTGGCTTCCTTTGCCATTCTGGATGAGCCTACCGAACCGCTGACAGCCTACATCGAGTCGCAGTGCGGCCCTTATGGCTATTGTCTGAGTGCACTGCTGCTGGCCGACCCCACCCAGCAGGAAGAGCTCCTGCAGGGTTTGTATGCATTTATGGACTCCCTCCGCTGGCAGACACCCAACGGGGGTAATGCCTATGCCGGTTTCAACTGGCACGACTTCCTGGCCGGCAAGCACCTGATCAACTACGCTCATGTACGGCAGGGCAAGGATGAATCCGACCTGTGGTTGTGTGCCGATGGCTCCTTTACCACGAGGCTGAAGCGCACCGGTTTGCAAAAAGGCGAGGCCGGGGCCTATAAGGGTACACACAAAGGCACCTGGCAGATAGATGCCGTAGGCGACACGGGTATCCTGCGGCTCAACTATGAGAAACTACCACCGTTGGAGGTAGAAATTACCATTAAGGATGACCGGGTGTTTATCAACGGCAAACGCTTTCTGGTGATCAGGGCGGATAACTGTCGGTAAACGGCTTCTTGACAGTAGTCGTTGTGCCAATTTTCAAAACTGACTTAAATCATAAGCAGCACGGGTGAATACCCATATTTTTGGCAAAATGTTTTGCTGAAAAATATGCCTTCAACCATCATCGAACCCTTCCGGATAAAGGTAGTGGAGCCGATCAGGCTCACCAGCCGGTCCGAGCGCCAGCGCTATCTCGAAGAAGCCCATTACAACACTTTTTTACTGGATTCGGACAAGGTGATCATCGACCTGCTTACCGACAGCGGCACCTCGGCCATGAGCGCCCGTCAGTGGGGCGGCATTATGCAGGGCGATGAATCATATGCCGGAGCCCGTAGCTGGCAGAAGATGAAAAAGGCCGTGCACGACCTCACCGGTTTTGAGCACATCCTGCCTACTCACCAGGGGCGGGCGGCCGAGCGTATCCTGTACGATTATCTGGGTGGTAAGGGCAAGTATTTCTTTAGCAATACCCACTTCGATACCACCCGGGCCAATATCGAATACACCGGGGCCACGGCTATCGACTGTCTGACCGAAACCGGCAAGCATCCCGAAGAAGAACACCCGTTTAAGGGTAATATTGATATTGCCTTTCTGGAAAGCAAAATACGTGAAGTAGGGCCGGAGAATGTCGGGGCGGTGATACTTACGGTCACCAACAACAGTGGGGGTGGGCAACCGGTAAGCATGGCCAATGCCCGGGCAGTAAGGCAGATATGCGATAAGTACGGGGTGATGTTTATTCTGGATGCTTGCCGCATTGCCGAGAATGCCTATTTTATTGCCCAGCGTGAAGAAGGCTACCGCGATGTGCCCTACAAGGAAATAGCCCGAGAGATGTGCCGCCTGACCGATGGCGTGATTATGAGTGCCAAAAAAGACGCTCTGGTGAATATGGGAGGCTTTCTGGCCTTGAAGGATGAGCAGATAGCCAATGCCTGTAGTTCTACCCTGATTATCACCGAAGGGTTTGTGACCTATGGCGGCTTGTCGGGCCGTGATATGGAGGCCATTGCCATAGGCCTGGAAGAGGTATTTGACCCCGACTACCTACACTATCGCATAGTGAGTACGGCTTATCTGGGCAATAAGCTAACGGAGCTGGGTGTACCCATAGTAAAGCCGGTAGGGGGGCATGCCGTGTATGTAGATGCCCGCACTTTTTATGATCACATACCGGTAGAAGAGTACCCCGGTCAGGCGCTGGTGGCCGATTTGTATCTGCAAGGCGGAATCAGAGCGGTGGAGATTGGCTCGGTGATGTTTGGCAAGTACGATGAGCACGGCCGGCTGGTACCGGCTGCCATGGAGCTGGTGCGCCTGGCTATACCACGCAGGGTTTATACACAGAGTCATATTGACTATGTGGCAGAAACCTTTGCCGAACTGTTGGCTGACAAGCACAACAGCCGCGGTTTTAAGATTACCTACGAACCGGAGTTTCTTCGTCATTTTACAGCACATTTCGAACGCTTATGATGGACCTGACCAACAAGACACTGACCGATATACTGAACGACTGCAACCAGGCAACCCTGGTTTTTGAAAAGTATCATATTGATTACTGTAACCTGGGACGTAAGAAATTGCGCGAGGTATTACCAAACAAAACGCAGATGCAGCGTTTGCAAAGCGAGCTTATCGAATTGCTGACCAATATGGGGCAGAGCAATATTAATTATAGTGAGCTCGATATTGCCCAACTGATTGATCTGATCCGCACCGAATATCATGAATATCTGCGACAGAAAATATCGGAGCTGACGCAGCTTTCGCAGCGGGTAAGGCTGGAATGCGACCGGCCGGAAATCGCCCAGGTGCATGATCAGCTTATGGCAATTTTCGATCATCTGGCTCCGCATATGGTGCGCGAGGAGAAAGTGCTGTTTCCTTACCTGGCCTACATGGTGCATACCGTAGAGAAAGGCAAAGTGCCAAGGCCGCCTTCCTTTGGCAAGGTCAAGATGAGCGTTTCGCAGATGCTCGAGGAGCATCGTGATTCTACCGAAAAACTAAATCATTTGGCGGCCGCTACCGACAATTATACCTGTCCGGATGAGCATAAGCCGCTACTGTGCGAGTACTACTGCGAATTGCATGCCCTGGACAGGAACCTGCGCATGCATATGCACCTGGAAAACAACGTGCTGTTTGAAAAAGCCCGGGCAGTGGAGAAGCGCTATCTGGATAATTGATTGAGGTTGTACTACTGATAGTCGTTATGCTGTAAGTTTGCAATATGAAAGCATGGGTAGTACAGGAAGACCTGTCGTTGCAGCAGGTGGAGCTGGCCGAGCCGCAGCCCGGAGCCGGGCAGGTGCGCGTAAAGATACAGGCGGCAGCCGTAAACAAACGTGACTATTGGATAAGTGTAGGTAAGTACCCGGGCATCAAGCCAGGCGTGGCGCTCGGTTCGGATGGGGCCGGGGTGGTAGATATGCTGGGCGAGGGGGTAAGCAAGGACTGGCTGCGCAAGTCCGTGGTTATAAACCCGAATATCAACTGGGGACCCAACCCGGCCGTACAAAGCGAAGACTATCAGATACTGGGCATGCCGGCCCACGGCACCTTTGCCGAATATGTGGTGGTAGATGAAGACCGCTTGCACTTGAAGCCGGATTTCCTGCTGGCTGAAGAGGCGGCAGCCCTGCCGCTCTCGGGGCTAACGGCCTTTAGGGCCTGCTTCTTTCATGGCCAAATAGCTGAAGAAAAGAAAGTGCTGGTTACCGGCTTTGGTGGCGGAGTGGCCCATTATGCCTTTATGTTTGCCCGGGCAGCGGGTGCCAGTGTGAGTGTTACTTCTGGCAAGCCGGCCAACCTGGAGAAAGCCCGGCAGATGGGGGCTACCCATGCCTTTGATTATCGCGAGGCCGACTGGATTACCCAGGCCTCGATGCACTGCAGCGGTTTTGACGTGATCGTTGACAGTGCCGGGGGCAAGCAGTTTAATGAACTGATACGCCTGCTGAAACCGGCCGGCCGCCTGGTGTTTTACGGAGCCACCAACGGGTTGCCGGACAAGCTCGATTTGTATCGTCTGTTCTGGAAGCAGATCACCATACAGGGCTCTACTATGGGCAACGATACCGAATTTGCCGAGATGCTGGCCTTTGTGACCGACAAACAGATTCACCCGCTGATTCGCAGGCAATATCCCTTTGAGCAGACCGACCTGGCCATCAAGCAGTTGAGTGACACATCTGCACCCGGCAAAGTGGTAATTGTGTTTTAGAACTGCTTTTTTCGACTTTTAAATTAGCTGGCAGTACTGCCTGAACTGCCTGTTCTGCCTGAACTGCCTGTACTGCCTGAGGTTCTCGAAGGCAGGTTCTCGAAGGCACAAAAAAACGCAATCCCCGCCATACCAGGGATTGCATATTGGTTTTGCTTATACCAGTTTTTATTTTTTTGCCGGTGTTAAGCTCAATAGCGCTAGTTGCAGTTATACACTACATCAACCTTCACATTGGCCGATTCCATTTTTTCAGGATAGCCTTGATCATTGAGCGTAATACTGAAATTTTCGGTACCGATATTGCCCTCTTCATCGGTTAAAGTAATCTTGCTGGGGAAATTATTGGCCAGCGAGAAGGTGAAGTCCTCCAGAAACCAGGTCTTGCTAAGCGGATTGGTACCGGTAGTACCTGTATAAGCCATTGAGATGGTAAAAAGCAAAACAGGGTTATAAGGATTGGTAGGTTCGTTGCCAGCGAGCAGGACAAACAAACGGTCGAAGTCAAAATAGTTTTCACTTTTGGTAAGGTTGCCGCTACCGTCATAGCTGTACTTGTAATGGGCGAATTGAAAATACTCCCCGGTTTTTTGCCCTCTGATCCAGTCGGTACGTTGGGTCATACGGCCACCGCCATATTCCATCCTGATTTCATACCCGCCATCGCTTTGAAACTTGATAATATCATTACCATCATAAACAGGGGTGAAATTGAAGGTCACTCCATCTTCGGTATTGCTGATTTTACTTAGCTTGCCATCTTGCCAGGTATAGTTATATACTGAGGCAGAGTCGGTGCCTGGGTCCACTTCAATCTTGTTGATGGTACCGTCATCGTTGAAAGTAAAAACCGTAGTGCCATTGGCCACCATGGTAACTTTATCAGGCTGGCAGGTTGGCTTCGGGTCTTCGGTTTGCTTGTTACAACTAAAAACTGTTGCCAATACTGCGATAAGTAGGATAGACTTTTTCATGATTGTGTGGTTTTGTTTTTTATGGTTCAAATTTAGTTGTTTCAGCCAGGTATAACTGCCATTTAACAGTTGTTTTTCACCTAAAAACAAATTCTTTCAATTAGGCAGGCATTGCGTTCGGTATAAAATCATCCAAGCCATAATTACTATCTTTTTTTCGAAATATCACCTAACAAAACCTATGCCAAAGCACTATCGGTGGGTTTTATCTTTAGCTGCATAGTCTTATTTTTGGCCTGTTAAAATTTAGCTATGAAGATATTGCGATGGCTTCATACCATCTATGCAGCCATTATTTTTGTAATCACTTTCCTGTTTTTCTTTCCGGCTTTCTGGGTATTGTCATGGAAAAAAAGCTGGCATGGCTATTCATACCGCCTCAATACCTTCTGGGGCTGGTTGTTTATGAGTCTGGCCTTTATCAGGGTGGATATCGAGGATCGCAATAAGCGACCCTTTACCCGTCCTTGTGTCTATGTGGCCAATCATTTTTCCTATGCCGATATTTCTTCCATGCCCCTGATAGCCACTGACGGTTGTTTTGTAGGTAAGCATACCATTGCCCGGGCCCCGCTGTTCGGTTATTATTTTCGTTCGCTGCATATTGCCGTCAACCGCAATAGCGTGCGCTCCCGGGCGCGGGTGCTGGAGCTAAGTATAGAAACGCTCAGGCGTGGCCATTCCTTGTTTATCTTTCCGGAAGGGGGTATCCGATCTGCCAACCCTCCGTATCAGGAAAAGTACAAAGACGGGGCTTTTGTGGCGGCCATCCGCACCGGTGTGCCGGTAGTGCCTGTTACGTTGGCCTCCAACTGGCGCCTGCTGCCCGATGACGGTCGCCTGTTGTTGCGTGGCAACCACATGAAAATAATTGTACACGAGGCAATAGCTACCGATAAAATGACCGAAGAGGATGTGCCGGCTCTGCGCGAAAGGGTATTCAATATCATTCAAGACGAATTATTAGCCCAAAACAGTGCATATTTGCCTGCAGCTGCCAGGCAGGCGGCCGTGAGCACCTGAGGTATAGGAGCGTCAAGCGATTTTAATGCATGATTTATGAAAAAGAGTCTATTGTTCTGGCATGACTGGCCCCCGGTATATCGTTATCTGGTCTGGCTTTTGTTTGCCCTGTTGCTAGTATTAGCCCTGCTGGTACCGGCTTTACATATTCTGGGGGCTGACGGACTGATACCCTGGCATGTTTTTACCCGTGAGGCTGCCTTTGCCGAACCGTTTGCGCCTTTCAATATCGGGCCTTTTAGCTTTTCCTTTACGGCCGACAAATATGTGTTGCTCGAGACTTTCAGCGGTGGCAAGATGCCGGTATCGGGTTTTGCATTTAACTGGCTGGTGGCTGCTCTTGGCATGCTGCTGGTGCTCTTCCTAAGCAGCGTAAGCGCCCTGCGCAGATTTACCTTTCTGGTAGCCATGGGGTTGTTTATGGCTTTTATTATCAGCCTGCAAGTGCAAAGCACGGCTATTTTCAACTGGCCGGGAAATGCTATTATGATCTTCTTTTTTGCGGTATTGATCATACCCGCTTATTATTTGCACGCTTTCAGAGCACAGATGTCTTTTGCCAAACGTCTCTGGCTTTTTACTTTTCTCGTTCTTTTGCTCGGGTTAATTATAGTCTGGGCCAGCGACCTTTATCATCCGCTGTACAACCTGGTGGGCTATGGGTTGATGGCCTTTTATCTGGTTGTACTGGTGTTTATTTTCACGGTTGCCCACGAAATCGTGGCCATGTTGCTCAACGTAGTGGCGGCTGCCGGCACTTTAGCTACCGGAGTTCAATTGCGCCATTTTATTATTATCTCAATTATCTACTTGCTTAATTTGGTCTTGTTGTACCTCTATCGTATCCAGGTGATTGACTGGCAGTTGGTAGAATTCAACCCGTTTATCTTGCTGGGCATTTCGGCTATACTGGGTATCTGGGGGGTAAGGCAGCGGCTGCTGACTCAGGGGCGTCCGCAGACGGAAATCTACCTCTATCTGGTTCTTTATCTGACGGTGGCGGTGTTCAGCTTTGCTACCCTGGCTTATATTGTTTATTCGCTCAACGATCCTTTTGTCCGCGTGCTGGCTGATGTGATTATCTTCTCGCATCTGGCTATCGGGGGTATTTTCTTTATTTATGTCTTGTACAATTTTATTCCCTTGCTCGAAAAAGGCCTTGATGCCGGCAAAGTGTTGTACAAACCGCGCAACCTGCCCTTTTTCACCTATCGGGTGCTGTCGGTCATGGTGTTTATCGGTTTGTATGCTGTCAAGGGCTTTGAAATGCCTTTGTGGTACAGTATGGGTGGTCACAGCAATGCCAAGGGCGATCTGGCCCTGACTAATGGCCACCGCGATATTGCCCGTGCTTATTATGAGAATGGCAATGCTTATGCGCATCATAACCATAAGTCGAATTACATGCTGGGCATGCTAACCGCAGCCGATGAGCCGGATAAGGCTATTGAACACTTCGGTTTTGCCGCTGAGCGCCAGCCCTCTACGCACAGTTTTATCAATAAGGCCAATGTGCAGAATAAGGTGCAGGACTACTATAGCGCCCTGTTTACCTTGCAGGAGGCTATGAAAGTACGCTCCGGTGATGTGCGCCTGTTCAATAACCTGGCCATGCAGTACGACCGTTTGCAGTTGCAGGACTCGGCCTTGTATTATCTGCAAAAAACCGGATACAAACTGTCGCCCATGCGAAACAACCGGCTGGCGCTGGCTGCCCGATACCACCTGAGCCTGGGAGATGATTCGCTCAAGGTGGTGCAAGACCTGAATCATAGCGGCCGTGCCAATGCTGCCGCCCTTGGTTTGGACCTGGGGCTGCCATCAGTGGCCACGGCTGACCACATGTTCGATTTTGCTTATCTGAACAATTACTTGCTAAATCCTGCCGTAGCTACCGACAGTGGCTTGTACCGTATCCGGGCTGTGGCCGACAGTACGGCTGATCAGGAGTACAGGGAGCGGCTGTTGTACAACTGGGCGCTGGCGGCCGCGAATAGCGGCCGGGCGCGCCAGGCCGTAGAAGCCCTGCAGTACCTGATTTACAACTCCGACAGGCTTAGCACACGGGCTGCCCATGCCCTGGGACTGGTGTACCTGCATAACAGGGCCTACGGCCTGGCGGCCGAAGCGCTGCAAGCGCTTCAGCCAGCGCCCACCCGCCTGGCCCGTGCCGTAGCCTTGCTCGAAGATGGTGAGTACGAGGAAGCCCGCAGCTACTGGATAGCCCTGGCCGATAACCCGCAGAGCTACCTGGCCGGCACCGCCCGCACCCTGGTGGATGTACTGTATCAGGACAGCCCCGCCCTGGATGACGACCGCAAGCTATACCTATACATCCGCTATATGCGCCACTACCTCGATGACTCGGAGGTGAGCGGTCTGCTCAGCCGTATTGCCGACCCGCCCTTGCGCCAGGCCCTCACACTCGATATGGCCGCCTATTATCACGATCAGGATATGAACGAGGCGGCCCTGCGCCTGCTCACCGGCCTGCAAAACGAGCCGCTGCCGGCCGGGCAATACCGCCAGTTTCTGCTCCTGAGCATCCTGGTAAATCCACAACCGGAATACGTGCAGCAGCAACTGAGTGAGTTCGACAGTCTGTTTGACTTTAAGCCGGATGAATACCTGCTGGAGCTCACACTCAATCACCTGGCCGGTATGCAACTGGACAGCACCGACTACCTGCATCTGGCCTATGACAATCCGTTTATGGCTGATGCCGTGCTAATTGGAGTTAGCTTTTTATCGGCCAAAGACCCTTTGCTGGGTTATCGTTATCTGGCTGAGGCTGTGCAGCGCAATCCGGAGTCTCCGGTATTGTTGCGGGCTTACATATTCAGTGCCCTGGAGAATGGCATGGAACAGTTTGCCGAAAATGCCCTGTATGAGTACGGTCAGCGCTTTGCCGGCCAACGTTATATGAAGTTGCGCCTGGCCTATGAGCAAAAAGTACAGGAACTGCAATTGAGTGAAGAGGAACTAGATGATCTGCCACCTGAAGAGTAGGGCGCCATTGATGTAAGAACAGCAAGTTTTTTGCTGAAAATGTCTTTGTTTTGTAACAAATTGTCTAAGGTTGAGTATTATTAGTGTAACAATTAGTCAAAGTTAGCCAGGAATATATGTCGAAGATTATTGAAATGAAGGAGATCTCCCGAATCTATAAAATGGGTTCGGAGGTTGTCAGGGCTTTGCAAAGCATTACCATCGATATCAATAAAGGGGAATATGTAGCTTTTATGGGGCCGTCCGGTTCAGGCAAGTCAACCCTGATGAATATTATCGGTTGTTTGGATACACCTACCAGCGGCACCTATATTCTGAATGGCCATGACGTAAGCCACCTTACCGAAAACGAACTGGCCGAGATACGCAACAAGGAGATCGGTTTTGTTTTTCAGACATTTAACCTGCTGCCACGTGCCAGTGCCCTGGATAATGTGGCCCTGCCGCTGATTTATGCCGGCTATAGCCGTAGTGAGCGCGAAGAAAAAGCCATGCAGGCCCTGGCTAATGTAGGCCTGGCCGACCGGGCCCATCACCGCCCAAATGAGCTCTCAGGTGGGCAGCGTCAGCGGGTGGCCATTGCCCGTGCTCTGGTAAATAATCCCAGCATTATTCTGGCTGACGAGCCTACAGGTAACCTGGATAGCAAAACATCCTACGATATTATGGACCTGTTCCAGCAATTGCATGATCAGGGTAATACCATCATTATGGTAACCCACGAAGATGATATCGCTCATTACTCACATCGTATTGTGCGCCTGCGCGATGGGCTCATCGAATCGGATGAGCCGAACGAGGCTGTGCGCACCACTACGGCCGAGGTAGGTGGCTAGCATACAGGCATGAAAATCTACACCAAAGGAGGCGACAAAGGCGAGACCTCGCTATGGGGTGGCAAGCGGGTATCCAAAGCAGCCCCTGCTATAGAGGCTTACGGCACCCTCGATGAACTGAATGTACATATCGGGCTGCTGCGCGATGTGCTTGGCGATATGTCTGAAACTGTCACTTTACTGGCCGATATTCAACAACAATTGTTTTCTTTTGGAGCACACCTGGCGGCCGATCCGGCCAAGAAGGGACTGAAACTGCCTCATCTGGACGACCGGTCTGTTGCTGCTCTGGAGCAGGCTATTGATGCTATGGAAAACGACCTGCCGGCTCTCAAAAACTTTATCCTGCCGGGGGGGCATGTGCATGTTTCTTACTGCCACCTGGCGCGCGTGGTATGCCGCAGGGCCGAGCGCCTGGTTGTGGCCTTACAGCAACAACAAACGGTACAGCCACTTATTATTTCCTACCTGAACAGGCTGTCGGATTACCTGTTTGTGCTCAGCCGCTGGGTAGGTAAAAAGAGAGGGGCAAAAGAACTGCCCTGGCAGCCCTGAATTATTCGTTTTAGTGGTGTAAATTTTGTATTTTTACACTGCTAAAATCACTGTTCTCATTTAAGCAATTTGCCATGATAAGCACCCTGGATATCCGCATAGAAAAGGTAGGGCAATCAAGGATTTCCGAAATGGATTTTCACCACATAGAATTTGCCCGCAAATACTCCGACCATATGTTTATTGCCGATTATGACGGCAAGGAATGGAAAGATTTTCGCATTATCCCTTATGGTAATATAGAAGTTAGTCCGGCCAATCCGGCCATTCATTACGGCCAGTCTATTTTTGAAGGCCTCAAGGCTTATAAAGGTGAGAATGGCCAGGTGTTGATCTTCCGTCCCGACAAGAACTATGAGCGCATGAACAAATCGGCCGAGCGCATGATGATGCCGCAACTGCCGCGTGAGTTATTTATCGATGCCATGCACGAGCTTATCAACCTGGATCGTGACTGGGTACCCGATGTGGCAGGCACTTCGCTGTATATCAGGCCGTTTATGTTTGCCACCGATGAATTTATCGGGGTAAGACCTTCCGATACCTATCGCTATATGATTATTACCTGTCCGGTAGGGGCTTATTATCCCAAGCCGGTAAAGGTGAAGATTGAAGAGCATTTTACCAGGGCGGTAAAAGGCGGCACCGGTTATGCCAAAACAGCCGGCAACTATGCCGCTTCGTTGTACCCGGCCTGGCTGGCACAGCAGCAAGGCTACGATCAGCTTATCTGGACCGATGGCCAGCAGCATCGCTACATCGAAGAGGCCGGCACCATGAACCTGATGTTTATGATTGATGACACCCTCATCACTGCCCCTACAGGCGATACCATCCTGGCGGGCGTTACCCGCGATTCGGTACTTACCCTGGCGCGCGACTGGGGCGTAAAGGTAGAAGAGCGGCCGTTGGAGGTACAGGAATTGTTGGCAGCTATCAAAGAAGGGCGCTTGCAGGAGGCATTTGGTACCGGTACAGCAGCTACTATTGCCCATATAGAGGCCATCGGCTATCGTGATGAGCAATATAACCTGGATTTGGGCGAACGGCATTTCTCTGACAAGGTGCTGGAAACCCTGGATGCCATCCGTACCGGTAAAGCTGAAGATAAATACGGCTGGAATTACATAGTTTAGCCGGACTTTCTTGGTTTTATGAACAGATTTTTGTGGTTGATCGGGTTGCCGCTTTACCTGATTTCTTTTTTGCCTGTAAGAGCGTTATATGCTTTGAGCGATTTTATCATGCTTTTTTATCCGCTCATCAGGTACCGCAAACAAGTGGTACGGGTAAACTTTCGTAATTCTTTTCCTGAAAAAACTCCGGCAGAGATTGACCGCCTGATGCGCAAGTTTTATCGCAACATGCTCGATGTTACTTTCGAAATACTCAAAATGTTTTCCAGTCGGCCTGACTGGGCTGATACGATGATTACCATGGAAAACACCGAAACTTTTAGGCGATATGCCCTGAAGGGGCGTAGTATCATTGTGGTGCTCGGCCATTTGGGCAACTGGGAGCTGGCTGGTACGCGCATCAATAACCTGGGTTACCATCAAGTGTATGCCATCTATCACCCGCTCACCAACAAGCTGATAAACAGGTGGTTTAAGAATATGCGCGAGCGGCAGGGTATGATGCTCTATTCTATGCAGGAAGCGGTGAGTGGCATGGTGCGTAATCGACATAAGCTGATTGCAACAGGCTTTATTGCCGATCAGGTGCCGTTGAGTCCGCGCGACTATGCCACCACTTTTCTCAATCAGCCTACGCTGGTATTTCGTGGTCCGGCTGTGCTATCACGCAAGCTCAATCAACCTCTTTTTTATTTGCATATCAGCCGTCCCAGGCGCGGTCATTATGTAATGCGCCCTGAATTGCTTTGTGACGACCCGGCCCGTCATGATGTGAGTGAGCTTACGGAAATGCACCTGCGCAAGCTGGAAGCTAATATCCGTCAGCAGCCCGAAATATGGTTGTGGACACACCGCAGATGGAAGCGCAGGCCTAAGTGGCAGGGCCTGATGAAGGATGTTGAAAAGAATAAACCTGTCAGCTCCCAATGAACTACCTGGCACATACATTTCTTTCCGGGCAGGACGAAGACCTGTTGGTGGGTAATTTTATTGGCGATGCCGTAAAGGGCAAAGCCCTCAACGGTTATCCTGCTACTATCCGAAAAGGTATCAGCCTGCACCGGGCCATAGATGAGTACACCGACCACCATACGGTGTATCGCCAGAGCCGGGCGCGGCTGAGCGGCCGCTACAGGCATTATGCCGGGGTGCTTACCGATATCTTCTACGACCATTACCTGGCACGCAACTGGCAACAGTACCACCACGACCCTCTGCCTGTGTACACCCGCTGGGTGTATGCCGTGCTGGCACGGCAAGCGGCCGCCCTGCCCGAGCGTATCAACCACATGTTGCAATTTATGGTGCCGCAAAACTGGCTGCTGAATTATGCCAACCTGGAAGGTATACAAAAAGTACTGAACGGCATGGCCAGGCGCACTACTTTTGAGTCGGGTATGGAAAATGCACTGGACGAACTACAACAGTATTATACCGAATTGGAGCAGGAGTTTACGGTCTTCTTCCCGCAATTGCAGACATTTGTGCAGCAAAAACTCAAGGAGACATGATTGTATCCAAACCGAAAAAGCAAGCACTGTTCTCGTTGGGAGTCTTTATCCTGATTTGTCTGGGCTTGGGCAGCTATAACCTGCTGTTGCTTTGGCGCGGCAGCACCTGGTTTTTCAATTACCTGATGGCAGCTTTATTTGTGCCGCTGGGATTAATCTTATTGTTGCGGCAACTTTTTAACTATAAAATTGTTTCGGTAGGCAACAACAAAATACAGGTCTGGTATCCGCTGCGTTGGCAGGTAAGGCGCTGGCCATTAACCGACCTCCAATACTGGCAGGAGGTGATTATCCAGACCCGCACCGGGGTGTTTAAACAGCTTGAAATACAATTTGCCAACAATGTGGTGAAAATCAGTAATCAGGAAAACACCTCATACTTGCAGGTTTTGCAATATTTACAGAAAAAGGCGGCCAGAAAGCGTAAAAAATAAGCTAAGATTGCAAACTATGAAAGAAGCTCTGATAGTAGGTGCAGGAGGTTTTGCCGGTAGCATAGCACGCTATCTTTTGCAAAATGCCATCGTAAGCCGGTTTGTTACAGTATTTCCGCTGGGTACTTTTGTTATCAACCTGGCCGGTAGCTTGCTTATTGGTCTGCTTTTTGGCCTGGCCGAGCGCTATGCCGGTTTTACCCAACCCTGGCGCTTGCTGCTGGCTGTCGGGTTTTGCGGGGGCTTTACTACTTTTTCTACGTTTGCTTTCGACAATCTGCAATTGTTACGGGATGGCAATTTCATGCAATTGTTTGCCTATGCCTTGTTGAGCCTGGTGGTGGGGGTAGTCCTGGCAGCTTTGGGTTATTTTGTTGCCAGACCTTAAGAGACTGTCGCCTTATCTGCCGCATTTACCAACGACTCCTCAAAGAGTGCATCAATGTTTTTTTCCAAAGCCGTGGCCCACTCGGGGTCTTTAAAGGCATACTCGTTGGTTTTACGCGAATACTCATAATCCTGCCCCCAGGTCTTGTGGTTGGCGGCTATTTGCTTTACGGCATCTATCAGGTAGTACAGTTCATCGTTGGTCATGGTAGGGTGGATCGACATGCGTATCCAGCCCGGCTTAGCCGACAGATCGCCCTGATTGATGGCGCTGGTTATCTTGCTGGAAGTCTCGAAGTCTACATGCAGCAGGTAGTGCCCATAAGTGCCGGCACAAGAGCAGCCACCCCGTACCTGTATGCCGAAGCGGTCGTTGAGCAGCCGCACCCCCAGGTTGTAGTGCAGGTCATCAATATAAAACGACAGCACTCCCAGGCGCTCGGGCATGTTGTCGGCCAGCAGGTGCAGACCGGGAATGGCGCTGAGGCCTTCCCAGAGAATTTTCACTTGCTCGTGCTCACGGGCCAGGATACTATCCGTACCCATTTCTTCCTTAAGCTTAATGGCCAGTGCCGTTTTGATGGTTTGCAGAAATGAAGGCGTACCGCCATCTTCGCGCATCTCAATATCATCCAGGTACTTATGCTTGCCCCACGGGTTGGTCCAGTCCACCGTGCCGCCTCCGGGGTTGTCGGGCACGGTATTGTGGTAGAGCGACTTGTTGAAGATCAGCACACCGGCCGAGCCGGGGCCGCCCAGAAACTTGTGCGGAGAGAAAAATATGGCATCCAGGTAGCGATACTCGTTGTCTCCGGGGTGCATGTCTATATCTACATATGGGGCAGAGCAGGCAAAATCAACGAATATCTTACCTCCGGCCTTGTGTATCATCTCGGCCATCTCATAGTAGGGGGTGATGATACCGGTTACATTCGAGCAGGCCGTCACTGAAGCATACTTTACCTGGCGGTCTTTATAGGTGTCGAGCAAGGCTGCAAAATGATCCAGATCTACCAGGCCCTGCTCGTCAGGGTCTATAATTACCACATCGGCAATGGTCTCGAGCCAGGTGGTGTGGTTGGAATGATGCTCCATGTGGGTGATAAAGACAATGGGACGCTCATTTTCTGCGATTTGGATGAATTTACGGTGCTTCTCATATACTTTCAGCCCCAATATACGCTGGAACTTGTTCACCACTCCGGTCATACCCGAGCCGGTGGAGATAATCAAATCCTGCGGTCCGGCATTTACATGTTTTTTAATCAGATGCAGGGCGTTGTGATAGGCCAGTGTCATGGAAGAACCGGTAATATTGGTCTCGGTATGGGTATTGCCCACAAACGGGTGAAAATCCCTGCGTAACTTTTCTTCGATAGGGCCATAAATGCGACCACTGGCCGTCCAGTCGGCATAGACAATGCGCTGGATGCCGTAGGGGGTTTCGAAGGTCTGGTCAATACCGACAATGTTTTTCCTGATCGGGGCGAAATATTCTTCCAACTGGCTCATAATTACAGGTTTTGTACTGCAAAAATAGGACTTAGCTGCTTCTTTTATGAGCCTTTGATCACATTAGTTAGAGAGCAGGAGAACAGCTTATTCCACACCACTAATCCCCATAATCTTTGATAAAATCGACCTTAGTGCGGTTCTTGCCCTGTTTAATCAACCGGTTGCGTAGGTTATGATAGGTTTGCCAGGGGGCCTGAGCGGCAAACATATTGGCAATCCAGGCCGGCACTTCACCGCCCGGGTCTATATCGAGCACATAGCGCACATGCACACTATCCGGGCCGGTAGGCGTTACAGTCAGCATGGAATGGCTGCTGGGAATCCGCACCTTGTTTTTCTTTTTGGGAATAAAATCAGGCACCCCATGCATTTCTACTTTCAGGATACGGCTGTTGGGTTCCTGCCACATTTTCAAGTGAAAAATAAAATCACGGTTGGTGATGGGCCAGGGGGTCTCCACCTCCGAATAATAATAAAACTCTGTAGGGCTCACTTTTTTCAAAACCTTGATTTGCAGCATATTATATTGCCATTGCAGGTAGCTGTCCACATCCAGCACGGCCGCAGCATATTGCGACAAGGTAGCCGGTACATCCAGTTCTACTATAATGGTTTTGAAATTGCTGCTGTCGTTATCGCACAGGTACACGAATATGCCTTCTTCATCCTTTTTCAGGTCGCAATTATCGGCCTCCTGGGCATAAGCTATTGACGAAAAGAAGCTTACAGTCCAAATAAAATTCAAAAAGATATTTTTTATATAACTCATACGCCAGGCAAAAATAGCTTTTTATGATGATCCTGGAAATTCATTAGTGTTAACTAGTCCTTTGTGTAAGTAAATTCCCTAATGGTTGAGTATCCTTTTAACCACAAGGAACTAATTTGCCTTGTAAAGAAGATGGCAGTTGACTGATATTTTGTATATATGCATGGTTAAGTATTTCCGCCAGGCTTGTCCTTGAAAAACCAATTTTCTTTGCTGAGCACAATAGATCGAATATGAGCAAGATATCCTATCCTTTTACGGTGCGCGCCTACCAAACCGGCCCCGGTGGTGAACTGCACGCTCATCAACTGGCTAATTTCTTGCAGGAGGCAGCCCATTACCATGCCGATGGCCTGGGTTTCGGACAGGCACAACTGGTGCAGGAGGGGCTTTTCTGGGTGCTGTCGCGATTGGCTATACGGATCGACAGCATGCCGCAACGAGGTGCGGAACTAACACTTACCACCTGGGTGAGCGCCATCAAAGGCATGGTAACCGAGCGCTCATTTGTGTTATACAATGGCGAGCAGGAGGTGGCCCGCGCCTTGTCGGTTTGGTTTTGCCTGGCAGCCGATAGCCAGCGTCCGGTGCGCCTGCCGTCACAATACACCGAACGGATGCCGCTACTGGCCGAGGCGGCATTGCCGGGCGGGGTAGCAAAAGTGCCGCCCGTTGGTGATGAGGCCCGTCAAGGGGCGTTATTTACCGCCCGCCACAGCGATATTGATATGGTGGACCACGTAAACAATACCGTATATTTACGCTGGGCCTTTGATGACTGGCTGTCAGACCACCCGGCCGGCACCCTTACCGGCTTGCAGGTCAACTTTCTCGACCAATGCTTTTTAGGCGATCAGGTAACCATCTATACCGGTTCGTCAGGAGACCAACGGACGGTTGTGCATGAAGTGCGTGAGGCCACTAGCGGCAAGGTGCTATGCCGGCTGCAGAGCCACTGGCAATAATGTGGTTGCCGGATTATTTTACCCATCACTTGTACTATCTTTGACCAATAAAACTGCATATATGTTCACCGGAATAATAGAAGAAACGGGTCTTGTGCAAAAGATTGAAGAGGAGGGGAGCAACCGGCATTTTTATATTACCGCCCCCATGGCTGCTGCCTTGCGCCCCGATGAAAGCGTAGCCCACAATGGCGTTTGCCTGACGGTGGTGGAGAATGACGGCAACACCTATAAGGTAACGGCCGTGGAAGAGACCCTGCGCAAGTCGAATCTGGGTGACCTGCAGGTAGACGACCGCATCAATTTGGAGCGCAGCATGGTGGCCAACGGCCGCTTTGACGGCCACATTGTCCAGGGGCATGTAGATACCGTGGCAGTGTGCGAGAGTATTGAGGAGCGTGAGGGTAGCTGGCTGTTTACCTTTCGCCTGCCGCAACCTACCCGGCTGCTGGTGGAGAAAGGCTCCGTGGCCGTGAATGGCATTAGCCTGACTTGCTTTGATATACAGGACGATGCTTTTACGGTGGCCGTTATCCCTTATACCTATGAACATACTAATCTGGGTGCCCTGCAAGCGGGTGGCCGGGTAAATATCGAATTTGATATCATTGGTAAATATGTAGCCCGGTTATTGGGTTAGCCTTCACCGGCTTGTGGGTGCGGATACCATTTTTGCGGCAAATGCAAGGCTAGTCTGAACAGGAACCAGCCGACTGCCATACCCAATAAGGCGCCCACCACGATATCACTGGGGTAGTGCACGCCCAGATAAATGCGGGTAAAGGCAAACAGCGCGGCCCATACATACATTATCCAGATCCAGGCTATTCTTTGCCGGCTGGCAAGCCATAAGAAAGTAGCCACCCCAAATGAATTAGCAGCATGTGATGATACAAAGCCGTACATACCACCGCGGTAACCGTTTACCAGGTGTAGTATTCCTTCCAGTTGTGGATTGTGCGAGGGCCGCAGGCGCCCTACCAGTGGTTTGATGAGGCTGGCCGAAAGCTGGTCGGTGAGCAGAATGGTGATGGCGGTAAGCAACAGCAGGGTAACTGCTGCCCAGCGGTAGCGGTAAATCAGCATTCCGATAATAACAAGGAAAAAGGGCAACCAGGCAGCGCCATGGGTGAAGGTCATCATCAGGTTATCCAGCCAGGGGGTGTGCAGGCCGTTGATGGCCAGCAAGATATCCTGATCCAATTGCTTAAGAAATTCCAGCATACGACCAAAGATACTTCGAAGCACTAAATTACCTGTTGTCAGTCCTTAATTTCTGGGGCGGATTTGTTAATTTAGTAGCCCTTCCACACGAAGCGATGATTATGGAAACTGCTACAGAAAAGGACTCCAAAGTTGATATTGAATTATTGCTCGAAGCCTATAGCCTAATGTGCATGGCCCGCGGCATGGCCGATAAGTACGATGAGGAAAAGGAATTTGCCAGCCGCTATGTACATAGTACCAGCCGTGGTCATGAGGCTATTCAACTGGCAGCTGGCTTTCTGCTCCGCCCATGCGATTATGCCGCCCTTTATTATCGCGATGAGTCGGTACTATTGGCCCTGGGTTTTACCCCTTACAAACTGATGCTGCAACTTATGGCCAAAGCCGATGATCCTTTTACCGGTGGGCGTAGTTACTATGGTCATCCAAGCATCAAAGAAGAAGGGCTGCCAACCATCCCGCACCAGAGTTCGGCTACCGGTATGCAGGCTATACCGGCTACCGGTATGGCACACGCCCTGCACTATCTGGAGAGCCAGGGAATGGGCGATGACAACCTGCCTATTGTATTGTGCTCGCTGGGTGACGGCTCCGTAACCGAAGGTGAAGTGGCTGAGGCCTGGCAAATGGCCGTACTCAAAAAACTGCCTATTCTCTATCTGGTACAAGACAATGACTGGGGTATATCAGCCACCGGCAAGGAGATGCGCGCTATGGATGCCTACGAGTACGCAGCCGGTTTCAAGGGTATGAAGCGCATGCGGGCCGATGGCAGTGACTTTGAGAACTCCTACGAGATTCTCCAACGTGCTATTGGCTATATTAAACGCCACCGTGCCCCGGTGTTGGTACATGCCAAATGCCCGCTGCTGGGGCATCATACCTCCGGTGTGCGCAAAGAGTGGTATCGTAGCGAACAAGACCTGCAGGAGCATGCCAAAAACGACCCGCTGCCCAAGCTCAGACGTAGGTTAACCAGATTGGGTGTATCTGCCAAAGAACTTAAAGAGATTGAAGAATATGCCCGTGAAACGGTAGAGAGCGATTTCAGGCAAGCCCGCAATAGCCCGGATCCGGATGTCAACGAGGCCGATGCTTATGAATTTGCGCCTACACCCATTACTGAGGAGAAAGGCCAGCGCCATAAGCCCGGTGCAGATGCGGTAGTGATGGTAGATGCCGCCCTGCACGCTATTGACAAAATACTGGCCGATCATCCCGAGGCCTTGTTTTACGGTCAGGATGTAGGTGGTACGCTGGGCGGTGTGTTTCGCGAAGCAGCTACCCTGGCCAAAAAGTATGGCGACAATCGTGTGTTTAATACCCCTATACAGGAAGCTTATATTGTGGGAAGTACTGTGGGGATGAGTGCTGTGGGGCTCAAGCCGATTGTTGAAATACAATTTGCCGACTACGTGTGGCCGGCCATGAATCAACTCGTAGAGGAACTGTCCAAAAGTTGCTATATCTCCAAAGGCAAGTTTCCGGTGCAGGCACTCATTCGTATTCCCATTGGCGCCTATGGCGGGGGAGGACCTTACCACAGCGGCAGCATAGAATCAACCCTGCTTACCATACGTGGCATCAAGGTAATTTACCCGTCCAACGCAGCCGATATGAAAGGGCTGATCCGTGCGGCCTTTTACGACCCGAATCCGGTAGTAAGCCTGGAGCACAAGGGCTTGTACTGGTCGAAAGTGCCGGGCTCGGAATGGGCCAAAATGCCGGAGCCCGATGACGAATACATTATCCCGCTGGGCAAGGCCAACCTGGTACTGGAGGCCGAGCCTGCACAGGTAGAGGCCGGTGATAGCCTGGTGGTAATTACCTATGGTATGGGTGTGCACTGGGCGCGCAATGCGGCCGTGCAACATGCCGGTAAGATATCAGTACTCGACTTGCGCACCCTCAACCCATACGACTGGCAGGCGGTGCAGGAGCAAGTGAAAGTGCATGGTAAGGTGATGGTGCTAACCGAGGAGCCGGTGCTGAACTCCTTTGCCGAATCGCTGGCCGGCAGGATTTCTTCCGAACTGTTTACTGCGCTGGATGCTCCGGTAAGCATTGTTGGTGCCAAAAATGTGCCGGCTATTCCACTCAACCGTGACCTGGAGGCGGCTATCCTGCCCAATGCCGATATGGTGGCGGAGCGCATGGCGCAATTGCTGGCTTACTAAGGCTAAAACGAATACCCGAGTGATACTGAAAAAATCAGCGGTTCGGTGCGCTTGGGGTCGTTAAAGGGCGCATCATTAAAACCGGGTGAAAGAATAAAACGCTTACCGGCAGGACGAGCCGGATCAATGATTTTACCACTGGCATCGATACGAAAAACAAAAAACGACATATCGAAGCGCAGACCCAGCCCGCCACCTACGGCAATCTCCTTGTAGAAGCTATCGAACCTGAACTGGGCGCCAGGCCGGCTGTTATCGGGTCGGATGGTCCAGATATTACCGGCATCTAAGAAAGCCGCCCAGTGAATAAAACCGATCAGCTTTTGCCGGAACTCAATGCTGGATTCCAGAATAATCTCTCCCTGTTGCTCGAATTGATAACTTACCTGGCCGTTTTCATCGAGATGATTGTAGGCTCCTGGTCCCAAGCGTCTGGGCTTCCAGGCACGGTTGCTGATGCTACCTCCGGTAAAGAAATATTTTTCGTAAGGCAACAGGTTGTTGTGCCCGTAGGGTATGGCTATGCCACTGCGTATGCGAAAGGCCCAGGCTTTGGTCTTATCCAGCGGTTTGACCTTACGGTAGTCTACGTCAAACTTTACATAGGCATAGGTTTCCAGGCTGTCCTGTTCAAAATAACCCTGAAGCCATAGGTTGGTCAGGGTACCGCCCGGTTCCAGCATCATGCTGAAGTACGAAGAGTTGGTATAGCCGCGCCCGTAGTTGTTTTTATTAAAACTATGCGTAAAACGCAGGTTAGAGATAAAAGACGGTTTAAACGACTGTATTAAATTATTGCCGTTTTGTTCCAGTTCTTTCAGGCGCTCATAGTAGGCCGGGTCCATGTTGCTGGTGCGCACCAGGGCTATTTCAAAAAGCCTGAATTCATTAAGAATATGCTGTTGAGGTTGCCAGGTATAGGCATTGGTGATAGAAAAATTGTTTCTTACATACTCCGGCCGGTCGGTAAATTGCAGGCTGAGCTTGATCTCTGATTTAGGGTTGAAAAATTTAAGTTTGCTCTTTTGGATATCAGTCAAAGGAATAAAGAAGCGCGGGAAGAGCAGCCGCATACCCACACCGGCTTCCAGACTGGCCAGCACATCGTTGGGGTTGGAGGCAGCCGTAACACCCTCAATGCCTATGTTGCCGTTTATTTCGAATATCCCGAAGGTGTTGAGCACATTGCGCTGTTTCAGGCTCAGACTGGCAAAAGGTCCGGGCAGAGCCCGGGTTACACTCAGGCCGGCTTCGGCCGTCCACTGGTAGCGCTTCAGCGGGCTTACGAATATATTGGCAATGAATTCACCGCCCGTAGAGTCGTAATTGATGTTGACAAACTTAAACATATCCAACCCGGCCAGTTCACGCTGGGTGTTTAGCGTGTTTTCCCGGCTGTACAGGTCGCCCGTGCGCAGGTGGATGCGTCTGTTGAGTACTTTTTCCGAATAGTATTTGTCGTGAAAACTATAGGTTATGCCTTTGTAGGAAAAATAATGTTTTTCATTTTCTTTCTCTGCCAGGCTCGACTCTACAACAAACGTTACCGAGTCAATCCTGAATAATTTATGACGGGCGTACTTTTCGGGTGGTAATACGCGCAGTTGTACGGCCACGCGGTGTTGGCCGAGGGTGGTATCTACCCGGTATTGAATGTATTTTCTGGAAAAATTGAAATACCCGTTGTTTTTCAATAACTCATCGAGGCGGGTGCGTTCACGACTCAGGTCATCCTGACGGTAGGGATTACCCTTTTTCAAAAAGGTCTTGTTATTGCTATTTGTTATCAGCTTCATTATACTGCTATCTGGTACTTCGTAAAAAATCGAATCAATATGATAGCGGGGGCCGGGCACTATTTGATAACTGACCGTAGCCAGCTGGTTGTCATATTTTACCTGATAATCAACCCGCCCTCTGAACCAGCCATTGGCCAGCAGGTAATTTTGCATATTATGGGCCGATTTGCCGGCCTGGGCACTGTCAAATACGGCCAGTGGCTCACCCCAGCGCATAAGTTGGTTGCCCTCTTCGAGGTTACGTGTTTGCTTACCGACTTTTTTCTCCATTTTGCGCTTCAAATTGGCAGCCCGGTTTTGTTTGCCGGCTTGCTCGGCACGGGCAATTTTGGCATTGAATCGCTGCTCTATTGCTTGTTTTCTGGCCATATATTTTGCCGAGTCGTAATTTTTAAGGCCAATATGATATATAAAAGTGTAGGGAGCAACAGGCAAAAACCAAATGCGGGAATTGGGTTTCTGTACAATCTGACTTTCCAACCCTTCCTTTACCTCGGGGTCGGGAAAACGAATTTTTTGGTTATATAATAGATATTCACCTTCTTTGAGGTAACGCGTACCCACACAACTCATAGCCCCATAGGCCAGAAATGAAATAAACAGGAGTCTGCCGAAATGCTTCAATCTTGAATGGATCCGCTCTCAAAAACAAAAATCAAATATATTAAGTCGTTGCGACTAAAGAAACACCGCGACCGGGAAGGATTGTTTGCTGTGGAGGGCATCAAGGCCGTACGTGAGTTTATCGAGGCCGGCTGGCAGCCCCAACTGGTGGTGGTTACCCAGGCCTTTGCCGAGGCCTTCAGCGGCAGTTCTTTTCCGGTTTATCTGGCATCGCCTGACATGCTGACTTCTCTTGGTAATTATAGCAGCAACAACAGTGCCCTGGCACTTTTCAGCAAGCGGGAGTATGGCTTGGCAGCTATCGGCTACGAGCGGCCCGTGCTGGCCCTCGACCACCTCAACGACCCCGGTAATCTGGGCACCATCATTCGCATTGC
>WFNR01000009.1 GCA_015488485.1 Cyclobacteriaceae bacterium | reverse complement strand
GTGGTGCTGCAAAAAGTACAAGCCGTAGCGCCACCTCCGGCCGCGGCTCCCGCACCAGCACCCAAACCGGTAAGCCCGGCTGCCAAAAAGAAGCTGCGCAATATTTATTTCGATTTCAACAAGGCTACTATCAAGCCCGAGTACCAGCCGATGGTTGACAAAGCAGTGGCTTTTCTGAAGGCCAACCCCAGCGCCAAACTCCTGTTGCAAGGCCATACCGACTATATCGGGGCGGAGAAATACAATATCGGCTTATCGCTGCAGCGGGCCGAGATGGTAAAAAAAGCCATCGTCAGCCAGGGCATAGACCCGTCACGCATCCAGACCGAAGGGCTGGGCGCCAGCCACCCGCTGGCCAGTAACGACCAGGAAAAGGAAGGGCGCGAGCTTAACCGCAGGGTTGAGTTTAAAGTTATCAGGTAGCGGGTTGCTGCGAATCCAGGTTTGATCCTGGCGATGTAATCAATATCGAACTCATACCTATCTTCGTAAAGAGTCTCGATACAGCTCAACAGAATTTGAGAGGAGGTAAAACCAACCGTCAATAGTAAGCTAGTTGGAGAAATGACAGATCAAAAATTGCTGGTCGATGTTCTTTGTCTGCAAGTCTTCTGGACGCAGGCATGTTCTTTGTTCATAAAGAAAAATAATAAAGATTTATAAATCGGGTTTTGTATATATCAATAACCCCATTTATTCACTAAAATTTCACTTTGGCAAAAAAACAGGCCACCTTTGCCCTGATGCAAGTAGTTCCTTACAAAGACGAGAATAAGAGCAAGAAAGAGCAGGTGGCCACCATGTTCAACAACATCAGCCAACGCTACGACCTGCTCAACCACACCCTTAGCATGGGTATCGACATCCTGTGGCGCAAAAAGGCCATACGCCTGCTCAAACCCCATGCTCCGCAAGCCATCCTGGATATTGCCACCGGTACGGGCGATTTTGCCGTAGAGGCCGCCCGGCTACAGCCGGAGAAAATCATCGGTATCGACATATCGGAGGGTATGCTGGCCGTAGGGCGCCAGAAGATAGCCAAAAAAGGCCTGTCCGGCATGATAGAGCTGCAATTGGGCGATTCGGAAAACCTGGCTTTTCCCGATAATAATTTCGATGCCGTCATCGTTGCTTTTGGGGTGCGTAACTTCGAAAACCTGCAGCAGGGGCTGGCCGAGATGTACCGCGTGCTGCGCCCGGGTGGGCATGTGGTGATCATTGAGTTTTCAAAGCCGCGCAGATTTCCGGTGAAGCAGTTGTACAATGCCTACTTCAAATACATATTACCACGTATCGGCAGGGCGGTTTCCAAAGACCAGGCCGCCTATGAGTACCTGCCCGAGTCGGTGGCGGCCTTTCCCGATGGTGAGGCTTTTCTGGATATTTTAACTAATATTGGGTATAAACAAACAAAATGGTTCCCGCTAACCTTTGGCATAAGTTCTATTTATATGGCCGGCAAGTAGCCGTCATCGTGCTGTGGCTGGCGGTGGTGCAGCCGGCCCTGGCACAAGCCGATGAGGAGGTCTTCAACCCGCGCTATGACGAGCGCAAAACGGTGACCTACGGGTTTTCCATTGCCATACACTCCACTTCTTTTCGCATTAAGTATTCCGATTATTTTACCTCACCGGCTATGGACAGCGTCTATGCCATCATGCCGCGCAAGAAACCGGGCTTTAAGCTGGGTTTTATTATCAATTTCAAGCTGGCGCAATACCTGGATGCCCGTATCACCCCAACTGTGTCGTTTGCCGAATATGTAATGGAATACACCTATGTGGGGGGAGATAGGCTGGAAGAGTTGGTGGAAAGTACGGGTGTGCAGTTTCCTTTGTTATTTAAATACAAATCGCAACGCAGAAACAACCTGCGCATGTATCTGATAGGAGGCATACGGCCTGAGATAGAAGCTGCCGTGCGCAGCGAGTTGGAAGAAGATCAGAACCGACTGAAACTGGAAAAATTCAATACCAGCCTGGAGTTCGGCTTTGGCGTTGATATGTACTATCCGTTGTTTAAGTTTTCGCCTGAAATCAGGTTTTCGTATGGTCTGCGCAATATTCTGAGTCCGGTGCAAAACGATTTTAGTGCCGGGTTGTCGGACGTTCGTACCAAAGCGGTTACGCTTTACTTCCATTTTCAGTAATTTGCACGCCAGTAAAAGAGTCATCCTTCGCTGGGGGAGGAGAGTAATGTTTCACCAAAACGTGATTGACTGTTATGCCTAATAAAACTGCTTTGATAACCGGGGCTACTTCCGGCATAGGCCGTGCCATTGCCCGCTTGTTTGCCCAAAATGGTATGGATTTGCTCATCTGCGGCCGCAGGGAGGAGCGCCTGCAGGCTTTGCAGCAAGAGCTGGGCGCCCGGGTAAAACAGTATTTGGTATTTGACGTGCGTCAACGCCAGGCGGTGGAGGCAGCCTTGCAACCGGTGGTGGACAGATACCAAATTGATATCCTCGTGAACAATGCCGGCAATGCCCACGGCCTGGCCCCCATTCACCAGGGCGACCCCGATGACTGGGATGCCATGATCGATGGCAATGTGAAAGGCCTGCTCTATGTAAGCCGCATGGTGATACCGCAGATGGTGGAGCGCCAGAGCGGTCATATTATCAATATCGGTTCGATAGCCGGCAAAGAGGTGTACCCTAACGGCAATGTGTACTGCGCTTCCAAGCATGCAGTGGATGCTATTAACAGCGGCATGCGCCTCGATCTGAATCCGTATGGCATCAAGGTGAGCCAGATTAGCCCCGGCCTGGTGGAAACGGAGTTCTCAAAAGTGCGGTTTAAAGGCGATGAGGCGCGGGCCGCCAGCGTATATGCCGACCTGGATGCCCTGCAGGCTGAAGACATAGCCGAGCTGGCGTTGTTTATGGCCACCAGACCTCCGCACGTCAATATCAGCGATGTAATAATATTGCCTACGGCTCAGGCCAGTTCAACGGTAGTTGACCGCTCGGGCAAGAAGTATTAGCCCATGCGCTTGAAGCCGATGGTACTGCCCCCGCAGTACTCCTGCGAGTCCTTAAAAGTATAGGTGATATAATAAATGCCCGTAGCCCGGCAGGTAAACGCAATGGCATTGGCCACTTTGCCGTCCACCAGATTGCTGGCCACTTTATTGCGGTACTTGTCATAAATGGTTACTACTACACCATCGGGCGATTCTTCCTTGCCGCACACTTTTACCAGATATTTGGTGCCTTTGGTAAATACATAAGAATATTCAATTTTGGTCTTGGTACCCCCCTTGCCATCCACAGCAAAGGTTTTTATCAGGGTAAACCCCGATTCCGGACCGGGGATACATCTTTCGGCTTTGGCTGTGGCATTGCACTGCGCCATGCTGCTACCGGCACCAAAAACGAACACTATAAATAGAATAAGTAAATTCTTCATGGTAGTTGCTTTCATTTCTCTCCTAGCTTATTACTTTATTTCTTATTTCTTCGGTTATCTCGGCTATCTTCTTGATGTCTTCATCGCTAATGCTTACCTCGCTGGTGCTGGTGCTCTCTATCTCCAGCACACCATCTACCACTTTGGAGGTTGATTCCTCATAATGATAAGAGATGGTTACCGGCCGGAAGGCCACCTCCAACCTGCGGAAGTCATCCAGCAGGCCGGCTATTTGCTTATCGTTCTTGCCGTAAACTTCCAGCAGGATAAGGATATTGTCGAGCACGATTTTTTGCTCGCCCAGGCGTTCGCGCAGGTCCTGGTTCTGCATGCGCGACAGCGTCACCTGGTTGGCCAGGTGCAGGGCCTCCAGCCAGCCGCCAGTGAGCAACAAGGCGCTCAATGAGGCATTGTTTTGCTCGATAAAATGATTATTGATGCGATTGAAATTCTGGTTGGTGATCATTAGCAGTGAATCCAGGTTGCTTTTGTTGTCGGTCAGGCGCCTGAGGCTTTCAAAGTCGAAAAACTGGCCGATGTTCAGGTCGTCCGACAGCTTTTGTATCACCGCCAGGTAATTCAGCCCGTCCTGTGTTTGCTCGTACAGGTTGGTATAGCCCAGGTCAGTGCCGTAAATACCCAGGTTCAGCGCTTTCTGAAAACTGGAAGTGTATTTACTGTAATTGTCGGGGTCGTTGAGCAACGATTTGTCGTAGTGAATACCCGCTTCCTGAATATGCGATGACAACTCCAGCGGGGAGGGGATACTCGACAAAATGGCCTCGATGTTTTCCGAAGAAATTTCCGGCATAGTCTGCTCTGCAGAATCCAGGGCAGCTTCTACTTCGGACATATCCGGCTTCTTTTGTTCACCACAAGCCACAAACATTAAAATACCCAGAAAGCTGGCAAATATGGTACTTAAATAAGATTTCATAACATTATTTTATTAAAGACAAAAGTATTAAATTAATTAATGGTAAAAACCACCTGTGTTTATTTTTTTATTCCTTTTGGCAGCCTGATGTTAATGATTTTTTCCAAAACATCAAAATACAACGTGATATATAGTAGAATGGTCATGATCCAGATTACCCCCAGATTGAACCAGAAGGTATCTATTTTTTGTCCGGCAAAGTACTTGACCGGGGCAAACATATGGGCCCGGTAGTTGAGCGGGAAGTCCGGTTTGGGCGGTTCGTAGTAAATGAGGTCTATTTTGCGCACCAGCCGGTTGTTTACCTCTATTATGCGCTCCTTGGTGTTGGTATTGCGCACCAGTGTTTCCAGGTTTTCATTGAAATACAAGCGTTTATAAAGAGCTGCATCGTAGTCATACTTGTCGGATGACTCAAGCAGACGGATAATGTTGTCGTATTTTTTCTGAGCTTCGGTGCTGATACGGTTATAATGTGCCTGAACTTTATTGGCATAAGTGTGTAATAGCAAAAAGGTTCGGGGCGAGAGGTTGTCAACATTAAGCAGGCTGTCCAGGTTAAGCCCGACCAGTTGCCCTTTAAAGGGTTCTTTACTTATTTCATTTTTTAGCAACAGCAGGGCATTTTTAACTCGTGCAGCTGCATCGGGGTCTTTATTGAGGAAGTTCTTGGACACCAAATTTATTTTGTTCACAAGCTCTTTGCTCCAATAAGAAACCTTGAAATTGGCATTGCGCCTGCGGCTGTCGGCTTCGAACAGCGGGTATTCATAGGGATTGTTTTTGTACATATCCACCGCCAGCGCCTCCAGGGCCCAGCGTGAGGCCATAGCATCGCCTACCAGTGGCACGTAGGTGCGCGAGCTGATAGTATCGTTTAGCTTGTCGAAACTAAAGAGCAGGCCGGCCAGAATCATCTGCGGTATCAGGATAACCGGCACAATGATGTATACGGTAACGGCCGACTTAAAGGCCGAGCTGATATTCAGGCCCAGCACATTGGCAAAGGCGGCTGTGCTGAACAGGATCAGCCAGAAGGCGGTGTTCATCTGGCGCACTTCCAGAATCAGGTTGCCGATGAGTACCAGCGTGAGTATCTGAAAGGCCGACAGGGTAAAAAGAATGGCAATTTTGGACATCAGGTAGCTACCCTTGCTCAGATGTAAAAACTGCTCCCGCGCCCGCAGTTTGCGGTCTTTGATTATCTCCTCGGCACTGACCGACATCCCCAAAAACAGGGCTACGATTATGCTCATCAGCAGATAGGCCGGAATGTTGTCGTTGTACAAAAACACATAGCTGCCATCGGGGCTGTTTTTGTAGCGGATTACAAAGGCCAGTATCATGGCCAGCAGGGGTGCTTCGAGCAGGTTTACCAGCAGATATTGGCGGTCGGCAATTTTGGATAGCACATCACGTTGCAAAAAGATAACGAACTGCTTAAGCTTGGAGGGGGTTTTAAATTCGGTTTTTACCGGTTTGTTTACCTCCTCCACCTGCGGCAGGGCAATCTTTTCTTTATAGTATTCATACCATTGTTCGGGCGAGATTTTGCGTTTGTCGGAAAAATTACCGAACTCATCCACCATGCGGGCCTCGATAATATTAAATATCTGCTCGGGGTTTACCGTGCCGCAGGTCTCACAGATCACCTTGCTATGGTCAAGTTGCTGGCTGATGCTTTTAAAGTATGAGATAGCCTCAATCGGGTTGCCGTAAAAAATGGGGTAGCCGCCTACATCCATCACAATCACTTTATCGAACATCTTGTAGATATCGGACGAAGGCTGGTGAATGACCACAAATACCAGCTTGCCCTGCAGGGTTATTTCCTTCAGCAGGTCAATTACATTTTCCGAATCGGATGACGACAGTCCGGAGGTGGGCTCATCCACAAACAGCACCGGTGGCTGGCGGCTCAGCTCCAGGGCTATGTTCAGGCGTTTGCGCTGGCCGCCACTGATGGTCTGCGACAGCACATTGCCTATCTTCAGGTCTTTGGTATGCTCCAGGCCAAGGTTTTTCAGGCCTTTTACAATACGGTATTCCAGCGCCTCTTCGGGCAGCCCGGAAATGCTTAACTTGGCATTGTAATACAGGTTTTGATAAACGGTAAGCTCCTCAAACAGAATGTCATCCTGCGGCACGTAGCCGATGGCTCCCTCCATGTACTTGTCTATTTCGGAGATATCGATACCGTTGAGCCGGATGGTGCCTTTGGTAGGCTTGATAATACCGGCCAGTAGCTTGAGCAGTGTGGTTTTCCCCGAGCCACTGGCCCCCATTATACCGATTAGCTGGCCTTCGGTTTCGCGTATGTTGATGGGCTTAACCCCGTTGTTGGAATTGGGGAAGCGGAATTCCAGGTCGGTGGCGATAAATGATAACTTCTCTTTGACCCGAATATGCTTAAAGCGTGAAATAATATCGCTGAAATAGATGCTCTGACCACGTGGCAGCTTAATGGTACTACCTACCGAAAACAGATACACCCTGCGCGGGATCATGGGTATGCTGTTGAGCGTCAGGTCTTCCTCTCCTTCGTATTTCACAAAGTACAGGTCGGTCGATTTCTCGTGAATAAACGTCAGCTGCCCGGCAATGGCCAGCTCCAGAAACAGGGCATCGGAGCGCTCCCGTATCTGATGGCCGGCAATGAGGGTGTTTTCCGGGGTATAAGCACCCATCGGTTCGTTGGCCACAAACTGGCGGAGTAAAGCCATAGTGCTTTCCGGAATATTAAAGACCGTAGCGATGGTGTTGAGTACCAGCAATTCGTTTTCGGAGAAATGGTCGTCAGAGTTGATAAGCCCCATTGACTCGATAACAGCAATGATTTTTTGCTGCTGGGTAAGGGTTTGGTTTATCTTCTTGGCTACTTTAAGGGCTAGCAGCGAATCTTTGATGCTGGTGCCGCCCTGTCCTTCGGTGGTGGCGGTATATTTGTCGTACAGCTCTATGTACGGAGCTATATTTTCCTGACCGAGCTGCTGCCGGAAGAAATTGATTACATAATTACGCTCCCCTTCGGTAACACCTCCGTCTTGTTTGCTGATAACGGCAAACAGTCTGATTAGCGCTTTGAGGATTTCTTCACTCATCCTTGTAGGTTAGAGTTGAAAATAATAGGGTAGTAGCTCCCGGGCGCTGTTGGCTACCAGGTACTTGTTGTTATAATAAAAAATCACTTCAAACGGGCTGTTTTGCTGTAGCTCGTATTCCAGCATCACCTGGCGGCAGGCGCCACAGGGAGCACTTACGGCCGGCTCGTTGTGGTGGCGTTTTTGGGCAACCACGGCCAGTTTGGTTATCGGGGTGCGGGTGGGCCGGCTGCCATAGGCAAACAAGGCTACCCGCTCGGCACAGATACCCGAGGGATAAGCGGCATTCTCCTGATTACTGCCGGTAATGATGCTGCCGTCTTGCAGCAACAAGGCAGCCCCCACCAGAAAATCGGAATAGGGGGCATAGGCAGAGACCAGAGCCTGCCGGGCGGCCTCCACTACCTGCTGCTGCTCCGGTGTTAAAGCTTGATAATCTGTCTCAACAAAACCTGCTGCCACTTGCTATACGGGATATTTTAGACCCGAAAGATAGGCAAATATTATTTTTATCGAATTGTTTGCGGTAAGTAATTCTTCATTTTACTTTGTTGCGCTAAATCTATCGCATGAAAAAGATCCTTTTGCTCGGGGCCGGCCGTTCTGCCTCTACCCTGATCGACTACTTGCTTAAACTGGTACAAGAGCGCCACTGGCACCTGTCTATTGGCGATGCCGACCCGGAGCTGGCTGCGCTAAAGGGCAACGGTATTGCCCGGTCGTTTGAGTTTGATGTAGAAAACAATGCACACCTGAGCAAGGAAATTGCCCAGGCCGATGTGGTGATCAGCATGATGCCGGCCCGCTTTCATCAGTTGGTGGCGGTGGCCTGTCTCAAGCATGGCAAGCACCTGGTTACTGCTTCATACGTAACCCCTGAGATGCGTGACCTCGAGCAAGAGGTGAAAAAGAAAGGTCTTATCTTTCTGAACGAATGTGGCCTTGATCCCGGTATCGACCACATGTCGGCCATGCGGGTGATCGACCGCATACGGGGCAATAATTACGAGCTGATAGGTTTTGAATCTTTTACGGGTGGGCTGCTGGCGCCCAACACCAACGACAACCCCTGGCAATATAAATTCACCTGGAACCCGCGCAATGTGGTACTGGCCGGGCAGGGCTATGTCAAGTTTATTCAGGAGGGTAAGTACAAGTATATCCCTTACCAGCGCCTGTTCAGGCGTACCGAGGTTATCCATATTCCCGGTTATGGCTATTTTGAGGGCTACGCCAACCGCGATTCGCTCAAATATCTTGATGTGTATAACCTACGCGGCATTCGCACCCTCTACCGTGGTACCCTCAGGCGGCCAGGCTTTTGCAAGGCCTGGGATGTATTTGTACAACTGGGCGCTACTGACGACAGTTACCAGATGGAGAATGTAGCCGCTATGACGCACAGGGAGTTTATCAACTCATTCCTCTTTTACAATCCCAACGATTCGGTAGAGCTTAAGTTGGCCCACTACCTCAATCTGGATATGGAGTCGGAAGAGATGTACAAGATAAAATGGCTGGGTATGTTCTCCGATGAGCCGGTAGGCCTGCAGGAGGGTACTCCGGCCCAGATTCTGGAGCATATCTTAAAGAAAAAATGGACCCTTACCGAGGAAGACCACGATATGATTGTGATGTGGCATAAGTTTAATTACCTGGATGAGCAGGGCCGTGAGATAGAAGAACATGCTACGATGGTCTCAATTGGTGAAGACTCGGTGCATACGGCCATGTCGAAGTCGGTAGGGCTGCCGCTGGGTATCGCTACAAGGCTTATTCTGGAGGGTCGCATCAGCACCCCCGGGGTGCATATCCCCATTTCCAAAGAAATCTATGAGCCGGTGCTGGCCGAGCTCAAGGAGCTGGGTTTCGATTTTATAGAAGAAAAAATGCAGCCGGGTGATAAAGTAAAGTAGGTTAAAGGGAATGCGTAGAAGCGGAAATGTGGTCAAAGTTTGAAGCCTGCGTGCCACAGGCAGGCTGGAAGCTCAAAGCCAAAAGCCAATTGATTTGATCCCCGGCCTTGGTGCCTGCCTTGTCGCAGAAAGACTCTTAGTTGTTAGTTGGCAGCGGGATGAGTTTCCCCTTCAGGGGATTGAGGGGGCGCGGTGGCCTGAGGACAGAGGGCTGAAGTCTGATGACCGAGGACGGAATTCAGATAAATTCTTAAATCTCCAATCCTCAATCTGCCATCTTGTATCTTAACCGCCAAGGGCGCCAAGATTTCGCTAAGAGCGCAGAGCGGAAATGCGTATATGCGGGGATGCGGAGAGAGGAGGTAAAAGCTGGAAGCCCGCCTTTACCAGGAAGACTGGTAGCGAGGTCTTCCCCTTCAGGGGAACGAGGGGGCGCGGGGGGCAGAAGAATATTTGCTGGAAGATTTAAACCAAAAGCATTGATCCCCGGTCTCCGTGCCTGCCTCAGGCATGGGCAGTCAGGCTTGCTTGTCCGGCACACTGGCCTAAACTAAAGCGAATAAGCCCCGGATTTATTCCGCCCGCCTGAACGGAACGGGCAGGGAGTGTCTTTGTTATGCCTGTGCTTCCTGCTACAGACCCCGGCCTGCCTGGCAGACAGGAACAAGTCCGGGGATTTCGGTATCCTGGCTTCGAGTACCTCAGCCAGTTGCCTTCGAGTACCTCAGCCAGTTGCCTTCGAGTGCCTCAGCCAGTTGGCTTCGAGAACCTGGCTTCGAGAACCTCAGCCAGATCAGCCAGAACAGGCGGTTCAGGCAGTTCAGGCAGTACAGTCAGAATAGCCAGCTTTATTTCTATATTGTTTTTCAATTGTTAGGAATAACCACTAAGAGCGTAAAAGGAGGCCCTGCCTTCGCCAGGTGAGGAGCAAAAAAAGAGAGAACAATTCTTTTCAATCAAACAACGGTAAATCGGGCTTAAACCCTTTGTCTTCCAGCAAATTATTGCTCTGGGCAGCTTTTACGGCCAGTTTATCACAGCGCTCATTTTCGGCATGGCCGGCATGGCCTTTTACCCAATGAAAGCGCGGCTTGTATTTGTTCAGCAGGGGTATCAGTTGCTGCCACAGGTCGGGGTTTTTCTTTTTCTTGAAACCGGTTTTTTGCCAGGCGCGCAGCCAGCCCTTGTTGATGGCGTCCACCACATATTTGGAGTCGGAATAGATTTCCACCGGATAGTCGGTTGATTTGAGCGCTTCCAGGGCTTTGATTACCGCCAGCAGTTCCATGCGGTTGTTGGTAGTGTGCTTATAGCCCTGGCTCAGCTCTTTTTCCTGGTCGCCAAATTTCAGCACCACCCCATAGCCCCCCGGGCCGGGATTGCCCTGAGCGGCTCCATCGGTATAAATAATGATTTTCTTAGCCACCCAGGTTGCCGGTAAAAAGTTTAACAGCTATGGAAAGCAGGATAATGCCAAACACCCTGCGCAATACGCTAAAGCCCGAAGGGCCTATCTTCTTGGCCAGCCAGCCGGCCGATTTCAGCACCAGATAAACAAAAAGCAGATTCAGGACGATACCGACAAAAATATTGCCCGTCTGGTAAACCGAGCGCAGCGAAATAATGGTGGTTAGCGTACCGGCCCCGGCTATCAGCGGAAAGGCGATCGGCACGATGGAAGCGCTGCTGCCGGTATTGGGGTCGTGCCTGAAGATGGTTACACCCAGGATCATTTCCAGGGCGATAATAAACATTACGATAGCGCCCGCCAGCGCAAAAGACCGCACATCCAGGCCAAACAAACCGAGAATAGACTGCCCCAGAAACAGGAAGCCCAACATCAGCACTCCGGCAGCTATGGTGGCCCGCCCCGATTTGATATTGCCCACCTTTTGGCGCAGGTCCACAATAACCGGTATATTGCCGATGGCATCGATCACCGAAAACAGAATAAGGGTGACCGACATGATTTCTTTGATGCTAAACCACTCGAACATGCCGCAAAATTAGTCCATCGTATTCAGAAAATACTCGATAGCCAGCCGGTAGCTATCGAGCCCCAGCCCGGAGATTACCCCCACGCATTTGCCGGCCAGCAGGCTCTGGTGGCGGTAGGCCTCACGGGCGTAGATGTTGCTGATGTGCACCTCAATTACCGGGCTGTCGATAGCCGCTATGGCATCGCCAATGCCGATGGATGTGTGCGTATAGGCCCCGGCATTGAGCACGATGCCGTTGGCGCTGAAGCCTTCCTGCTGCAGGCTGTTGATGATCTCCCCTTCGATATTCGATTGAAAATAGCTCAGCGCCACCTGCGGATAGCGGTTTTGCAGCGCCTCGAAGAAGGCTTCGAAAGTGCGGTCGCCATACACCTCGGGCTCGCGCTTGCCCAGCAGGTTGAGGTTGGGGCCGTTGATAATATGTATTTTCATGGTGCCGGTTTGCTAAACAATTCATGCAATCGAGAGCATAAAACTATAACAAAAGCCGTATTTTAGAACGCTTTATGGCGTATATATGAGTTGGACTGGCGAAATCACCGATTTTAAGCACTATCTACAACTGGAGCGCGGCCTGTCGGCCAATTCGGTAGAGGCCTACCTGCGCGATGTGGATAAGCTGCAGCACTATTGCCAGAACCGCCAGCCGCCCCTGAGCCTGGAGCAGGTGGATAGCCAGGTGTTGTCGGAGTTCATGGGCTTGCTGCATGAGCTCGGTCTGGCGGCCTACAGCCAGGCTCGTATTGTGAGCGGCATAAAAGCCTTTTTCCGCTTTCTGGTGTATGAAAAACGCCTGACCACCAACCCCACCACCTTGCTGGAAACACCGCGCCTGGGGCGTAAGCTACCGGCTACGCTCGACCTGCATGAGATCGAAGCCATGTTGGCGGCTATCGACCACTCGCGGCCGGAAGGGCCCCGCAACCGGGCTATGCTGGAGGTGCTGTATAGCTGCGGGCTACGTGTGTCGGAACTGGTAAACCTGCAGATCAGCAACTTGTTTCTCGAAGCCGGTTTTATCAGGGTGGTGGGCAAGGGTAACAAAGAGCGCCTGGTGCCCATCGGTTCGGCAGCAGTCAAATACCTGCAGATATACTTGCAGGAGTCGCGGCCGGCCGTAGCGGTGCAGCCGGGGGAGGAGGACATTGTTTTTCTCAACCGCAGGGGCAGCCGCCTTACCCGGGTGATGATTTTTACCATCATCAAAAACCTCGCTGCCCGGGCCGGCATTAAGAAAAAGGTGAGCCCGCATACCTTGCGTCATTCCTTTGCCACCCATCTGGTAGAGGGCGGGGCCGACCTGCGGGCCGTGCAGGAGATGCTTGGCCATGAGTCGATTACCACCACCGAAATCTATACCCACCTGGACAAGAGCTACCTGCGCCAGGTAATTGAAGAGTACCATCCGCGCAGTTGAGGCTGGTGGATAGCTAATGTTTCTTGCCTGGCAGCAAATCATACAAAATAGAAAGATTGCCCATAATCAAGTAGTAGTAATCGGGCGTCCATTTAATCCATCTCTTGGGGGTGTAGGTAAGCATTGCCCGTACCGACCAACGCTTGCCCAGCTTGCGCTCATACAGCCCGTGCACCTCCCAAAATTGCAGGGTTGTTGCCTGAAACTCGCTTTTGGGTACAAAACTGATATTAGGTGACCAAGAATAGTAGGTGTCGAAAGGTTGCCCAATATTAAAGAGTCCGAAACCGGCTCCCAGACGGGCATTCTTTAAAATTCCTCTCTTTTTCTTAAATACATAACCGGCTGACAAATGCAAATCGATGGTAATGCCCCAGGTTGGCTCCTCCCAATAGACAGCGGAGAAAGAGTAATCCTTGAGCTTGGCGTACCTGACTACCGGATTGAATGAAAAGAACCAGTTGTTTTTCTGATAAGTGAGGTCAACCGGTATCCCTATTCCTATGGTAGCCGCCCAGCCATTGGGGCCAACATTTACCTGAAAGCCCTGTCGTTTATCATTATAAGCCCCTTTTACATATAGCTGCCCCAGTACACCAGTTTTGAGGGTAAAGCCCTGCCGGGTTTGGGCGCTAACCGACCCGGCTATGAGCAATATGCAAACAGCAAAAGTCAACAGAGTTTTCCCAAGCATTGTCAAAAGGCTTTCATTCCAGAATAAAACCGATTTTACCATCTTCATACCAATAATTTTCTACTGTTGTCCTATGTAGTTGTTCATGCACCCAGGGGCTTTCGTAAGATCTGTATCCTGTTTCCAAATAAGTATCCTGGGAAATTTCATAATTTAAGGTTTTGATTCCGACCGATTATAGGCAGATTAATGGATATTTGATTAGAGTAAGGTTTGAACTGCTAGAAAATTATTATTTTAAGTATTTACAAGTTTGGCATTTTACATTAGTAAGCTATTTTTTTAGATGCAGATTTTCAAAAAAACGTTTGAAGCCAAATAAATAAAAGATTTACAGATATACTTATTTTTTTTAACTTATCCTGTAAAACCTCATTGTTCGCTCTTGATACCTATAGATTTTTTTTCAATTGGCGGCTAGCCTGTGCTAATAAAATCAATTGTTTCAGCTCGGCTCCCCACAAAGCACTTTACGCTATATTTGTACAAATTCTGCTTGTATCTTGTACCACCACCTGCTTCGCCCGCTGCTCTTTCTGCTCGACCCCGAGCGTGCGCATCGCCTGACCATGCGTTTGTTGCATGGGGTACTGTCATTACCGGGCATACGCGGCTTGTTCAGGCGCCTGTTTTCCCTTCCCAACAAGCGGTTACAGCGTCAGGCAATGGGCTTGACCTTTGCCAATCCCGTAGGGCTGGCAGCCGGGTTCGACAAAGATGCCCGCCACCTGACCGACCTGGCGGCCTTGGGCTTTGGCTTTATAGAGATAGGCACGCTTACCCCGCGGCCGCAGCCCGGCAACGCGCCTCCCCGCTTGTTCCGCCTGCCGGCCGATGAAGCGCTGATCAACCGCATGGGCTTTAACAACGAAGGAGTGGATGCGGCCGTGGCCCGCCTGCGCCAGCGCCCGCCCGGCCTGATCGTAGGCGGCAATATAGGTAAGAACAAAGCCACCTCCAACGAGCAGGCCGTGGCCGACTATGAGTATTGCTTTACCCGGTTGTTTGATGTGGTAGATTATTTTGTGGTGAATGTCAGTTCGCCCAATACCCCCGGCCTGCGCGCCCTGCAGGACAGGGAGCCGTTGCAGCATCTGCTACAACATCTGCAGCGCCTAAACGGGGCCAAAGAAAGGCCCAAGCCTATTCTGCTCAAAATAGCCCCCGACCAGTCCGACAGCCAGTTGCAGGAGATTATCGGCATCGTGCGCACCACCGGCATTGCCGGGGTTATCGCCACCAATACTACTATAGACCGGCAAGGGCTGCACACTCCGGCCGAAAAGGTGGCCGGGATAGGTGCGGGTGGCTTAAGTGGGCGGCCACTGCGGCAGCGGGCAACTGAGGTAATACGCACCTTGCGCCAGGGGCTGGGCAGCGAGGCCGTAATCATTGGCGTAGGAGGCATTATGAGTGCGGAAGATGCCCTGGAAAAACTGGCGGCCGGGGCCGATCTGATCCAGGTGTTTACCGGCTTTATTTACCAGGGCCCGGCCCTGGTCAAGCAGATAAACCGGGCTTATTTGCGCCAGATGCAACAGGCTGAAGGGTAAAAAGTGCATGATAAGGAAGATTATTATTTATTTCACCGGTGGTAAAACAACCATTTAACCTAAAATTTGTATTGTTGTAAGGCAACAAAAGGCGCTGCTTTTGGCAGGAAGCGAGAAAAGCGGCAACTTTGCCGGTGAAAAATGACGACATCCAGTGAAATGATGACAAGCGGGTGGGCAGACTGCCCCGAAAATCCGACAGAAAACAAGCAATCAACCTAAGCGGGTCATTGGCAGATGGCAAAAAACACTTTTAAGACAAATACCTTCAAGGCTAAAAAGAAAGCCAGGCGCCCGTCATTCAACTGGCGATTGAAGCTTTTTGACGACCGCAGGTTTCAGCTCACCAGCGGCTTCTTTTTGCTTACCCTGAGCTTGTTTTTGCTGGTCGCCTTTATTTCATACCTGTTTACCGGCAAGGCCGACCAAAGTGTGGTGGAGTCGGTGCAGGAAGTGGGGCTGTTTCAGTCGGGACTGGAGGTAGAAAACTGGATGAAGCTGGGCGGAGCCTTGAGTGCACATTATTTTATTTTCGAGTGGTTCGGGCTGGCTTCTTTTCTGATACCGCCCTTGCTGTTTATCTACGGCTACCGCATTGTTTTTCGCAAAAGCCTGGTCAAACTATGGCCTGCTACGATTTTCGTGCTGTTCTTCCTGATCTGGACAAGCCTTTTCCTGGGTGATATTGTTTATAGTTCTACCGAGCCTACGGCCCTCAATTTCATTAGCGGGGGCATCGGCTACGACCTGGCCATGCGCATCAACAGCCTGGTAGGCTGGGGCACCATCCTGGTGCTGTTGTTTTCGCTCATTGTCTTTGTTATTTACTTTTTTAATGTGACCACCTTGTTGGGTATGAAGAAAAAAGTGGCCGAAAAGGTGGAGGAGGTAGAGGAAAAACTGGCTGCCGAACTGGAACCTATTCAGACGGGCGCCCACGAGGTGGATGCGGCCGTAGTGGTTGATGACGATGCTGGCGATGATTTGCTGCCTGAAGAAGAGGAGACGGATACCGATCAGGAAGATAGTGGTGCCGAGATAGTGGTGGCCGATGAGCCCGATCCGGGTGTGCCGCCCCCGGAGGATGACGGCCTGGCACTGGAGGTGAAACCACCCACACAGCCGGAAGCACCACCAGCCGAGAAAGAGCCGGAATTTATTGTGGAAGAAGCCCAGGCGGAAGAAACAAAGGCCAGAAAGGTGGAGAACTACGACCCCACCCTCGACCTGGCTTCTTACAAATATCCGCCCCTGAACCTGCTCAACGACTACTCCGGCACCAAGGTGAAGGTGAGCAAGGAGGAACTGCAGCAGAACAAAGACAAGATTGTCGAAACACTTACCAACTTCAATATCGGTATCTCCAGCATCAAGGCTACCATTGGTCCTACGGTTACGCTATATGAGATTGTGCCGGATGTGGGTGTTAAAATTTCCAAAATAAAAAACCTGGAAGACGACATCGCGCTGAGCCTGGCAGCGCTTGGTATTCGTATCATTGCTCCCATCCCCGGCAAGGGTACCATTGGTATAGAGGTACCCAACAAAAACCGCGAGATGGTTGATATCAAGAGTGTGCTGAGCACCGAGAAATTTATGAAGAGCGACTACGAGCTGCCGGTGGTGCTGGGCAAGACCATCGCCAACGAGGTGTTTGTGGTGGATCTGGCCAAAATGCCGCACATCCTGATGGCCGGGGCTACCGGACAAGGTAAGTCGGTGGGTATCAATGTTATTCTGGCTTCGCTTATTTATAAAAAACACCCGTCACAGCTCAAGTTTGTACTGGTGGATCCCAAAAAAGTGGAGCTGAGCCTGTTTAATAAACTGGAGCGCCATTTTCTGGCCGAGCTGCCCGGTAGCGAAGAGCCTATCATTACCGATACTAAAAAAGTGGTAGAGACCCTGCATTCGCTTACCATTGAAATGGACAACCGTTACGACCTGCTGAAAGATGCCGGCACCCGCAACATTAAGGAATATAACAACAAATTCATCCAGCGCAAGCTCAACCCTGAGAAAGGCCATCGTTTCCTGCCTTATATTGTGCTGGTCATTGACGAGCTGGCCGACCTGATGATTATGGCCGGCAAGGAAATAGAAGCGCCTATCGCCCGCCTGGCGCAGTTGGCCCGGGCTATCGGCATTCACCTGGTGGTGGCCACACAGCGCCCTTCGGTAAATGTGATTACCGGGGTGATCAAGGCCAACTTCCCGGCCCGTATCAGCTACCGGGTTACGTCCAAAATAGACTCGCGCACCATCCTCGATACCGGTGGGGCCGATCAGTTGGTGGGCATGGGCGATATGCTTTTTTCACAAGGTTCGGATATCATTCGCCTGCAATGTGCTTTTATCGATACCGAAGAAGTAGAGCGCCTGTGCGACTATGTGGGCAGCCAGCGTGGCTATGAGTCGGCCTACTTGCTGCCGGAGTACATTGGCGATGAGGGTGGTGAAAAAGCTGATGTGGACCTGGCCGACCGCGATGTGCTCTTTGAGGAGGCCGCCCGCCTGATCGTACGCCATCAGCAGGGCAGCACTTCGTTGATCCAGCGTAAGCTCAAGCTCGGTTATAACAGGGCCGGGCGGCTGATCGATCAACTGGAAGCGGCCGGTATTGTCGGGCCTTTTGAAGGCAGCAAGGCACGCGAGGTTTTAATACCCGATGAATACAGTTTGGAACAATTATTGAATGAACTAAATAACAAAGCATAATTTTTAGAACCATGTATAAGAAAATCTTAATCATTTTGTGGGTTGTGGCTGCTACGCTGCCCGCTTTTTCCCAGAAAGACCCGCAGGCCAAAGCCATACTGGATGCCATGAGCGCCAAATACAAAAGCATCAAAGCCTTTCAGGCCGATCTGGCTTATACCATGAACAATAAAGCCGAGGGGATTCACGAATCTTACAAAGGCAAAATAAGTGTAAAAGGCGATATGTACCGCCTGGAAATGAAAGATCAGCAGATTTATAATGACGGCACTACCGTGTGGACCTATCTGCCCAACCTGGATGAGCCTGAGGTAACGATTGACAACAACGACCCCGAGGGAGGCGATATCACCCCTTCCTCTATTTTCAACATTTACAAGGAAGGTTATAAATACCTTTACCTGAAAAGCTACACCGAAGGAGGCAAGACCTACGATGTGGTGGATCTGGTACCCAACAACAAAGATGCCCAGTATTATAAAATAAGGTTGGAAATTGGTGCCAAAGACCGCCTGCTGCGCAGGTTTACCATGTTCGATAAGGAAGGCAGTGAATATACCTATGATATCACCAATTTCAAGCAAAACGTCAATCTGCCTGATTCCTATTTCCGCTTTGATACCTCTGGGCTGTCAGAGGATCAAATTATAGATATCAGATAAAAAATAGCTATATTCTAAGAAAAAGGCCGTGATAATCGCGGTCTTTTTTTATACATTTGTGCTATGACCCACGAAGAACTTTTCAGTCATATTCAGGCCAAAAGTTCTTACCTCTGCGTAGGCCTCGATACGGATATAAATCGTCTTCCCGGGCATTTGCTCAAAGAAAAAGACCCGGTTTTCGCTTTCAATAAGCAAATTATCGATGCCACTATCGATTATGCGGTGGCCTACAAGCCCAATCTGGCTTTTTATGAAAGTCGCGGGGCGGCCGGCTGGGAGAGCCTGGCGCGAACCATGGAATACCTGCCGCAGGAGGTGTTTACCATTGCCGATGCCAAACGGGGCGATATCGGCAACACCTCGCGCCAGTATGCCATCACTTTTTTCGAGCAGTTCAACTTCGATGCCGTAACCCTGTCGCCCTATATGGGGCACGACACGGTAGCGCCTTTTCTGGCCTACCCGGACAAATGGGCGGTGCTGCTGGCGCTTACCTCCAATCCCAGCAACAGCGATTTCGAGCAATTGCCGGTGTACGACAACAGCGATTTCTTCAATATCGTGCCCTACCGGCTGTATGAGATGGTCATCCGCAAAAGCCTCAACTGGCCGGGCAGCGAGCGCCTGATGTATGTAGTGGGCGCCACCGAAGCCAAGGCCTTGAAGCGTATCCGCAACCTGGCGCCCGACAATTTTTTACTGGTGCCGGGCGTGGGCGCCCAGGGAGGCAGCCTGGAAGAGGTATCGGCCAACGGCATGAATAAGCAATGCGGCCTGCTGGTCAACGCCAGCCGCAGCATTATCTACGCTGGTGAGGGCGAAGATTTTGCCGATGCAGCCACCCGTGAAGCCGCCCGCTTGCGCGATTTAATGGCCGGGTATTTGGATAAATATATCGCATAGAGGACTAACCTTGTTTGAGGAGAATCTGCTTTGCCGCAAAATCATTAGCTTTGAGTTAGTTTAAAAGCCTTGATTTGTCATTAGCCGGAATCACCGAAGAAGCCCTGCATCACCTCTGGAAAACCCAGGCGTTTGAACACTTGCCCTTGCGCACTACCGATGGCGCAGAGGTGGTGGTACATAATCAGGGGGTGCACAATACCGATGCCGGCCCGGATTTCAGTGCGGCCCGCCTGGTGATAGACGGGGTGTCCTGGGCAGGGGATGTGGAGCTGCATATCCTCTCTTCGATGTGGCGCCAGCATGGCCATCATACCGATGCGGCCTACAACAAGGTAATACTGCATGTGGTGTGGCAGCACGATGAGCAGGTGCTGCGCCAGGATGGCACCACCCTGCCCACTCTGGTGTTGCAGCCTTATGTAAAGGACGGCTGGCTGAGCCGCTATCGCAGTCTGCAGGCCTCGCTCACCCCGGTGCCTTGCGCACCCTTTTATACAGGTATTGAGCCCTTGCACCGCCTGGAGGCCTTTAACAGGGCCTTGCTGGCCCGCTTGATGCGCAAGAGTGAGGCTGTAATAGCCAATGTGGAGCGTCTGCAAGGCGACTGGGAGCAGGCTGCCCTGCGTTTGCTGTTCGAGCAGTTTGGCTTTAAAAAGAACAACAAGCCGCTGCGCCAACTGGCCGAAAAAATCGATTTTAAGGTGTTGCGCAAGCTGACAGCCCTGCCGCAACTGGAGGCCTACCTGTTCGGGCTGTCGGGGCTGCTGCCTGACGACCCGCCTACCGGTTCTTATGCGGCCGGCTTGCGCGAGGAGTTTACCTATCTGCGCAAGAAGTTCCGCTTGGCTGCCAGCCCGTTATCGGCCGTGTGGTGGAAGTTTATGCGTCTGCGACCGGCTAATTTCCCGGCCCAGCGCCTGGCCCAACTGGCGGCCTTCCTGCAGCGCCACCGCTCGTTTTTTCATGCCCTGCTGGAAGTGTCTCCGGCTCAGGCAGCCGCCTTCTTCAGGGTGCCGGTGAGTGACTACTGGCAGCGTCATTATCATTTTGACAAACCCGCGCCTGCCCGCTTGCAGGGCCTGGGGGTACAGGGAGCCCGCCTGCTGGGTATCAATGTGGCAGCCGTGCTGCTTGTAGCCTATGGGCATTATCTGGATGAACAAAAGTATATCGAGCGGGCCCTGGCTTTTCTGGAAAACCTGCCACCCGAAAACAACCGCATCACCCGCCTGTGGGCCGAACTGGGCACCGACCTGGCCAATGCGGCCGATTCGCAAGGGGCCATTGAGCTCTACAACAACTACTGCCAGGCCCGCAGGTGTCTGGATTGCAGCATAGGCAGCCGTATATTAGCGCTCTGATGCTGGCGGTCATACATATAGGGGTGCTGGCCGGCCTGTTGTGGTACGGTTACCGGCAGGTGGGCGAGCCGCAATTGCGGCCTTACTACTGGCCGGCCGCACTTATTAAGCTGGCAGCCGGGGCCGGAGTGGGGTTGTTATACTTGTACTACTACCGGGGTGGCGATACCTGGCAGCTTTTCCGGCAGGCAGAGCTGGTGGCCGGCAGGGCCTTTACCTCGTGGCAGGGCTTCCTGCTGGTCTATGGCGGGGGTGACCTCAGCGCTATTCCCGGCTTTGCCTATACCTGGCAGCCGCGGGCCGCTTTTATGGTGCGGCTGCTGGCACCGCTGGCATGGCTTACCGGTGGTAGCTACTGGCTCACCGGAGCCTACCTGTCGATCTTCAGCTTGCGGGCTATGTGGCTGCTGGCACGCACGGCCTGGCAGCAGTGGCAGCGGCAGTGGCCGACTTTAGTACCGGCTTTGTTTCTGCCAACGCTGGTGTTCTGGACTTCGGGGGTGCTCAAAGAAAGTGTGGCCATCGGCTGTATGGCGGTGGTGCTGGCGTTGGCCTGGCGGCTGTATCTGGGCAGGGCTGTGGACCGCTGGCAAGCGGTTGGCGCGCTGTTGGCCTGGCTGGTGCTGGCCATGCTCAGGTATTATTATGCCGCCTTGCTGGCGGTTACCTTGCTGGCGTATGTAATGGCGGCTTATTTACCCACCCGCATAAGAAAGAAATATGGTGTACGGGCGCTGTTGCTGTTTTTTATATTGTTGTTATTTGCCGGCAGCCTGCTGCATATCAATCTATGGCCATCACGCCTGCCTGCGGTACTGGCGCACAACTACTATCAGGCGGTGCTCGCCTCCGGTTGGCAGAAGGTAGTGCAGTTGCCAGGCCTGGAGGGTAATTTTCTTTCCTTGTTGTTGTACAGCCCCTGGGCTTTATGGCAAGGGTTGTTCGCCCCTTTGTGGCCGGAGCCGTTTGGCTGGCCGCGCCTGCTGGCGGTGGCCGAAAACTGGCTGGTACTGGCGGCCCTGGCCAACGGACTACGCGACTGGCGCTGGCCCACTGCCGGGCGAGGCAGGTTATGGGTGACGGCCTGGCTGCTGTTTGTAATTACTGCGGCAATTCTCCTGGTATATGCTTCACCTAACCTGGGTACGCTCAGCAGGATACGCAGCGGCTATTATCTGGTGTGGGGTTATCTGATAGCTGCGCTATATGCCGGTAAAAGGCCGGAGCGGAAATAGTGCCGGAAGGACTATCTTTGCCGCACAAACCAATAAAACAGACATGGAAAAGCCGGTAATGATTTTGGGTGCAGGGGGCATGGGCAAAGCGGCCATGGAAGCCTTTCTGAGCAACGATGTGGTGATTTACGGTTTTCTGGATGAGGATGAAACGCTCACCGGCCGGGAGATTGGCGATATTGCCGTGCTGGGGCAGATGGATGATAGTGGCCTGCTGGGCGTGATCGGCAAGGACTGCGAGGCCTTTGTAGCCACCGAAGAGGTGGAGTTGCGCAAGAATCTGGTAGAAATGCTTACCAAAGAGCGTAAGGTGATGCCGGTAAATGCCATTCACAAGCAAGCGCAACTGGCTACCTCGGTAGTGCTGGGGCATGGCAATTATATCGGTCCGCTGGCTTCGCTGGGTGCTTTTGCCCGCCTGGGCAGCCACGGCAATATTCAGGCCGGGGCCATTATCAACCATGAGGCACGCCTGGGCGACTACGTGCAGGTGGGCTCCGGGGCGGTGATCGGGGCCGGGGCGCAGTTGGCGGATGAGGTGTTTGTCGGCTCCGGGGCAGTAGTAGTGGCCGGCATAAAAGTAGGAGCCGGGGCGCGCATAGGAGCCGGCTCGGTGGTAGTGCAGGATGTTAAAGAGGGTGAGACCGTTTTCGGTAACCCGGCCCAACCTGTATAAGTGCTTGGCTAAAAATATGTTTTTGCCTATTTTTAGCGCTTTCATAAGTGCTTATGGCCAAATTTGCCGAATCGGAACTGGTATTGAACAAAGATGGTAGCGTTTATCATCTCAACCTGAAACCGCGCCACATTGCCGACTACGTGCTTATTGTGGGCGATCCCAGCCGCGTGCACCGCATCAGCAAGCATTTCGATAAGATAGAATATGAGATGAACAAGCGGGAGTTCATCACCCATGTGGGCACCTACAAGGGTACACGCATTACCGCTATGAGCACCGGCATGGGCACCGACAATATCGAGATCTTTTTTACCGAGCTGGATGCGTTGGTGAATATCGATCTGAAGAAAAAGGAAATCAAGCCCAGGAAAAAAAGCCTGAAAGTGATACGCATCGGCACCTCGGGCGGTATACAGGAGGACGTGCCGGTGGGCTCGCATGTAGCCTCGGAGTACGGGCTGGGGCTGGACAACCTGATGGCCTTTTATAATTATCCGCAAGATGAATTTGCCGACAAGATATGCAGCCGTGTGCAGAAAGAGGTAGGCCTGGAGTTTAAGCCCTACCTGGCCAAGGGTTCCAGCGAACTGTTGGCCCAAATCAGCGAGGGCATGATAGTGGGCAATACCATTACCAGCCCGGGCTTTTATGCGCCACAGGGGCGCAAGATCAGGCTTGACCTGCGCTACCCAAAGCTACTGCAGCATCTGGCACGCTTTCACTACCGCAATTTCTGGCTTACCAACTTCGAAATGGAGACCTCGGCCCTTTATGCCATGGCGCAGATGCTCGGCCATCAGATGCTCAGTGTCAATGCCATTATTGCCAACCGCGCCAGCGGGGCTTTCTCCAAAAACCCCTACCGCACGGTAGATGCGCTGATTAAGAAAGTGCTGGACAGGATAGCTGTTCAGAGTTAGGAACAATAATTACCAAATGCTGGCGTTCTCTGTACAAAGTTTATGAATAAGAATACCGCCATTAATATTTTGTTGTTTCTGATTCTGCTTGTTTCCTGTTCAAAAACTGAAAAGGAGCAAGAAAGCCAGCCAGGTAAAAACATAAAAAACAGAAAATATGTCGGGGAATTAATTAAGAAAAATGAGTTTGATTTTGATCGGGGGAAACCGGTTTGCCTGTTTTCTGACGGCTTTGATTATTGGATTGCTGATGGTAAAAACCAAACGGTTTTTAAGGTAGATAAAAAAGGCCATATCAAGGCCAAATATGGCAGAATGGGTGGAGCCCCAGCGGAGAATCAAAGAATTAAGGATATTTATATTAAGGGGGATTCTTTGGGTATAATCGATAACGCCAAGGATGTTATTAAGTATATGTCGCTGTTGGGGCAAGACAGTGTTATTTTCTATCAGAAATTTTATGATCATATAGATAGGGGAAAATTCCTTAACGACAGCCTGATTGCCATATCAAACAGCGAAAACGATGATTTGCTGATTAATATTGCGGATTATGCCGGCCAAAGACTCCATGTAATTTCATTAAAAGAAATAACACATTATGAGGATGAATCTATTGACCTTGTCTATGAGGGGGAATTTACCAGAATGAACAAAAACGGCTATTTTGTTTATTTTACCTACAGGCAATCCTTTTTTGTTTGTTTTGACAGCACCGGTAAAGTGCAGTACACAAGCCATACGATAGATTTGTATCCGCCACCCAAACCAGCATTTGAGAAATATGGTGAATTTACCATACATACTGTAGATCCTGATATTATGATAAACCTGAAAGCCGATCTTAACGAGAACTATCTTTATATCCTCTCCAATGTGATTGCCCGGAAAAATAAGGATATAAGAGCGCTTGATGTGTATAATGTTAGTAACGGAGAATATGTGCATAGCATTCGGGTTCCTGTTTTGGAAGATGGCCAAATTCCATTGGATTTTGTTGTACTCAACAATGGTAAGAACCTGGTGGTTGTTTACGACAACTTTAGGATAGTTGAATACGAACTTGCTTATAAGGAATGAGAGCAAAAGTATTGGCAATCAGGCTAATAAAGTTTCGACAGTTGTTAAATTATAGAGCAGTTCCCAATAAAGCAAAAAGGTCAGAGAATAAGATTTAACCTGGAAAACTCACCTGAATTTTCTGCTTTTTGGGATAAATGACAAATGCTCAAGTGTCAGCAGGGGCACACCTCCGCTTGTTATGAATAATTTTGTTTAAAATACCCTTGGAGTTTTTCGAGCAATTCCTGACATTCCTGCATCCCCACTTTGCGTCCCTGGCGCTTGCCTGCCAAAGGCACGGATTCCTTCGCGCTCTCTGCGGTTAGGATTTAGGTTGGCAGATTGATGATTGCAGATATTAGATTCTATCCGACCTCCGTCCTCATGCCTCAGTCCCCAAAGGGCATAATCCCGCCACCATAAT
>WFNR01000008.1 GCA_015488485.1 Cyclobacteriaceae bacterium | reverse complement strand
GGGCGATAAACCTTGGCTAGTCCTTCTTTTTAAATTTATCAAATTTGTCTACTCCAGCTACAGCCGGATAACTGTTATTGCCAATATCTACATCGGCTGTTTTGCGGGCAGGGTCCAGGTGTATTCGTACTACCTGTTTGGTTTTGTAAAACGCCTTGCTTATCCGCTGCTCATTAAAGCGCCAGATTTCGGCCGGCACTATTTCCGTTTCGCTGCTGCCATCGGCATATTGCCATTCTATGATCAGCGGTGTAGGCAGCCCGCCTTTGTTCTCGAAAGTAAGCTCATAGAGGTTGGCGCCTGTATATGCTGCTTGCAAGGCTTCTTCGTCCAGGCGGTTGCGAAATTCACCGTAGGCTTTTAGCGATGTTTCTTTCAGGTAAAGGGGTATAGGTTGTTGTAGCGCATTACCACTTGTTGTGTCGGTTTGGCTGCTGGCGGAGCTGTTGTTGTTTTCCTGATGGACAATCTTATACCATTTTACGTCAGTTAAGGCTACATCCACATAATCGGTGGTAAAGAACCAGCCGCGCCAGAACCAGTCCAGGTCCACGGCCGAGGCGTCTTCCATGGTGCGGAAAAAATCGGCCGGCATGGGACGCTTGAAAGCCCAGCGCCTGGCGTACTCTTTAAAGGCGTAGTCGAAAAGCTGCGGGCCCATCACTACCTCGCGCAACACCAGCAGAGCGGCAGAAGGCTTGCCATAGGCGTTGTAGCCAAACTGTACGATTTGCTCTGAGTTGGTCATAATCGGCCTGATAAAATCGGGGTTGCCGCGCATGTAGCGCGTTATGCCGGCCGGGGTGCCCCAGGTAAGGTTGAAATCCGGGTAGTGCTCGGCCAGGGTGAGGTGTTCCAGAAAGGTATTCAGCCCTTCATCCATCCAGGTCCACTGACGCTCGTCCGAATTGACAATCATCGGGAAATAGTTATGTCCTACCTCGTGCACAATCACTTCTACCATCTCTTGCAGCACCCATTTGGAATAGTGGCCGTTTTTGCCGGGGCGCCCGCCATTGAAGCAGATCATCGGGTACTCCATGCCCTGCTCGGCCGTATGTATGCTGATGGCTACCGGATAGGGGTAGTCAAAAGTGTGGCGCGAGTAGGTGCGCAGGGCATTGGCTACCGCGCGGGTGGATTCTCTTTCCCACAGCGGGTTGCCTTCTTTGGGGTAAAACGACATGGCCAGCGGCCGGGTGGTGGCCAGCGGTACGGCCATGGCATCCCAGATAAATTTGCGTGAGGAGGCAAAGGCAAAATCACGCACATTGGCAGCTTTGAAATGCCAGGTTTTGGTTTCCTTACTCTTTGTTTTTTCTTTTTTGCGAGCTTCTTTTTCGCTCACGATAATCACCGGGTTGAGCGTATCCTGCCGGGCGCGAGCCAGTCGCGTCATTTGGGTGGGGGTAAGCACCTCATCGGCATTCAGCAGCTCCCCGCTGGCAGCTACCAGGTGATCGGCCGGCACGGTAATCTGCACATCGAAATCACCGAAGTTCAGGGCAAACTCACCCTGGCCGAGAAACTGTTTGTTTTGCCAGCCTTCCACATCATCGTACACCGCCAGCCGCGGGTACCACTGGGCAATGGTAAAGATATAGTTGTCATCATCGGGAAAGTATTCGTACCCACCGCGGCCTTCCACCACCAGGCGGTCGTACACCTTGTAGTGCCAGGCCACCTTGATCGAGGCCCGGCCTCCCGGAGGCAGGGGAATAGGTAGCTCCACCCGCATCATGGTGTTGTTGATGGTATAGGCCAATGGCCGGTCGAGGGTGTCGGTTACGGCTTCAATATTTATACCCCCTTCGTAAAAATAATCGCCTGTAATGCTCATTAGCTCCTGGGCTTCTAGTTTCTTGCTCATGTAGCTGGGGTCGGTTTGCCAGGCCGGCCCACCGGGTTGGCGTATGTTTTGGTCGAGCTGCAGCCATAGGTAGTGCAGTGTTTGGGGTGAGTGGTTGAAGAGGGTAACGGTTTCATGGCCGCTGATGGTCTGCTGATCCTCATCCAGCGTTACGGCTATGCGGTAGTCGGCTTTTTGCTGCCAGTAGGCCGGGCCGGGCGTGCCGGCTGCCGTGCGGTATTTGTTGGGTGTGGGCAGCAGGGTACCCAGTTGTTCGAATTTGCCCTGCCAGCCTGACTTGTGGGGAGATATGTTTTGGCCATAAACAAGGAAGGGCAACATAAAACATGCTGCCCATAATAACTTGCCAACCGGTAAAAGGCCTTTAGTTTTTCTTTTGTTCTTTAAATTCTTCAAAACGTGATTTGATTTTTCTTTTGGGGAAATAATTATTTTCCTTGTTTACATCGGCCGTTTCCAGGTGCGGGTCCAGGGTGATATTAACCACCTCTTTATCCTTGACAAACACCTTGGTCACCTGCTTTTCATTCATACGCCAAATCTCAGCCGGTATTTTTTCTATTTCCTTGGTGCCGTCCTTATAGGTCCATTCCAGAATAATGGGCATCACCAGGCCACCGCGGTTCTTGAAGGTAATCTCATAAAAATTGCGGTTGGCATTGGCCTGGCGGATGGCCTCGTCATCCACCCGGTTCATAAACTCGCGGTAGCTGCCCGACTGGGTATCTACCAGTTTGATATACTCGGGGCCGTTGGAGAAGTCGATATTATTGCCCTCTTCGTCCACCTGCTTGTTTTCAATTTTGGCGGCCGTAGCACGGTTCTCAAAGGTTTTGTCGTCAGTGGCTATTTTAAACCAACGCACATTGGCCAGGTCGATATCTACATAATCGGTGGTGAAGAACCAGCCGCGCCAGAACCAGTCCAGATCCACGGCCGAGGCATCTTCCATAGTGCGGAAGAAATCGGCCGGTTCGGGGTGTTTGAAGGCCCAGCGCCTGGCATATTCTTTAAAGGCGTAATCGAACAGCTCCGGGCCCATGATAGTCTCACGCAGGATATTCAGCGCTGCGGCCGGCTTGGCATAGGCGTTGTTGCCAAATTGCACAATTTGCTCGGAGTTGGTCATAATAGGCCTGATAAAATCAGGGTTGCCTTTCATATAGTTCACGATGCTTTCGGCCGTGCCCCTGCGTACCGGCATTTCCGGGTAATACTCGCGGGTGGTCAGTGACTGCACAAAAGTGTTAAGCCCCTCATCCATCCAGGTCCACTGGCGCTCATCCGAATTGATAATCATCGGGAAGAAGTTGTGCCCCACCTCATGCACGATTACCGAGATCATCCGGTTGCGGGTAACATCGGAGTAGGTGCCGTCCGGTTTGGGGCGCCCGAAGTTAAAGCAGATCATCGGGTATTCCATGCCTATGCTGGCCGAGTGCACCGAGATGGCTACCGGATAGGGGTAGTCGATGGTGCGCTTGGAATAGCTAATCAGCGTAGTGGCTACTGCGCGGGTTGATTCTTTTTCCCACAGCGGATTGCCTTCTTTGGGGTAAAATGACATGGCCAGCGGGGTCTTGTCGTTTATCTTTACGGCCATGGCATCCCAGATAAACTTGCGTGAGGCGGCAAAGGCAAAATCACGCACCATATCGGCTTTAAAGTGCCAGGTGGCAGTCTTGCGGGTTTCGGGATTTTGCTCTTTTTGTTCGGCCTCCGCCTGGCTCACGATGATCACCGATTTGTCGAAGGTATTTTTGGCCTGCTCAAATCTTTTAAGCTCTTCGCGGGTCAGCACTTCTTTAGGATTTTGCAGGGTGCCGGTAGCACCTACTATAAAATCGGCCGGTACGGTTATTTCCACATCGAAATTACCGAACGATAGGGTGAATTCTCCGCGGCCAAGAAACTGCTTATTTTGCCAGCCCTCGACATCGTTGTACACCGCCATACGCGGATAAAACTGGGCAATGGTATAAACGGCATTGCCATCAGCCGGGAAGTATTCGTAACCACTGCGCCCGCCCAGCAACATGCGGTCATTGATATTGTACCACCAGTTTATTTTAAAGGAAAATTTGTCACCGGTACCCATCGGGGCCGGCAGTTCTACGCGCATCATGGTTTTGTTAATGGTGTAGGGCAAGGGGTTACCCTGCATGTCGGTGACGGCCGTTATTTTAAAGCCCCCGTCATAGTCTTCCACACCGGTAATGTTCTGTTGCAGGCTTTTGGTGGAGATTTCGTCACTTTTTATAATTGAGCCGCGTACTTTGGGCGTATTGGAGTCTTTGGCACGCACGTTTTGGTCGAGTTGTACCCACAGGAAAGTCAGCTTATCAGGCGAATTGTTGGTGTAGGTAATGGTTTCCTTCCCGGTAATGGTGCGCTTGTTGTCGTCCAGGGTAACGGCAATCTGGTAATCGGCCTGTTGCTGCCAGTAGGCCGGGCCGGGCGCTCCGGAGGCCGAGCGGTATTCGTTGGGGGTAGGCAACATAGTGCCCAGTTGCTCAAACTTACCTTGCCAGATCTGAGCCTGCAAAGAGAAAGTTGCTAATACCAGGCTCATCATTATTACAAATTTTGTTTTCATTGTATTGTAAGCTTATTATCTACCAAAATTTTGTTTCATACATCATGGTTATGGCAATGGCGGCTACTCCCGAGGAGATCACCATTCGCCAGTCGCGCTTGCTCACCCCGCCTATATCTACAAACAGCAGTGAGGCCAGCAGGAACAGGGCTACCACCACAATCTGTCCTATTTCCAGGCCAATATTGAAAGCCAGCAGTTCCACCACTATATTTTTCTCACGCCCCAGCAGGCTGCGCAGATAGTTGGAAAACCCCAGCCCGTGAATAAGGCCGAAGAACAAGGCATAATAATAATTAAGCTGTGCCTTCATCGGCCGGCCTACGCCCTTTTTGCGAAACAGGTTGGAAAAGGCCGTGAGGAAGATGGTAACCGGAATGAGGAATTCGATGACAGCCGTACTGAAATGCACCACGCGCAGGGTAGCCAGCGCCAGCGTAATGGAATGACCTATGGTAAAAGCGGTTACCAGGATAACTACTTTCTTCCAGTCGCTAATGGTAAAAAGGGCTGTAAGGGCAATTACAAACAGAATATGGTCAGATCCATTGATATCGAGAATGTGCTCCAGCCCCAGTTTGAAAAATAAATTAAATGTTTCCAACGCCTGCCAAATTTCAACAGATTGCAATAATAATGCATATTTTTGGCTTGCGAATTACCGCTTGTATAAAGGCTTGAATGTATGAATTATGACCCTGTTTAGTTGGCTCTTGGTAGTCTGGCTGGCCGTTTGGCACCCTTTCCACGTAAGTGTATGCGATGTAGAATACAAGCCGCAAATACATGCTTTGCAGGTAGCCCAGCGCATGTTCAGCGATGATCTGGAAAATGCCCTGAACAAGACCTACGGTACCAGTCTGATGCTGGATGAAGAATCCACGGCTGCTTTGCGTGATTCGCTGATACAGGTATATGTGCAAGAACATTTGCTGTTTAAGGCCGATGGCCGTACCCTCGAGGGGCGTTATCTGGGCTATGAATTTGAAGAAGACGGAGTCTGGTGTTATATTGAGTATGCAGATGTGCCGCCCTTTACCAGTTTGGAAGTAAAAAGTACGATTCTCCTGGAAATATTTGATGATCAGGATAATATCATCCATTTCAAATGGGGCGAATACGAAAAGAGCATTAAGCTGGACAACGACAAAAAGTGGGGTTTGTTTACTATAAATGGTTAACGGCCAATTTTTAGAATTTTTGTTATAATTATTTATATTTGACCAAACACCAACTTTGTCATGATTCGCACCCGTCATCTGTTCCCGGCTTTCAGGATAACTGTTTTGTTGGTATTACTGGCCGGTATGGTGCAGGCGCAAGACAAGCCGCCCATTAATCAGGCAGATACTTTATACCGTGTAGAAACCACAGACGGGACGGTATTTGTAGGTACAGTTACCGAGCTTACCAAGAACTATGTAATCGTACAGACTGCCACTGCCGGGCTGGTTAAGCTGGCTATGAGGCATGTAGCAAGAATAGAAAAGGTAACGCCCGAAGAGATAGAGATGATCGAGGATGATATATGGATACGCAACCTGCAGTCGGCCCGCTATTTTTTTGCGCCAAACGGATATGGTCTTAAAAAAGGCGAGGCCTATTATCAAAATATCTGGATTTTATTCAACCAGTTTGCCGTGGGTATTTCCGAACACTTTTCTTTCGGGTTTGGGCTGATGCCCCTGTTTCTTTTTAACGGTTCGCCCACACCGGTGTGGGTTACGCCCAAGTTTTCCATACCCCTGGTAAAAGAAAAAATCAATCTCGGGGCGGGGCTGTTGGCAGGTGGTGTACTGGGCGAAACTTCCAGTGGATTCGGGCTGGGGTATGGCTCTCTTACCGTAGGCCCGCGCCATCGTAACTTTACCGTTGGTGTGGGGGTGGGCTATGTAGGGGAGAGTTTTGCTGCCGCTCCGGTGATTAACGTGGCCGGGTTGGTCAGGGTAAGCCGCAATAGCTACCTGATGACCGAAAACTATCTGATCATTGATGACGGTTATGTTGCCGGTTTCCTGTTGTTTGGTGGGCGTACTATGATTAAGCGTACCGCCCTCGACTACGGTTTGCTTTTTCCCGCTACTGGCGATGGGGTCTTTGTCGGTATACCCTGGTTGGGTATTACGGTGCCTTTCCGCAGGAAGATGAGGATCTAGCCGATCTGCCTTTTCAGAAAAGCCAGGATGGCCTCCTTGTTTTCTTCATACAGATAGTTGCCGAAGCGTTGCAGCGCCTTAAGGTTTTCGGGCTCTACACAATCCATGTTCGGATCTACATCCGGGGGCAATTCACCATCTATGCGCAGGTACTGCTCGGGCTGGCCGGCCGCGGCAAATAGCTGCTGTAGTTGGTAGTCAACCGTTTCGGCCACCCCTGTCATCATCATATCCAGAGCCGGTTTGGCCCAGGCTGCCAGGCCCCAGTCTTTGGCCTGATCGTAAGAATAAGAGGCCTTGGCATAGCCGGTGCCCAGCGACAGCAGCATAATATCACCGGCCTGGATCTTCATTTCCGGGGTGCTGAACTTGCTGCGCATTTCGGCATAGGCACAGAGAGCCGGATTATTGGCAAAAATGCCGCCATCTACCAGCGGGTAAACTTTATTGGCCTCCGATTTTACCTTGGCCACCTCAAAGTAGGTAGGGGCGGCTGCCGTGGCACGGGCCACATCGCGCAGGTAGAAGTTATGGTCGGGGTTATCGGCATCGTGCTGGGTAAAGAAGTGCGCCTTTCTGCGTTTGATATCGTAGGCGGTGATCAGCGAGGGCTTAAACAGATCTTTGAGCATGGCATCGCCAAAATAATCGGCCAGGGCCTCCTCCAGGCCGTCAGCCGGGTATTTTTCATCGAGCAGGCCGCCAGCGGTGCGGATGCGGTGAAAGAGCGGAATAGAGAAAATATCATCGCCCCGCTCAAGATACAGGTCAAGCACTTCTTCGGCAGTGAATTTCGGCCGGTCGTACTCGGCCAGTAGATAGGCACAAGCCAGTATGCCACCGGTACTGGTGCCGGCAATCAAATCGAAGTAATCGGCAATGCGGTACGAGGAGTCTTTGGTGATTTCGCGCAGCAGTCGCTCGATATGCACCAGAATCTGGGCCGGGATGATGCCCCGTATGCCCCCGCCATCAATCGAAAGAATGAGTTTCTTTTTCGCCATTTGATTTATGAATAGGTTGTGTATAGGGTTATTGCAACAGACAAATCTACTTATTAACCCGTTTTATTCATTATAAATTCATAAGGAATGGATTTGCAACCTTATTGATGCCTGATTATCAATGGTTTACAATAAGGCTAATCCCGAAAATGTAAAATTTACTTCTCATTTTTAAGAATAGTCATATCAATTGTCTTCTTATGAAAACATAGGAAAGTTACCATTTACCTGAATTTTCCGGGTTAAGCATGACTCAAAACAGGGTTAGGGAAAAATCCTGAAAAACGGG
>WFNR01000007.1 GCA_015488485.1 Cyclobacteriaceae bacterium | reverse complement strand
GCCACCTCATTCTCATACTCACCAAACAGCGCCCAGGCTTCAGGATAGTATTTCTGCAAATCATACACCAACGATGGGTTCAACTCGCTGAAGTGCTTGCGCAGCAACTGCGATATGGAGTAGAGTTCTTCAATGGCATTGGCAGCCGTGTCTTTAATTTCATCGTAGGCTTTCAGGCGCTCCTTCAGCAGAGCAGCCGTTACCTGTTTTACCAGGTCGCTTTTGTCTTCAAAATGCTGATACAGGGTTTTCTTGGAAATACCCTGATGCTGGGCAATGTCATCCATAGATACACTGCGGATGCCGTACTTCATGTACATCTTGCCTACTTCACAAATTATCGCTTCGCGGGTATCGGGCATATTGATTGTTATTTATAGGCGCGCAAAACTATGGAAACTATAATTACTTGCAAAGTTTCCATAGTTTTATTCACTAACGGAAGTAGCAGCAAAAGGTTGGGAAATATTTAAAATAAATGATGGGTGGTACCCTCAGGCCGTGCGGATGGCCTCTACCGGATCCATGCGAGCGGCCAGGGCGGCCGGTATAATGACAGACAGTTTTTTTTAATTGGTGGATTTTATCATTTTGAAATCGACCTTACAAAAGGATTATGATTTTTCGTACTACTTCAATCCCTGATCTTCAATACCAGATATGGCATTCGGGCCATGCTTTACTATTGGCCCAAGTGTTCAATTACCTATTATTTTAGCCTGCTTTATTCATAATAGATTTATAAGGAATGAATACATGAACTTTTTAAAGTCAGATTATCAGGGATTTATAATAGGGTCAATCCCGAAAATGCCAAAATTTACATACCTCATTTTTGATTACAGTTTTATCGATTGTCTTAACATGAAAATAAGGAAAAATCACCAGATACATGAATTTCGGCATTCTCAGGCCTGAAAGGCGGAAAATTCAGGTAAATTTTTCGGGTTAGATGGATTAATCAGGTAGTGAAATCATTGCAATGATTTAATAAAAACAGAAAAGGGAGGGTGTTCAGAATTTTGTGTCAAGAGAGTAAAATAATAAACTTGACACAAAACCTATAGAAAGATGGAATTAAAAGACTACATCAAAGAGCTAAGTGAGAAGCTACAGGAGAATCGAAAATTAACCGGCCAAGACGGAGTATTAACACCATTGATTAAGGAAGTAATAGAAGCTGCCTTAGAAGCGGAGCTATCGCATCATCTAAGCCAGGAGGGGAAACAAGAAAAGAACAGGCGTAATGGCCGGACGCGAAAAAATCTCAAAAGTTCTTTGGGGACTTTTGAGATTTCTACCCCGCGCGACCGTCAAGGAAGCTTTACACCACAAATAGTGCCGAAAGGGCAACGAAGCCTGCCAGGGGATCTGGATGAAAAGATTCTCGGGCTGTATGGCTTAGGAATGAGCTACTCAGAGATGCAGCAGCATATCCAGGAGTTATACGGGGTTCATGTAAGTGAGGGCTTAATCAACAGTATAACTGATAAAGTGATACCATTGATCCGGGAGTGGCAAAGTCGGCCCCTGTGCCGGTTATATTGTATAGTTTGGATGGATGCGATGCATTTTAAAGTACGCCAGGACGGGCGTGTGACCAGTAAAGCAATCTATAGCGTATTAGGTGTCAACAGCCAGGGAGAGAAGGAAGTATTAGGCTTGTATCTGGGTGATAATGAGAGCGCATCATTTTGGTTACAGGTGCTTACCGATTTACATGAAAGGGGCGTGGAAGATATTCTAATTGCCAGTATAGACAATTTACGGGGATTTGCAGAGGCAATAGAGAGCATCTATCCGCAAACCGAGGTTCAGTTATGTGTGATACACCAAATACGCAACACGCTACGCTATGTAAGCTGGAAAGATTCACGCGAATTATTAAAGGATTTAAAGGCCGTATATCAAGCAAGTTCAAAAGAAATAGCCGAACATAATTTGCATGAATTTGCCAGGAAATGGGGTAAGAAATACCCGAAGGTAATCCAGAGCTGGCAGAGGAACTGGGAAAGGCTTAGTCAATATTTTAAATATCCGAGTCCAATACGTAAACTCATATACACAACAAATACCGTAGAAGGGTATCACCGAATGGTAAGAAAAGTGACCAAGACAAAAGGTGCTTTTACCTCAGATATGGCCCTTATGAAACTGGTCTATCTTGCCACCATTAACTTTCAAAAAAGATGGAAAACAAAAATTTATAATTGGCCAACAATACTTAACCAATTATCTATTTATTTTGATAATAGAATTATGAAAACTGACACAGAATTCTGAACACTCCCAGAAAAGGCCACCACCAATTTATATTGTAGCCAGCAAGCCCTTTCTGCTCTTTTACTCACTACTTGCTTCTATTCCTTTACCATTTTCAGAATTGCCCTTTGCTGACCGGCTACCAACTCTACAAGGTACACCCCGGGTCTACCCTTCCACTCTACCTCAAGCCTGTCACTATTATGATAACGTTGGCGACCTACTTCGCGTCCATTCATACTTCGTATTTTAAGCTCCACCAGCGGATAAACCTTGTCCAGCACAATACTGAAGCGCCCATTAGTAGGGTTTGGATAAAGGGTGGGCACTTGCGCAAAATTGTTTTCCAGCACCCCGAGTACAATCACTTCTTCACAGTCTGAAACAGCCGTACAGCCATTTTGGGTTACCTCTACGGCATAGCTACCACTGCCAGTGGGAACAAACGTCTTATCAGTAGCACCTGTAATTGGTGACATATTATTGTTACAATCGAGCCACTGGTAGGTTGCACTATTGGCATTGGCTGATAGGGTTGTTCCATTATTAGTTATAGCAGCATCAGAAGTTTTTATGGTCAGATCCAGCACGTAAGTGCTATCACAAACACCTCCCACGGCATTAGTTGCCACAAAACTGTACTTACCTGAGGTATTGTAGCTCTGGTTATTACGCGACCAGGTATAGATGTCACAGGCACTTACTGTAGCCGTATCGTAAGCGGCTTTATAAATGGCCAAATCCAACACATAGGTGCTATCGCATACTCCCCCTACGGCATTGGCTACTACAAAGCTGTACTTACCTGAGGTGCTGTAGCTCTGATTGTTGCGCGACCAGGTGTAGCTGTCGCAAGCACTTACAGTGGCCGTATCGTAGGCAGCTTTATGGACAGTCAGGTTAATGGTTAGCAGGCTATCGCAGCCGGCAGAGTTCAGTATGGTATCCATATAGGTACCACTGGTTGTCCAGGTATAATTGCCGCTGGGCGACACATAGCTGTCACAAACTATTATATCTGAAGTACTGGAGCTGTTGGCACATAAACTATACACACGTACCTGACCGGCATTGACATTTGGTACTCCTGTAGCTACCACATTGGCATCAGGCATGTTTACCGAATAGCCAATTTGATCTCCGGCTGCTTCTCCTTCTATATCAGGCCCTTGTTGTATCCAGGCACTTCCGCTCCAGGTAAATATCCGAACCTGACCAGCATTAATACCATTACCGGCATTGTAGATTGCTCCAATGGCCACGGTATTGGCATCGGGCATATCCACCGAGTAACCTGACCAGTCTCCGGCCGCTTCCCCGTCTATGTCAACCCCTTTCTGAAGCCAGCTACTACCGCTCCAGGTATATACGCGAACATGACCGGCATTACTACCGTTATCATCATTACTATGTGCCCCAATGGCCACGGTATTGGCATCGGGCATACTTACTGAAAAACCGGACAGGTCATTGGCCGTTTCCCCGTCTATATCAGCACCTTTCAGCACCCAACTACTCCCATTCCAGGTATAAATGCGAACATGCCCGGCATCAGTGCCATTAGCATTATTGTTGAAAACAGCACCAATCGCCACGGTATTGGCATCGGGCATGCTTACCGCAGCCCCAGACCAGTCGCCAATTGCTTCACCATCAATATCGGCACCTTGCTGTACCCAACTACTACCGTTCCAGATATATATACGCACCTGACCGGCTGTATTACCATTGCCATAGTTATAGGGTGCGCCTATAGCCACGGTATTGGCATCGGGCATACTTACCGAATAGCCGGCCTGGTCGCCAGACGTTTCTCCGTATATATCAGCACCTTTCTGTATCCAATCGTTACCATTCCAGGTATATACGCGCACCTGACCGGCATCACTGCCGTTGCCATCATTCCTTGGAGCACCAATAGCTACCGTATTGGCATCGGGCATACTTACTGAATAGCCAGACCAGTCTCCGGCCGCGTTCCCATCAATATTAGCTCCTTTTTGTGCCCAGTCGCTTCCATTCCAGGCATATATCCGCACCTGGCCGGCATCACTGCCGTTGCTGTCATTTCCATGTGCACCAATAGCCACTGTATTGGCATCGGGCATGCTTATTGAATAACCAAAGACATCACCGGATGCTTCCCCCGCAATAGCAGTGCCTTTAAGAGTTTGCGCCTCGGCTGCCATGCCGATACATATGTAGAAAGCAATGCCTAACAAAATAGTTGTTGTTTTCATAATATAAGGGTTGAGATAAATGGATAATCTTGTAGAGGTTGAATAAGTTTAGATAGCTTATAGATATTAATACAAATATATTTAATAACAAAAATTATTAAATTAATGCAATTTAACAAGAGTTACAGAAAAAAAACAGAGCTTAATTTATACCCGTTTCATAATTCATAAAAGCTAGCAACCCTAAAAAAAATCATCACAACCAGATGCTGTTTTGGCATGAATACCCAGGACTTAATGGCAAACAAGCAAATGGATAACAAGAAATATATTAGTTCTACCGGAATTACCTTACCGGACATTTACATTTATTCTTTTCCTGTCTTACTATAACAGTCGTAAAAAGACAGAACTTAGCAAATGGCAACTAGAAGGAGATGATTTTCTCCCATTTATCCTAAAAATAAATATGGGGCACCCTCAGGCAGTGCGGATGGCCTCTACCGGATCCATACGAGCGGCCAGGGCGGCCGGTATAATGCCCGATATCACCCCAATGGCCATGCTTACTCCTATACCCAGGGCCACATTCTGCCATGACAGAGAGAGTTCCAGGCTGCCCAATGAGATAAACGACAACATATATACCAAAACCAGACCGGCTGCCCCGCCCAGTACACTCAGAAATACCGATTCAAACAAAAACTGGAACAACACAAAGTAATTTTTGGCGCCCAGCGACTTCTGAATACCGATAATATTGGTGCGCTCACGCACCGATACAAACATAATATTGGCAATGCCAAAGCCACCTACCAATATAGAAAAGCCTCCGATAAACCAACCGGCCAGCGAGAGTACGTCAAACACCCCGCCAATCACATTGGCAATGGCCTCAGGCCGGTTCAGGGCAAAATTGTCCTTGTCCTTGGGCCGCAAGCCGCGTTTGGTACGCAGCAAACCGCGTAGCTCGTATTCGAGTTGCACCAGCCCTACGTCCCAGTCGAAGCCTTTCACCACTATATTTGAAGGCTTTTCATTCCAGCGGCCGGTGCCTGTACTAAACACCTTGCGATAGGAATCGTAGGGCACCAGGCAGTTGTCGTCATTGCTGGGTGTACCGATAAAGCTCTCCCCCTCACGCCTGATGACACCTATCACATAGTATTTAAGCCCTTTTATCTTGATGATTTTACCCAGCGGGTTCTCATTACCGAACAGCACATCAGCTACATTGGCCCCGATTACCGCCACATTGCGGCCGCGCTCTACTTCATCGCGGGTAAAGTAGCGCCCCTTTTCTATGGGCACCGAAAATATTTGGTCGTAACCATTGGCTACGCCCATATACACCCCCTGGTCGAAACTGTTGTTTTTGTACTTGAAGGTAGCCCCACGGTGGGTGGAAAAGATGGTTATGGCATCTTTGGCGTTCAGGTTGGCATTGAGAAACTTGTATTCGCTGTACGAAGGGTTGGGGCGTTTCCAGAAATCCCACCATTTGTATTCCCCACTTTCATCGGGTGTGAATGGCCATTTGTTTACATAAATAGTGCCGGCCCCCAAAAAGCTGAAGCTATCTTTGATGCTCTTTTCGAGCGAGTCAACCAGGGTAAACACCCCGATAATGGCAAAGATACCTACGGTCACCCCCAGGAGCGACAGAGTGGTACGAAAAACATTCATTTTGAGCGAGTTCCAGGCAAACCGGAAGCTCTCCATTATCAATTTAACAATTATGACCATACGCCAGCGGGCTTGTACCCTATAAAGACATTATTTTACAAATAAAGTTACATTATTGACAACTTTCGGCTAATTTTGCAACCTAAATTTTGTCAATGGCAAAAATAATCAGTACAAGCAGGAATAAGATGTGCCCGCAGCGCCCTTGTTCCTTCTTTTTTTAGTAAAAAGTTTAACCTTATTTTATCTGTTCTATGGCTTTTCCCGATAACACCAACACTAAAATGAAGCTGTCGAAATTCAGGTTTGACCTGCCCACAGGCCTGATTGCCAAGTACCCGAAGGACGTCCGGGACGAGAGCCGGCTGATGGTTGTACACCGGGATACCGGAGAGATAGAAATCAAGAACAAGGAAGGTAAAGACCTGCTCTTTAAAGATATCATCAATTATTTTGAGGAAGGCGATGTGATGGTGGTCAATGATACCAAGGTCTTCCCGGCCCGGCTCTACGGCAACAAAGAGAAAACCGGGGCTCAGATCGAAGTCTTTCTGCTGCGCGAGCTCAACCGGGAGATGCGTCTGTGGGATGTGCTGGTAGATCCGGCTCGTAAGATAAGAGTAGGCAACAAGCTGTATTTTGGCGAGGGCGAACTGGTAGCCGAAGTAATTGACAATACTACCTCACGCGGCCGTACCATCCGCTTTTTGTTCGATGGCACCGATGAAGAATTCAACAAGGCTATCGACCAACTTGGCGAAACACCCCTGCCTAAGATGATCGACCGTCAGGTGCAAAAAGAAGACCGTGAGTGGTTTCAGACCATCTATGCCAAAAATGTAGGCGCTGTAGCTGCTCCTACGGCCGGACTGCACTTTACCCCGCACCTGTTCAAAAAGTTGGAAATCATTGGCGTGGAAATAGCTCCCATCACGCTGCATATCGGGCTGGGTACATTCAGGCAGGTAGAGGTAGAAGACCTGACCAAGCATAAGATGGATTCGGAGCATTTTATGGTACCCGAAGAAACCGCCCGGCTGGTGAACCGGGCCCTTGACAATAAGAAAAAGGTAATAGCCGTGGGCACTACCTCAATGCGCACCCTCGAAACGGCTGTATCGGCCAACGACCGCCTGAAGCCGCGCGAGGGTTGGACCGACAAGTTTATTTTCCCGCCCTATGAATTCAAAATATGCAGCGCCATGATCACCAACTTCCATCTGCCGGAGTCCACCCTGCTGATGATGGCCACGGCTTTTGGCGGCTATGAACTGATTATGGAGGCCTACCAACTGGCCATCAAGGAGAAGTTCCGCTTCTTTACCTATGGCGATGCTATGCTGATAATATAGGCAAGCAAGGGCCTTTTTCGTAAGTTTGTGGCATGAAAAAGTATGCCCTTATCGTGGCCGGTGGCAGTGGCAGCCGCATGCAAGCGCAAGTACCCAAACAATTTCTGGAACTCAACGGCCGGCCGGTGCTGATGCATACCCTGGAGGCCTTTGCCCAAGCCGGGGCCGAGATCGAGCTGATAGTTGTGTTGCCGGCAGCCTGGCATGGCTACTGGCAGGAGCTCCTTACCATATACAACTTCACCATTCCCCACCAGGTAGTAGCTGGGGGCCGCAGCCGCTTTATGTCGGTAAAAAAAGGCCTGGCCAAAACCGGCAAGGAGGGTCTAATTGCTATTCACGATGGAGTGCGGCCACTGGTGTCGCCAGCACTGATCAAACGCTGCTATCAGGCAGCACGTCAGTATGGCTCCGGGGTAGCGGCAATTGAGCCCAAAGACTCATTGCGCAAGCTCACTAGCAAGGGCAGCCGGGCGGTGGAGCGCCAGCAATACCGCCTGATGCAAACTCCCCAAACCTTCGCAGCCGACCTGCTGCATGAGGTCTATCGGCAGGCAAACGATGACAAGAAATTTACCGATGATGCCACTGTAGTGGAGCACTACGGTCAGCCGGTATTTTTGGTGGAAGGCGAATACCGTAACCTGAAAATAACAACGCCTGAGGATCTGGTGATCGCTCAGGCGTTGCTGGTAAACAAGTAAGCCTTACTTAATACTCGTCTTCATTAAAAAAGAAGTCTTCCTTGGTTGGATAATCCGGCCAGATCTCTTCGATATTCTCGTAAGGCTGACCGTCATCTTCCAACTCCTGCAGGTTTTCTACGACTTCCAACGGTGCACCCGAACGAATCGAATAATCGATCAACTCATCCTTGGTAGCAGGCCAAGGAGCATCTTCCAGATACGAAGCTAATTCCAGTGTCCAGTACATAATTGTATCGGTCTAATTTTCCGCAAATATAAAAGTTATAAACTTAATTCAAACCACTAAATAAATTATCCAACAATACTCTGTTTATCAGTCATTTACAAAACATAAACCGGATATTTTCAGCTCTGAATACAATATTTTTACATAAAGTAACCTTTTTTCATAGCTTTGGGTTGCAAAATAAACCGGCAAAATGAGTGACGAAAAAATAATCTTTTCAATGGCCGGGGTAAGCAAAACCTACCCCCCGCAGAAACGTGTGCTGCACAACATCTACCTGTCATTTTTCTATGGCGCCAAGATTGGCGTGCTGGGCCTGAACGGAGCCGGCAAATCGAGCTTGTTGCGCATTATTGCTGGGGTGGATAAGCAATACCAGGGCGAAGTAGTTTTCTCGCCCGGCTATACCGTAGGCCTGCTTGAGCAGGAGCCACAACTGGACCCCGACAAAACGGTAAAAGAGGTGGTGGAAGAGGGCATGCAAGAGATTACCTCTCTCCTGGAGGAGTTTGAGAACATCAACGCCCGCTTTGCCGACCCGGCCGTAATGGAAGACCCCGATGCCATGGAGAAACTGATCAACCGCCAGGGTGAAGTGCAGGAGAAGCTCGACCAACTGGGCGGCTGGGATATCGAGGCCAAGCTGAGCCGCGCCATGGATGCCCTGCGCACTCCGCCACCCGAGGCGCTTATCGGCACCCTGTCGGGCGGTGAAAAAAGGCGGGTGGCGCTGTGCCGCCTGTTGCTCCAGGAGCCTGATGTGCTGCTGCTGGACGAGCCCACCAACCACCTGGATGCCGAGTCGGTGCAGTGGCTGGAGACCCACCTGCAACAATACAAAGGCACCGTAATTGCCGTCACGCACGATCGCTACTTCCTCGACAATGTAGCCGGCTGGATACTGGAGCTCGACCGTGGTGAGGGCATCCCCTGGAAAGGCAACTACTCCTCCTGGCTGGAGCAAAAGCAACAGCGCCTGCAACAAGAGGAAAAAGCCTCCAGTAAGCGTCAAAAGACACTCGAGCGCGAGCTGGAGTGGATACGCATGGCTCCGAAAGGGCGCCACGCCAAAGCCAAAGCGCGCCTTAATGCCTACGACAAGCTGCTGCATGCCGAGGTTAAAGAAAAAGAAGCCCGTCTTGAGCTGTATATCCCGCCCGGCCCGCGCCTGGGCAGCAAAGTAATAGAAGCGCATGAAGTGGCCAAGGCCTATGGCGACAAGCTGTTGTTCGAGAACCTGAACTTTGCCCTGCCGCAGGGTGGCATCGTGGGAGTAATCGGCCCCAACGGTGCCGGCAAGACCACCTTGTTTAAGTTGATTACCGGCCAGGAGCAGCCGGATAGCGGGCGTTTTGAGGTAGGCTCTACGGTAAAAATAGCCTATGTAGATCAGGAGCACACCCGCCTCGACCCCGAAAAAACGGTATGGGAGGTAATCTCCGAGGGCAATGAAATCCTGCAACTGGGCCCCATGCAACTCAACTCACGTGCTTATGTGAGCAAGTTCAACTTCAGCGGGGCCGACCAGCAGAAAAAGGTAGGCCGCCTGTCGGGCGGAGAGCGCAACCGGGTGCACCTGGCCCTGGCCCTCAAGCAGGGCGCCAACCTGTTGCTACTCGATGAGCCTACCAACGACCTGGATGTAAACACCCTGCGCGCCCTGGAAGAAGGCCTGGAAAACTTTGCCGGCTGTGCCGTTATCATCTCGCACGACCGCTGGTTTCTCGACCGTATCTGTACACATATTCTGGCCTTTGAGGGCGACTCGCAGGTGTATTGGTTTGAAGGCACTTATTCCGAATACGAAGAAAACAAAAAAGCCCGCCTGGGCGATAGCCAACCTACCCGCATTCGCTATCGCAAGCTAAAAGCCTGAAATATGACGGATTTTTGTATATTTGAGTGCATGACCTGTAAAAGGGGCCTGAATTAGTTTGGCTAAATGGAGCAAGAAAAGACCATCTACATCATTGATGACGATCTCATGCAAAATGAGATACATACCCTTATACTGGATAAGGTGTACCCCGATTACCAGGTAAAAACATTTACGCGCTATCAGGATGCACTCACTCACCTGGCAGCTGACCGGCCACAATTGCTATTCCTGGATCTGAATATCCCCGGTGAGGATGTACGCACTTTTCTCAGGAAACTAAAGGATATGGCCCTCGATACCGATGTGTATCTGATCTCTTCGCGCCCCTACCTGGCCGATACCTCCCTGCTTACTGAGTGTCCGGCTGTAAAGGACTTCATCAGTAAACCGCTGCTGGAAGACAAGCTGCGCTTTGCTATGGGCGACCCGGTATAAAATATGGCACCCGTTTTTCTACCCTCCGACAACCGCAGAAAATATTATACTTGTGATAAGAAGAAAAACCTGTAGCGGGTGTTGCTGATGAAAAAATATCCTTATACCTTAATATTCCTACTACCCCTCACCGTGTATCTGGCCCTCACACAAATGGGCTGGGTAACGCATCTGCCCAAATTGGTTTTTTATGGAATAGTGCCCTTGCTCGAACTTATCCTAAAGCCCGACCCCAGTAACCTCAGCCAAGAACTGGAGCTGAAATGGCAGCGTGATCCTTTCTTCGACCGGCTCCTGTATGCGGTCATCCCTTTTCACATTGGCCTGTTGATTTATTTTTTCTTTGTAATCGGCCATACGCCTGCAGGTACTACCGAGTTTTACGGACGCATATCGGCCGTAGGCCTGATGCTGGGCGTTACCGGTATTAACCTGGGGCATGAGTTGGGCCACCGCCACAACCGCCTGCAGCAGTTTCTGGGAGAAATCCTGTTACTCACCTCACTCAACACCCATTTCCTGCCTTACGATAATGCCGGCCATCACCGTAATGTAGCCACCCGGCAAGACCCGGCCACGGCCCGCAAAAACGAAATACTGTTCTGGTTTTGGCTGCGCTCGCAAATTGGCAGTTATATACAGGCCTGGCAAATAGAGCTAAAGCGCATGCAAAAATTGGGGAGAGCCGCCTTATCGCTGCACAACCGCATGGTGGTTTACACAATTGCCCAGATGTTATTGCTGGTTGCCATATACCTGATTTTCGGCCTTAAGGTTTTGCTGGCTTTTGTGCTGGCTGCTACCATTGGCATCATCCTGCTCGAAACGGTCAACTATATCGAACATTACGGGCTGCTGCGCCAACGGCTGCCCAATGGCAAATATGAACGGGTAAACCACACGCATTCCTGGAACTCGGACCACCTGCTGGGGCGTTTTTTGCTGTTCAACCTGTCTCGGCATTCCGATCACCATTACCATGCCGGCAAAAAATATCAGGTATTACGCTCCCTACCGGCCAGTCCGCAAATGCCTACCGGCTACCCCGGTATGATGTTGCTGGCCCTGGTACAACCCCTTTGGTTTTATATCATGAATAAAAAGCTACAAGATGTCGGACAGGCAGCATGACTATGACTTTATAATCATCGGCTCGGGCTTTGGCGGCTCGGTATCGGCCCTGCGCCTCAGTGAGAAAGGCTATAAGGTACTGATAATTGAAAAAGGCCGGGAATTCAAGGCTGAAGATTTTCCCAAAACCAACTGGCAACTGCGTAAATGGCTGTGGCTGCCGGCCTTACGTTTTTTTGGTATTCAAAAACTCAGCTTTTTCCGGCATGTGACCATACTGAGTGGTGTGGGTGTGGGCGGGGGCTCGCTGGTATATGCCAATACCCTGCCCAAACCCAAGACTCCCTTCTTTAACCACGGCTCCTGGCAGGGGCTTGACGACTGGGAAAACAAGTTGGCACCTCATTATGAGACGGCCTGGCGCATGCTGGGGGCCGCCACCAACCCTTATCTGGCCCCGGCCGACCTGTCGTTAAAGGCCATGGCCGATAATATGGGTAAACCCTTTGAGCCGACTAAAGTGTCGGTATATTTTGGTGAAAAAGGCAAAACCACGGCTGACCCCTATTTTGACGGGTCCGGCCCCGAACGTACCGGCTGTATCTTTTGCGGGGCCTGCATGACCGGCTGCCGCTACAACGCCAAAAATACCCTCGACAAAAACTACCTCTACCTGGCCCGCCAACAAGGCGCTGAGGTGCTGGCCGAGCACCAGGTGGTGGACGTCATACCGCAGGGTGAGCAGGGCGAGTACGGCTATGAAGTGGTGTATAAACCCTCAACCACCTGGTGGGGCCGTAAAAAAACAATACGCACCAAGGGGGTGATCTTTGCCGGTGGGGTGCTGGGCACCGTGCCGCTGCTGCTGAAGCTCAAAAAAACAAGACTGCCCAACTTAAGCGACCGGGTCGGACATATGGTACGTACCAACAACGAGTCGCTTACCGTGCACTCGGTGTACCGCGGGCCTTATACCGACAAGATGGCGGATGGTATCGCCATCGGTTCTATCATGGCCATAGATGAGAACAGCCACATTGAGCCGGTGCGCTATGGCAAGGGCAGCGGCTTCTGGAGTACTGTGCTGGTGCCGGTAGTCAACGAGCGCAATTTCTTCCTGCGCATGGGCAAACTCCTGGGCCGGTTGGTGCTGACCCTGCCGCATAAAGTCAAAATTATGTTTACCCGTGATTTTTCTGCCAATTCTTCGGTGTTGCTGTTTATGCAACACCTCGATTCCACCATCCGCTTCAAACGTGGCCTTTTCGGCATGCGCTCTGCGGTGGACAAGCAAGCCAAAAAACCTACCGCTTTTATTCCGGAGGCCTTGCGGTTTGCCCGGCAATACGCCAAAAGCATCAAGGCCATTCCGCAGGTTATGTTTACCGAAACGCTGACCGGTATTCCTTCCACAGCACACATCCTGGGGGGCGCCTGCATGGGCGCTGATAGCAGCCAGGGGGTTATTGACAAGGACAACAAGGTATTTAACTACCGCAACATGTATGTATTTGACGGCTCTATGATTTCGGCCAACCCAGGGGTGAATCCCTCTCTGACCATAACAGCCATTACCGAATACGGCATGAGCAAAATTCCCCGCAAAGCCGAACTTTAAAGCGCCCAAAATTGTTACGCTGGCATGAACGCAGATATACCTACTTATTTGGCGCTGTTCTTTATCGTTATTGCTTTGATAACCGTGGGCTGGTTTTACCTGGCTACCAACCGCTCAAGGGGGTTTCTGCTGGTTATCGTTGTCTGGATAGCCCTGCAAACCTGGCTGGGGCTGCAAGGGGTTTATCAGGATACATCAGCCTGGCCACCCAAGCTAATGCTGCTGGGTATGCTGCCGGCCTTGCTGATGATTGCGCTGCTGTTTTTGAGTCGCCAGGGCCGGTTGTTTATCGACCGGCTACGCCAGCCTACACTCACTTATTTTCATAGCATCCGTATTTTGGTGGAGATCGGGCTTGCCTTGCTCTACCACCATAGCCTGGTACCGGTGGTGATGACTATCGAGGGCACCAATTTCGATTTATTTTCTGGTCTTACGGCACCCCTGGTCGGGTACTGGGCCTTTCGTGGTAAAAGCGTGCGTACCAGGTTGCTCCTGATTTGGAATATCATATGCTTGCTGTTATTGCTGAATATTGTGGTTACGGCTGCGCTCGCCATTCCTTCACCCATGCAGAAAATTGCGCTGGAGCAACCCAATATGGCGGTGCTGCTTTTTCCTTTCAATCTGCTGCCGACCGTGATCGTGCCGCTGGTATTGTTGGCACACCTGAGCGCTATCCGCCAACTGATGCGCAAACCGCAGGAAGCCACCATAGCCGCCAAATAGGCAGGCTGCCTTACCTTTGCACCATGCTGCGACTCTGGCGTAAATCGCTTTCTGCCTTGCTCAATACCAATACCCTGGTATATTTTCTAATACTGTGCATACTTACCCTGCTGGTGCTCTTTACCAAAAAGGCCCTGGTAGAAAACCAGACACTGGCCTTCCAGATATTGCAGGAAGAGGGGCGTTTCGGTATTTTTCGTCTGTTAAACACCGTGCAGTATCTGTCGGTGCCGCTGATCTACCTGTATAAATTCACGCTGATCGCCTTCGTATTATGGATAGGCGCCATGATGTTCGGCTACCGGATCACCTACCGCCAGATGTGGCATATCGCCCTGGTGAGTGAAACCGTTTTCCTACTGCCCGAACTTATCAAAATCATCTGGTTTATCCTTTCTCCGGAACTGCCTACCCTACCGGAGATCATCAATTTTTACCCGCTGTCGCTGATGAACCTGTTTGATCCGGCTACCGTGCCCGCTGCCTGGCATTATCCGCTCAAGGCGCTAAACCTGTTTGAAGTGCTCTACTGGCTGGTACTCACCGAGGCCGTGCACCTGACAGCCGGCAAGCAGTGGCGCTACGCCCTGGCTATTGTGTTTACCTCCTATGTGATGTTGTTTTTGCTGTGGTTGTTTTATTATACTATAGTGTACAAGTGATCGAGGCAAAACAGCCAACTGTCTACAATAATTAATTCGAAAAAATCGTATATCGGGCATAATTTGCTATTTTCGCCTTTCATTATCAAACTGCCATGAAATACAAAATACTGAATAATATAACCGGCTGGCTTACTTTTGTTATTGCCCTTATCGTATATGCCATTACGGTAGAAGACACGGCCAGCTTCTGGGATGCCGGTGAGTTTATTGCCGTATCTTACAAGCTGATGGTACCCCACCCTCCTGGTGCGCCTTTCTTCCTGTTGCTGGGGCGCATGTTCTCATTTTTGAGCGGTGGCGACAATCTGCAGGTAGCCTACTGGATAAATATGGTAAGCGTGGTGGCCAGTGCTTTTACCATCTTGTTCATGTTCTGGAGCATTACCATGTTCAGCCGCAAACTGCTCAAAATAGAGGGCGAGCCTGATACCTGGCAAACTATTGCCATTATGGGTGCTGGCCTTATCGGCTCACTGGTTTACACTTTTTCCGATACTTTTTGGTTTTCGGCCGTAGAGGCAGAAGTGTACGCCATGTCATCTTTCCTGACGGCTTTTGTGGTTTGGGCCATGCTTAAATGGGAACTGATTGAGGACGAGAGCCGTGCCAACCGCTGGCTGATTCTGATTGCCTATGTAATCGGTATATCTATTGGTGTGCACCTGCTCAATCTGGTAACTATCCCAGCCTTGGGCCTTATTTATTATTTCAAAAAATACCCCAACCCCACCCGCAATGGGATAATTTATGCCATGCTGATCAGCGGTCTGCTTATCATTGTTATCAACTACGGTATCATACCCGGGCTACCCGCCCTGGCCGGCAAGCTGGAGATTCTGTTTGTCAATGGTTTCGGTCTGCCTTTCGGGTCGGGAATTATTTTTCTGGTGCTGGCGGTGCTGGGCGCCCTCACTTATGGCATCTGGACTACCCAGCAACGTGGCAAGGTGCTATTTAATACCGCGCTGGTATCGCTGGCTTTTATCCTTATCGGCTATTCTTCTTACACCATGATTGTAATCCGCTCGGGCTACGACCCGCCTATTGACGAGAACGACCCGGAAGACGTGATGAGCGTGGTGTCGTACCTGCTGCGCGAGCAATATGGCAGCCGGCCGCTGCTCTACGGCCAGTATTTTACGGCCAAAACCATCGATCAGGTAAAAGGCGCTCCGGTTTATACCAAAGGTAAAGACAAATATGTAATCAGCGACTACAAACTGGTAAACAAGTACGACCCCAAGCAAATGACCATCCTGCCGCGCATGTGGTCGGCTGCTCATGCCGCTACCTACCGCGAAATTACCGGCCTTAAACCGGGCGAAAAGCCCACCTTTATCGACAACCTGTACTTTATGTTCAAGCACCAGATCGGCCACATGTATTGGCGCTATTTTATGTGGAATTTTGCCGGCCGTGAAAGTGACATCCAGGATGCCGGCTGGCTGAGTCCGCTGGATGCCATGCAGGATGTACCCCCAAGTATAGCCAATAACCGCGGCCGCAACAACTACCTGATGCTACCCCTTATCCTGGGTATTATCGGATTGATATTCAGCTATTACCGCGACAAACGGCAGTTTTTTGTGATTCTGCTGCTGTTCTTCATGACCGGCCTGGCCCTGGTGCTTTATCTGAACTCTCCACCTGCCGAGCCGCGTGAGCGCGATTATATATATGTAGGCTCCTATTATGCCTTTGCCTTCTACATTGGCTTTGGTGTACTGGCTTTGGCCACCTACCTGAAAAAACTCATGAAGCCGACAGCTGCTGCCACGGTGGCTATTTTGATTTCTCTGCCGGCCCCGATAATCATGGCCGCCCAGAACTGGGACGACCACGACCGCTCCGACCGCTACTTCTCGGTTGACTCGGCCCGTAATTTCCTGTCTTCCTGTGCCCCCAACGCCATCCTCTTTACCGGTGGCGATAATGACACTTTCCCGCTGTGGTATGTGCAGGAAGTGGAAGGCTACCGTACCGATGTGCGCGTAGTGGTGCTGAGTTATTTCAACACCGACTGGTACATTGAGCAGATGACCCGCCAGGCTTATGAGTCGGCTCCTTTTCCTTTTAGCCTGCCTATCGAAGACTACCGCCAGGGCGGCCTTAACGACTTTTTGCTCTACGACCCCAATTTCAATATTAAAGGCGCCATCAATTTGAAAACTTATCTGGAACTCCTGGCTAAGAAGACCCCGCAGCTCCGCTACGAGACCAAGGCGGGCGCCAGTCACATAGTACCCAGTAAGGAGTTTTACCTGGATGTGGATACCGCTCATGTGAAAAAGTTGGGCATCATCCCGGCCAATATGGAGTCCTTGCTGGTAAACCGTATGCAGTGGCAAATGAAAAAGAATTATCTGGAGAAAAAAGACCTGGCCGCCCTCGACCTGATAGCCAGCAACAACTGGGAGCGCCCGATTTACTTCAACAATACCTCCCGCATGGGCATCGGCCTTGACTTTAACGACTACCTGGTGCAGGAAGGCAATGCCTACCGTCTGCTGCCGGTAAAAAGCCCGCGCCCGGGTGGCGGCCTGGTAAATACCGATCTGATGTACGATAACCTGATGCACAAGTTCCAGTACCGCGAACTGAACAACCCGAAGGTTTACTACAACGAAGATTACCGCAAATTTGTGCTTAACCACCGCGCCAGCTTCAATACCCTGGCAGCCAGCCTGATACGCGAAGGCAAGGACGAAAAAGCCCGGGAAGTGCTGCTCAAGAGCCTGGAGCTGATGCCCGATGCCGCCATCCCATACGACTACACCACCTCAACCACCGTTGAGTACCTGATGTTGTTGGGTGAAAAAGAAAAGGCAGTGGAGATAGCCAAGGTGCTGGGCCGCAGAGCGGATGAAGAGGCTGCCTACTATATTGAGCACAACAATAACATAGGCTACCAGTTGCAGCAAGACCTGGTTATCCTGCGCGAACTGACCGAAACCATGAGCCGCTATGGCGAACTGGAACTGGCCAAAGAGTTTAGCGAAGCGCTGGAAGGTCTTTATTCCACTATGTCGGCAACAGAGCTATCGCGTTAGTACCGCCAGCAGGTCCAGGCTGGTGTCGGGAGTGTCAACTACCAGATAGTCCTCGTGCCTGATGGAGGCCACCAGCTCGTTGTCAGCCGCCTGCAATTTATTGCGGTTAAGGCGGTTCATAATCTCATAGGGTATTTTGAGCATAAATGCCGGTAGCCGGTGTTGCAGGTCGAAGATATCAAAACGCGTAAGGCGCTTTACCGATGCCTTATTTTCTTCATAATAGGTCATCACCTTGTCATTGCCGGTAATGCCCAGCATCTCCACTTTGCTGAAATACTGTTGGCAAAGCGTGGTAAGCTGCCCGGCAGTGTATTCACGGATGTGCCACGGGTTGCGTGTCAGGCTCATTTTGATATTGGGGGTAGTGAGTAAGGCAGTACCTCCCGGCCGCAACACGCGGGCAATCTCAGCCAGAAACAGCTTGTCATCTTTTATGTGTTCGATTACCTGAAAGCTCACCACCGTATCGAAACTGGCATCGGGAAATGCCAGGGGCGGTATCATCATCTGCCGGAATGCCGCCTGCGGGTGTTGCTGTTGCAGGCGCTCAATCACCGGGCCGATTTTGTCGATACCGGTATAGGATTTTGCCCTGGGCAGAAGCAAGTCCACCCCGCGCCCTTCGCCACAACCTACTTCCAGCACATCGCCCTGCACGTAATCCTGCGCTATATAATAGGCCTTAAGCAGGCGCTGATGCACCGGATTATCGGAAGTGAGCTCGGCTGATGCTATTTCGGTAGTATATACGGCCATAATTTTCGGGAGGGCAAATTTCTTAAATTATTCGCTGCCATAAATCATCTTAGGTAAAGTTTTTGTTATTTTACCGTATAATACAATGATGTATAAAAAAGCTGTCGTAATTGTCGTCCTTTGGCTGTCCGCTATAACCTGTCCGGCCCAGGTCAGGGTTACCAATCTGGATGTCAGCTTCCAGTTCAGGAGCGGCACCGGCATGCGGGGCGATATCATGCACTACCGGCAAGACAGCGCCTTGTATATCAGCCTGGCTATCCACTCTCCCCTGGACAGCCTGCGACATTTTGAGGTTAGTTATTCTCTGCTGAACAGCCTGAACGAGGAGGTAAAAACCATCATACCGCTGAAGAAACTACCGGCCTATTTTCAGTATGAAACAGAAAATAAAAGTGTTTTCGGCTTTAAGCTGGCCGCTCATGATGAGAAGTTTTTTGTGCTTTGGCTGGCCGACACGGTTAGCCGCCAGATATTTCCTTATGTAAAATCACTACAGCGCTATCCCCAGGCAGCCGATATGCTCGTACAGCATAACGATATTAACACCCCTGTGTTTGATTACTACCTGCCCACCGGCAGCCGGGTGCGGCTGCAATCGCTTACAGTCCGGCAAACCATTGTGGTTGATTATTACGACTATCATTTTATGCCGGCCAGGCCACCGATGCTTACCACTGCCGACACCACAGGGGCCGATTTCAGCCCGGACGAAACCATTACCCTGAACTCCGGCCAGGAGTTTGAGGTCGACAAAGCAGGCATGTACTATTTTCATTTACAAGACTACCCTACGGGATACACGCTTATTGCCCGCGATCAGCCGTTTCCGCGCTTCGGCACCATCGATATGCTTAGCGAGGCGCTGCGCTATATTACTACCAGCGAAGAATACACCAAACTGCACACTACGTTCGATAAAAAGAAAATGTTTGATGAATTCTGGCTCAACAACACCTTGTCACAGTCGAAAGCCAAGCGGGCCATCAAAGAGTATTATAAGCGTGCCACCCAGGCCAACCAATTATTTACCACTTACAAAGAAGGCTGGAAAACCGATATGGGTATGATATACATTATTTTCGGCCCACCGCCCAAGGTATTCTGGAAGGATGACGGCCTGTTATGGATTTACCCGAAAACATTTGAACTACCCAGAGTAGCCTTTTTCTTTAAAAACATACAATCGGCCTTTACCGAGCGCCAATATGTACTGGAGCGTAAGGAGGAGTACCGCAATATCTGGCTACGCACCATAGACCTCTGGCGCTCGGGCCGCAAAGCATTCTGATGAACAAACAAAAAGACATGATTTTCGGTCTGCGGCCGGTAATAGAAGCCATTGAGACCGGCAAGACTTTCGATAAAATATTTGTACAGAAAGGTCTGCAGGGCGAGTTGGCCACTGAGTTGCGGCAGGTGGCCCGCACGCATGGCCTGAGCCTGCTCAGCGTGCCGGCCGAAAAGCTCAACCGTCTGACACGCAAAAACCACCAGGGAGTAGTAGCCTTTATCTCACCTATTGAGTTTGCCGATATCGATCACATCATCGACCAGTGCTTTGCAGCGGGGCGCAACCCGCTTATTGTCTATCTCGACCGTGTTACCGATGTACGTAACTTTGGCGCCATTGTGCGTACAGCCGAAGGAGCCGGTGCCGATGCCGTAATGGTGCCGCTGAAAGGTGCCGCCCAGATATCGGGCGATGCCATGAAAACATCGGCCGGAGCACTAAGCCTGGTACCGGTATGCCGCACCACCAATCCGGTGGCCCAACTCAAAAACCTGCAGCAAAGCGGCCTAACACTGGTGGCCTGCACCGAAAAAACCACACAAACCATCTATGAGGTACCGCTCCATGAGCCGGTGGTCATCATAATGGGGGCCGAAGACAGTGGTATAGACCCGGCCATATTACAGCTTTGTGACTACCGGGCTGCCATACCGATGCGCGGCCGTATAGGCTCGCTCAACGTAGCCACGGCTACCGGCATCATTTTGTATGAAGCCCTGCGCCAGCGACTGCAGGCGAAATAGCTCACCTATAAGAACTCCTCGCTTTTGCTCACCTGAATATCATGCACAATGGTTTTGAGCTCAGTGCCATCATTTTTATTGCAAATCAAAATGGCATTGCCATGGGCACTTACCAGATAGCCATCCAATCCGCTCAGGACAATAAGCTTGTCCATGGGGCCACTTACGGTGCAGTTCTTGCTGTTGTAAAGAATGGCATTGGCCTTCACCACATTATTGTTTTCATCCTTCTTGCTGATCTCGTACAGCGACTGCCATGAGCCCAGATCCGACCAACCGAAATCGCCCAACAATACATAGACCTCATCAGCCTTCTCCATAACCCCGTAATCGATCGAAATATTTTTGCACTGGGCATAGGCCATATCCACGGCTTCCTGCTCCCGGGGGGTAAAAAATTCCTTTACCAGGCCGCTGAACACCTCATCCATCTCATGCAGATATTTACCGATAGCCTTTTTAATAGCCCGGGCGCTCCACACAAAAATACCGGCATTCCATACGAATTCGCCACTCTCTACAAACTTACGGGCCAGCTCTTTGGCAGGTTTTTCGGTAAATGTCTTTACTTTTTTAATCTCACTGTCGCCTTCTTCCACATACTGGATGTAGCCGTAGCCGGTCTCCGGGCGGCTGGGCTTTACCCCTATGGTGAACAGCTTGCTGGCATCGGTAGCCGCCAGCGCTTTTTCTATCAAAGCAGTAAAGGCCTTTTCCCTGAAAACAACATGGTCGGAAGGTGACACCACAATGCGGGCTTCCGGATCACGGCTGGCAATTTTGTAAGAGGCATAAGCAATGCAAGGTGCCGTATTGCGCTGAAAGGGCTCCAGCAGTATCTGGTCATCCTGCAGATCGGGTAGTTGCTCCTTGATAAGACTGCCGTATCTTTTGTTTGAAACCACATAGATATTTTCTTTGGGGGCTATTTCCAGAAAACGCTCGTAGGTCATTTGCAGCAGCGAATGCCCGGTATCGAGCACATCCAGAAACTGCTTGGGTTTGGTAACACGACTAAAAGGCCAGAAACGAGTGCCCGACCCACCGGCCATAATTACCACATAAGTATTTGCCATATTTATTTACTGATTTGTCTTTTAATAAAATATTTTACCGAATCACTTATTTTTCTTGCCCGACCGCTATTTTTATAAGGAAAAATGCTTATCTTCATAAAAGCAAGTGTTTGTGCTTTCGGCAAAACAAAGATACTTAAATAGTTTTTTCTCAAACAATAAATAACAATTGCTGACAAATGTTGGTAGCAGAAAATGACAAACTTAAAACCGCCCTTAAAGAGGTTTTCGGCTTTGACAATTACCGGGGCAACCAGGAGGCTATTATAAAAAATATTTACAACGGCAAAGATACCTTTGTAATCATGCCTACCGGGGCCGGCAAATCGCTGTGTTATCAACTGCCGGCTGTGGTGTTGGAGGGCACAGCCATTATTATATCGCCCCTTATCGCCCTGATGAAAAATCAGGTGGACCAGATGCGGGCTTTTGGCATTGATGCCCGTTTTCTGAATTCCACCCTATCCAAAACGGAAGCCCGCAGGGTAAAGGAAGACACGCTGAGCGGTAAAGTGAAAATGCTCTACGTAGCGCCCGAATCACTCACCAAGGAGGAGAATGTTGAGTTTCTTAAGCAGGCCAAAATATCATTTGTAGCAGTTGATGAAGCCCACTGTATCTCGGAATGGGGGCATGATTTCCGGCCCGAGTACCGCAGAATAAAAAATATCGTACGCCAACTGGGCACCTACCCGATCATTGCCCTGACGGCCACTGCTACACCCAAGGTACAACAGGATATCATGAAAAATCTGGAGATGGAAACCTCCGGGGTATTCAAGAGCTCGTTCAACCGCGAAAACCTGTACTATGAAGTAAGGCCAAAGCAGGATATCAAAAAGCAACTCATTCGCTTTCTAAAGGCCAATCACGGCAAATCGGGCATTGTGTACTGCCTGAGCCGTAAAAAAGTAGAAGAGATTGCCGAGCTGCTGCAGGTAAACGGCATAAAGGCGGCCCCCTACCATGCCGGCCTGGAAAGCAGCGTACGCATGAAAAACCAGGATGATTTCCTGAACGAAGAGCTTGATGTAATTGTGGCCACCATTGCCTTCGGCATGGGCATCGACAAGCCCGATGTGCGTTTTGTGGTGCATTATGACGTACCCAAATCGCTGGAGGGCTACTACCAGGAAACCGGCCGGGCCGGCCGTGATGGCGTACCCAGCCACTGCCTGATGTTCTTCAGCCACAACGATATCCAGAAACTGGAAAAATTCAACAAAGACAAACCGGTACAGGAGCGCGATAATTCGCGCCTGCTACTGGCCGAAATGACCTCGTATGCCGAATCGGCTGTGTGCCGCAGGAAACAATTGCTGCACTATTTTGGCGAATCGTACGATGCCGACAACTGTAACAACTGCGACAACTGCCTGCACCCTACCGAAGCCTATGAGGGCGAAGAATATGTAAAACTGGTGCTCAAAACCGCCTTGCTTACCGAAGAACGTTTCGGTATGCTACACCTGGTGGATGTGATTACCGGTAAAAAATCGGATTATGTAACCAGCTACAAGCACGACCAACTGGAAGTATTCGGCAAAGGCAATGAGCATACCGAAGACTTTTGGCGATCGGTAGTGCGGCAAAGCCTGCTGCATGAGTTTTTGCAAAAAGACATTAACCACATAGAGGTGCTCAAGCTTACCGACAAAGGGCGTAATTACCTGAAAGACCCTTTCAAAATTACCTTGCGCAAAAACCATGACTACACCAACCTGAAGGTGGAAGACGAGGAGGTAGAGCAGGTAATCAATACCGCCCATGCCTATGACGAGGCGCTTTTTACCATGCTGAAAAATCTGCGTAAATCGGTAGCCAAACGAAAAGGCGTGCCGCCTTATGTGGTATTTCAGGACCCCTCGCTGGAAGAAATGGCCACGGTATTCCCCTGCACCCTGGAAGAACTGCAGAAAATAAATGGTGTGGGTCAGGGTAAGGCCGAGAAATTCGGGCAGGAATTCGTGGAACTGATCAGCAAATATGTAGAAGAAAACGATATTATCACAGCATTTGACGTAACGGTAAAGTCAACCGTTAACAAGTCGAAAAACAAAGTATTTATCATCACCCAGATAGATAAGAAGCTCGACCTGGAAGAAATAGCCGAAGTCAAGGGCCTGAGCATGGATGAATTGCTGACCGAGATTGAAAACATCGTAGCCTCAGGCACCAAGCTCAATCTGGACTACTACATAGACCAGGTGGTGGACGAAGAAAAACAGGAAGACCTGATCGACTATTTTCTGAATTCGGAAAGTGACAGCCTGGAGGATATTCTGGAAGATGAGGATTTTGAAGACTGCACCGAAGAGGAGATCCGCCTGATGCGCATCAAATTTTTGTCGGAATACGCCAACTAATTTGCCGGGGTAGCGGATATTTGCCCGTAAAACCTTGCAACCATGAAAGTACTCGTACTCGGCAGTGGCGGCCGTGAGCACGCCCTGGCCTGGAAGATAGCCCAAAGCCCACAATGTGATAAGCTGCTTATTGCGCCCGGTAATGCCGGCACCGCTCAGGTCGGCACCAATCTGGCCCTGGCGGTCAACGATTTTGCCGCTATTGCCGAAACCATCCGCCAGCAGCAAATAGACATGCTGGTGGTGGGGCCTGAAGATCCGCTGGTCAATGGCATCTATGACTACCTGCGCCAGGAGGCCGGCCTGCAAGATTTGTTGATCATCGGCCCGGATGCGGCTGGCGCCCAACTGGAAGGCAGCAAGGACTTTGCCAAGCATTTTATGCAGCAAAACAACATCCCTACGGCTGCCGCCCGCACTTTTGTAAGCGGACAGGAGGAAGAAGCCTACCGCTATATTGCCACGCAGACCCCGCCAATTGTAGTAAAAGCCGATGGTCTGGCAGCCGGCAAAGGGGTAATCATCGCCCAATCGCAAGAGGAGGCCAAAGAAGCCGTACACAGTATGCTGGTAGATGAAAAGTTTGCCGCAGCCGGCAAAAAACTGCTGATCGAGCAGTTTCTGGAGGGAATAGAGCTGTCGGTGTTCGTGCTTACCGATGGCCTTGACTATAAAATATTGCCGGAAGCCAAGGACTACAAGCGCATAGGTGAGCAGGATACCGGCCCCAACACCGGAGGCATGGGAGCCGTATCGCCCGTACCTTTTGCCACGTCCGACTTTATGCAAAAGGTGGAGACCCGCATCGTGAAACCCACCCTGGCCGGACTCAGGCAGGCCGGCAGCCACTATGCCGGTTTTATCTTTATCGGCCTGATGAACGTGCAGGGCGACCCCTATGTAATAGAGTACAACGTGCGCATGGGCGACCCCGAAACCCAGGTGGTAATGCCGCGCCTGCAAACCGACCTGCTGGCCTTGCTCACCGCCACCGCTACCGGCAAGCTCAAGGATGTCGATCTGCAGGTAGCTCCGCAGACAGCCACCACGGTGGTAGCGGTAGCAGGCGGCTACCCCGGCCAATATGAAAAAGGACATGTGATACAGGGTCTGGAACAGGCAAGCGAAGCCCTGGTATTTCATGCCGGCACCAAAGCCGATGGGGACCGCATCCTGACCAACGGAGGAAGGGTGCTGGCGGCTACCGGCCTGGGAAGCGATATAGAAGCGGCCCTGGCGCAGAGCTACCGCACACTGGCACAGATAAGCTGGCCCGGTATATATTACCGCCAGGACATCGGCCGTGACCTGCTGAGCTGACAACAATGATTTGCTTTTTGGGCTGCTTTACAACCGCAATTATTTATTTTAGCGAATGATTTTGCTAGTATGACTATGGGTGGATGTGCCACATGTATTTTAAATGAAGAAACCAAAGAGCTGGCCGGCAGCAAATCGCTCGGTTGTCAAACCGGAGGGTGCAACAAACTCAATGTGTTTGACTGGCTGGCGGATATGGACATACAGCCGGGCAAGGAGTTCGACATTGTGGAAGTGCGCTTTAAAAACGGCCGTAAAGATTTTTTTCGTAATAAAAACAACCTGGAACTACACACGGGCGATGCCATAGTGGTAGATGTACCCAACGGCCATCACATAGGCTATGTATCGCTGCAGGGCGAGCTGGTACGCCTGCAGATGAGCAAAAAGAAAGTAAAGGACGATGAGAACATCCGACAGATTTACCGCCTGGCTTCGCCCCACGATCTCGACAAATACGAAAAGGTGCGCAACCGTGAGATGACCACCCTGTACCGCACACGGGAGATAATCATGGAGCTGGGCCTGAAGATGAAGCTTACCGATGTGGAGTTTCAGGCCGATGGCGGTAAGGCCACCTTTTATTATTCGGCCGATGAAAGGGTGGACTTTCGCGAGTTGATTAAGGTGCTGGCGGCTGAGTTCAGGATAAGGGTGGAGATGCGCCAGATAAGCCTGCGCCAGGAAGCCGGCCGTCTGGGGGGTATCGGCTCATGCGGCCGCGAGTTGTGCTGCTCTACCTGGCTCACCGATTTTAAAAGCGTAACCACCAGTGCCGCCCGCTATCAGAACCTGGCCCTGAACCCGGCCAAGCTGAGCGGCCAGTGCGGCCGCCTTAAGTGCTGCCTCAACTACGAGCTGGAAACCTACCAGGAAGCCCTGCAGGATATACCTAAAATAACCAAGCCTCTGCTCACCGAGAAGGGCGAAGCTTATTTGCAAAAAACCGATATTTTCCGCAAAATCATGTGGTTTGGCTATAAGCAGGAGAGCTCCTGGCATGCCATCACCATAGAGCGGGTAAAAGAGATCCTTGAACTCAACGCCAAAGGCGAAAAGCCGGAAACACTGCAGGTAGATAAGGACCTGGATAAACTGGAGCATGCGCAGGCCGTGACCAACGACTTGGAGCGCCTCGACCGGAAGTACAGTGGCAAGGGCAAACGCAAAAACCGCAAAAACAGGAAGAAACGCAGACGCCCCGGCAACCGCCACAACAACCAAAACAAGCGCGGACAATGATAGCAAGAGTTATCTGGCTGTTACCGCTCGTGCTGCTGCTGGCTTGCGATGGCAAGCGGGTTTATGAAGAAAACACCGACCTGCCCAACCATGCCTGGCCGGCTGATACAGTGCCGCAGTTTACGTTCGAAATAGCCGATGCCGATATTGGATATAACATTTACCTGAACCTGCGCAACGGCATTGACTACCCGCATAGCAATATCTATGTGCAGTACATACTGAGCGACTCCCTGCAGCAGCCAATTGAAAAGGAGCTGCGTAACTTCCAGCTCTTCCATCCCAAAACGGGCTATCCGTTCGGCAGTGGCAGCAGTGG
>WFNR01000006.1 GCA_015488485.1 Cyclobacteriaceae bacterium | reverse complement strand
CCGCCAAATGTAACTACTGCTCGCACCGTATTGATATCGGCCTGGAGCCTGCCTGTGTAAATGTGTGCCCCGAGCACGCCATTATTTCGGGCGATATGGACGACCCCGATTCGGAAATTTCGCAACTGCTGGCCCGTGAGAATGTTACGGTGCGTAAGCCGGAGAAAGGCACCAACCCGAATGTATTCTATATCAATGGTGATGACGTATCGCTGGTACCACATGCCACCGAGCGTCAGGAGCAATACATCTGGAGCTCACAAACCAATGGCGTAGGGCATTATGCCAAGTTTGCCGAGAGCCTGGCCAAAAAGTCGTATGAAGAAATGGCTGGTGAACTGGCAGGCGGTTCCGACAAAGCGCTGACCTTCAAAGGCAATGAGCAGCCCAGGCGCAGCTCGATGTCGGTAGTGATGGAGCGTGCCAACCCCAAGCGTGTGTACGACACGCCTGATAAAGGAATCCTTTGGGGCTGGGAAGTATCCGGCTACGTGTTTACCAAAGCGGTAGCTGCCGGGGCCGTGCTGGTGCTCTTCCTGGCCAGTCTGATCGGGGTGGAGTTCTCCGAGCAAACCACTTGGATCACCATGGGGCTGGGGATCAGCTTCCTTACCCTTACCGGAGCGCTGCTGGTAAAAGACCTGGACCAGCCTACCCGCTTTCTGTATGTGATACTACGACCGCAGTGGAAATCGTGGTTGGTGCGTGGCGGCTATGCCATTACCTTATTTGGCGGTTCGGTTACGCTGTGGGCAGCCGGTAAGTATTTCGGCCTGCCGGTACTGGAGCAAGCCGGCTTTTGGGCCTCTGCCCTGATCGGAATCGTAGTGGCTATCTACACCGCCTTCCTGTTTGCCCAGGCCAAAGGGCGCGACTTCTGGCAAAGCCCCAGTCTGCCATTCCATATGCTGGCCCATAGCTTTATGGCTGGTGCCGGCTCGCTGGCGTTGGTGGCCGCCTTTACCGATACGTCTGCCGAATGGCAGGCCTTCCTGGCCAATATGCTAGGCCTTACCCTGCTGGCCAACTTGCTGATCATGCTGTTTGAGCTGACTATTACCCACCCTACCGATGATGCCAAGGCGGTGGTGAAAATGATTGTCAAAGGCCGTTATAGCAAGCGCTTCTGGCTGGGTGTGGTGCTGATTGGCAATGTGCTGCCGCTGGCCCTGGTAGTGGCCGGAGTGTCGTTGCCGGCCGCAGCCGCTTTGGCTTTGCTGGGCATTGTGCTTACCGAAACCATTTGGGTAGAAGCCCCGCAGCGTATTCCGCTGACCTAGAAACAGGCCTGATTTGCAAAAGCAACCTAACAACAAGACTGGACGAAAAACAAAAGCATTATGAAATACGAACACAAACCATCCTTGATAGAGAAAATAGCTGAAAAGCTGCATATCATTCCTAATCTGCACGATGTGGAAGATGCCGGCTTGCCCAGGCTTACCGAGCCCGGTAAACTCACTTCTTATCCACCTCCGGAGAAGTGGAATGACTGGGAGGAATACGAAGCCACTTCCTGGCCGCGCAAAAACAAGCGTAAATATTCGATTGTACCCACCACGTGCTTCAACTGTGAGTCAGCCTGTGGTTTGCTGGGCTATATAGATAAAGAAACCGGTGAGGTACGCAAGTTTGAAGGTAACCCCTACCACCCGGGCAGTCGCGGCCGCAACTGTGCCAAAGGACCGGCCACCATCAACCAGATCAAGGACCCTGAGCGTATTCTCTACCCCATGAAGCGCAAGGGCGAGCGCGGCTCGGGTGAGTGGGAGCGCGTAAGCTGGGATGAGGCGCTGGATGACATTGCCGCCCGCATTCGCAAGGCACTGCAGGAGGGGCGTAATAATGAGATTGCCTATCATGTGGGCCGCCCGGGCCATGAGGGCTATATGGATCGCGTGCTGCGTGCCTGGAATGTAGATGGGCACAACAGCCATACCAACGTGTGCTCGTCAGGGGCACGGTTCGGCTACAACATCTGGCACGGCTACGACCGTCCTTCGCCCGATTATGCCAATGCCAAGTTTATCTTGCTGATCAGCGCCCACCTGGAGTCGGGCCATTATTTCAACCCGCATGCCCAGCGTATCATGGAAGGCATGATGGATGGCGGCAAGCTGGCCGCTATGGACCCGCGCCTGTCCAACACCGCCAGCATGGCCGACTACTGGCTGCCCACCAACCCGGGATCCGAAGCGGCTGTGCTGCTGGCGATGGCGCGCATTATTGTAGAGGAAGGCCTGATGAATGAAGATTTTGTGAAGACCTGGGTAAACTGGGATGAATACCTGCGCAAGAAGCACCCCGGCACCGAGGTTACCTTTGATAATTTCAAGGCCAAGCTGCTGGAAGAATATGCCGATTATACCCCGGAGTTTGCCGAGAAGGAGAGCGGTGTAAAAGCTTCCATGATCCGTGAAGTGGCTATTGAAATAGGCAAAGCCGGCAGCCGTTTTGCCGCCCACAACTGGCGCAGTGCCGGCAGTGGCAACCTGGGCGGCTGGGCCGTAGCGCGGGCGCTGCACTTTTTGAATGTGCTTACCGGCAGCGTAGGCACGGTAGGTGGCACCTCGCCCAATAGCTGGAACAAGTTCAAGCCCACATTCTTCGACAACCCGCCCGCCCAGAAATTCTGGAACGAACTGCACTTCCCCAACGAGTATCCGCTGGCTTTCTTCGAAATGAGCTTCCTGCTGCCGCACTTCCTGAAAGAAGGGCGTGGTAAGATGGATGTGTACTTTACCAGGGTGTTTAACCCGGTATGGACTTACCCCGATGGCTTTAGCTGGATAGAAGCCCTTACCGATGAAAGCAAGGTGGGGCTGCACATAGCCCTGACGCCTACCTGGAACGAAACGGCCTTCTTTGCCGACTACGTGCTGCCCATGGGGCTGGCCTCTGAGCGTCATGATATCAACAGCTACGAAACCCACGGTGGTGTGTGGGTGGCCTTCCGCCAGCCGGTGCTGCGTGAGTATGCCCGTAGGGAAGGCAAGGACTTTACCTTTACCTATGAGGTAAACCCCGGAGAAGTGTGGGAAGAGGATGAATTCTGGATTGAGCTGTCGTGGCGTATCGACCCGGATGGCAGCTTGGGTATCCGTGAGCATTTTCTGTCGCCTTACCGCAAGGGTGAAAAAATCACTATCGATGAGTATTATCAGTTTATTTTCGAAAACATCAAGGGCCTGCCCGAAAAAGCTGCCAAAGAGGGGCTTTCGGCTCTCGACTATATGAAAAAATACGGTGCCTATGAAATAGAAAGCTCGGTGTATGAGTTGCACATGAAAGAGCTTACTCCCGAACAACTGGAGGGAGCCGAGATTGACCCGGAGACCAAAGTGATCAGCAAAAACGGGGTAAAAATAGGCATTGAAATAAACGGTAAGAAGGTGGTGGGCTTCCCCACGCCATCGCGCAAGCAGGAGTTTTACTCGCAAACCATGGTGGACTGGAAGTGGCCCGAGTACGATATACCTACCTATATCAAGAGCCATGTGCATGAAGAGAAGATGGACCGCGACAAGGGTGACTTCCCTCTGGTACCTACCTTCCGTTTGCCGGTGCTTATACACTCGCGTTCGGCCAATGCCAAGTGGCTTACCGAAATAGCCAACCGCAACCCGGTATGGATGCACACCTCCGATGCCGAGCGGCTGGGCCTGCAGTCGGGCGACCTGATACGGGTAAACACCGAAATAGGCTACTTTGTAGATAAAGTGTGGGTAACCGAAGGCATGAAACCGGGAGTGGTAGCCTGCTCGCATCACCTGGGCCGCTGGCGCAGGCCGCAGGACCCGGGAGGCAATCGCTGGGCTACCAATACGGTAAGGATAGAAAACCCGGAAAAAGGCAAGTGGAAGATGAGCACTATAAGCGGGGTGAAGCCATATGAAAGTGGTGATAAGGATTCGAAGCGCATTTTCTGGTCGGATGGTGGCGTTCACCAAAATATCACCTTCCCGGTACACCCCGACCCCATCAGCGGCATGCACTGCTGGCACCAGAAAGTACGTATAGAAAAAGCCCATGCCGAAGACAAGTACGGTGACATTTTTGTAGATACCGATAAGTCGTTTGCCGTCTATAAGGAGTGGCTGTCGTGGACACGCCCGGCTCCCGGGCCCAATGGCGAGCGCAGACCTATCTGGTTCCACCGTGCCTTGCGGCCGGCACCGGAAACTTTTTATCTGGAGAAGAAGGAGGAGTAGGAGACTGGAGTAGAGAGGAATGAACAAAGCAGCGCTGCGCAAGGTATTGCCATTTTTGGAGTGGTGGCCGATGGTAAACAAGGCTAGCCTCAAGGCCGATTTTGCTGCCGGCCTTACCAATGCCATTATCGTATTGCCGCAAGGGGTGGCCTTTGCCATGATAGCCGGCTTGCCGCCTATTTACGGTCTTTATACGGCCATGGTGGTGCCTGTGGTGGCGGCCTTGTTTGGCTCTTCGTGGCATTTGATATCCGGGCCCAATACACCTGTGTCGTTGCTGTTCTTTGCCACCTTATCGGTATATGCCCTGCCCGGCAGCCATGAGTATATCGAGCTGGCTTTTGTGCTTACCTTTTTATCAGGCCTGATCCAGTTTACCATGGGCGTGGCTCGTCTGGGGGCACTGGTCAATTTCGTTTCCAACTCAGTGATAGTAGGCTTTACAGCCGGGGCTTCGGTGCTGATTATTACCAGCCAGATGAAAAATGTGCTGGGTATTATGCCGGAGCGTGGCCTGGGCTTTGCCAAAACCTGGATGTACTTTGCCGAGCATATTCAGGAGGCCGACTGGCATTTGGTGGTAATAGCCGGAGTTACGCTGCTATCGGCAATTCTGTTTAAAAAGCTGACCCGCTATGTATCGTGGCTGCCGCATTTGCTGCTGGCTATGATCGTGGGTAGCCTGGTAGCTTATTATTTTATACATTACAAAGGCGTAGAAGGTATCGCCCTGGTAGGCAAGTTGCCATCCAAGCTGCCTACGTTCCACTTTCCGGCCATCACTGCCGAAAACGCCAAAATGCTTTTTCCCAATGCTTTTGCCGTGGCCTTGCTCGGCCTTATTCAAGCGGTGGCCATTGCCCGTTCCATTGCAGTTAAATCCAAGCAAGCGCTCAATTCCAGTCAGGAGTTTATCGGTGAGGGGCTGTCAAATATTGTCGGTTCCATGATGCAGTGCTATGCCAGCTCGGGCTCGTTCACCCGTTCGGGCATTAACTACGATGCCGGGGCCAAAACGCCTATGTCGGCTATATTCGCAGCTTTTTCACTGGCCTTGATCGTGCTGCTGGTGGCTCCACTTACTGCCTACCTGCCCATTGCCTCTATGGCGGGGGTAATCCTGCTGGTGGGGTATAACCTTATTGATTTTAAGCTGATAAAGGAGTATGCCACCACCAGTAAGCCGGAGTTAGGGGTATTAATCACCACTGCCCTGGCAAGTTTGTTTCTGGAGCTGCAGTTTGCCATTTACCTGGGCGTAATCCTGTCATTGGGCCTGTACCTAAAGCGCACTTCACGACCCAGGATGGTAACGCTGGCACCCAATCGCAATATGCCGGGCCGCCACATGCAAAACACCGCCCTGTACGATCTGCCGGAGTGCCCGCAGCTCACCATTTTGCGCATTGACGGTTCTATTTTTTTTGGGGCGGTAGAGCATGTTTCGCAAAAGCTGGGGGAACTGCTGAAAGATGGTCGTAAAAGGGTGCTCATTCTGGGACATGGTATCAACTTTATCGATGTATCTGGGGCGCAAATGCTGGTAAACGAAGCGCGCAAATATCGTGACTCGGGTGGGGCTCTTTACCTGACCGGCCTGAAACTAAAGGTGCGCGAAATGCTCAAGGCCGGACATTATGATCTGGCCTTTGGTCGCGAAAATATTTTTGTAAATAAGGAGTCTGCTATAGAGGCCATATACAGTCGCCTGGACAAGGAAATTTGTCGCCAGTGCGAGGTAAGGATTTTCAGAGAGTGTGAAAAGGAGTTTGGCCCTGCCAAAGAAAGTGGTGCGTGATGACCGGAGATAAAGAAATACAAAATCAACAACTGGAAAAGGCGGCCTTTATACTGAAGACCATTGCCCACCCTACCCGGCTGGCTATTATCAATCTGCTGGCCAAAAAAGAGTGGGTGGCTGTATCCGACATCAGCCGCGAGCTGCACCTGGAGCAGTCGCTCACCTCGCACCACCTCAATACCATGAAAAACAAGGGTGTACTGGAAAGCAAAAGAATGGGGCAGAGCATTAAATATAAATTGAAATTAAAAGAAGTATTGCAGGTGCTTGCTTGTGTGGAGCACTGCGATTTATCGAGGTTTTAAAAATGAAATAACGCTATACTATGGAAAAAGCAATTGCATTTATTCAACAACCCTGGCCCTGGTGGGTAGCCGGGCCGCTCATTACTTATGTGATGTTTTCGCTGCTGTACTACGGCAAAGGGTTTGGTATTTCTACCAACTTCAAGACCGTTTGCTGTATGCTGGGCAGTTGTAAGGTGTCTGATTTTTTCTGCTTCAATTGGCGCGATCAAATCTGGAACCTGATGTTTATTCTGGGGGTGATTCTGGGGGGCTTTATCTCGGCTCACTGGCTTACCCCTGACCAGTCGGTGGCCATTTCACCGGCTACCATTGCCGACCTGAAGGCCATCGGTATCGCCAACCCGGGCAGCTCTTTCCTGCCTGAAGAAATATTCGCTGCCGAAAACGTATGGACTTTGCGCAGCCTGATATTTCTGCTGGGGGGCGGCTTCCTGGTGGGCTTTGGCACGCGCTATGCCAACGGCTGTACCTCGGGGCATGCCATCAGCGGGCTGAGCAATTTGCAGTACTGGTCGCTCATTGCCGTAATCGGCTTTTTTATCGGGGGATTGATTATGACCCATTTTATTTTACCTTACCTTATCAAACTTTAAACCGCGATGAAATACTTACGATTTTTAATTATGGGGGTGTTGTTCGGCATTACGCTGAGCAAGGGCGAGATTATCTCCTGGTACCGTATTCAGGAGATGTTCCGTTTTCAGTCGTTTCACATGTACGGAGTTATCGGCTCGGCTGTTGTTTTGGGTATCCTCACTATCCAGTTCATCAAGCGTGCCCGCCTCAAAGATTACCAGGGCAATTACATACAGGTATCAACCCAGGAGCCCGGCTATGCCCGCAACCTGATAGGCGGCACTATCTTCGGGCTGGGCTGGGCGATGACAGGTGCTTGCCCGGGGCCGCTGTTTATTTTACTGGGCTTTTGGGGTTGGCCCTTTCTGCTGGCCATTCTGGGAGCCGTACTGGGCACCTTTACTTATGGCCTGTTGCAGCGCTACTTGTGGCATTAGGATTTTTGTTACTAAAACAAGCAATTATTTTGTTGCCGGGTCTGTTAACCTTAGTTTAACCCCGGCATTTTTTTGCTTTAATTCTTCAAGTGTTTTCCTGATATGACTTGTAACCTTGGTCTTCAGAAATGGCGGCATCAAATCTTTCAGGTCTATTGCGAATAATTTGTGAATGACAAGAATATCATCTCTGGAAAATGGCCGAACACCATTCATCAACGCTGACATGTAGTTGGGCCGGTGCCCCAATAATTTGGCCAGGTCTTGCTGGCTAAGCCCATGTTCTTTCAATTTTTGTCTGATCAGTTCTTTTCGCTTTTGAATAAATAAATTTTCCAACTCAACCCTTTTTTCGGCAATATCGCTTTCGCTGATTTGTTGCGGGGTAATTTTTGCCTCATCTTCCCAATGCTCATTTTCATACTTCTTTATTAGCTCTTTCAAACGATGCTTAACCGGCAGCAGACTGTTGTCTTCCTTCGCCATCCATCTCAATCTGCCATATATTGAAATAGCTTTTTCATATTCCAACTCACTTTTGAGCTCATTTAGTTTCATAATGGTATCAACTCCCAACCTTTCCATAATTATTCTTACTTTATTTTCCCCTGTCTTCTTAACCAGTTTTCTATTGTTCTTTTATTTCCCTTGAATGTTTTATCATAGGCTGCATGACTACCCACCCAAAGCACCTCGGCCTCTTGTTCGTCAAACAGTATAAGCGCCATGGTTCTATGAATATTTATGTCAAAAAAGAAAATATTGTTACTATACACACAATCAGCATCAGGTCGCCTTTCCAGTACTTCCATTTTGTTTTTCCATTGGGCATTTTCAATGTCCGTTATTAATTTGTCAATAGCTTTTGATAGCCTGGTATTACCTCTGTTCTTATATTTTAGCTTTAGTAGTTTACTTTTATGTAGCAGTTCCAATGGTTCCACTCTATCGTTAAACAAATATAATTAAGTTCCAAATAAAGTAGAACATTTTGTCTAATAAACAATTGTTGGGGAAGGCCTGTATCACTGTTATTCACAAGGTATAATAGTCTTTTTTGTTAGATTGTTAAATTAAAGCATGCCATATATACCGGGTTTTTTCTGGCGATATTTTGAATTTAATAAGGTAAAACTGTACTTTTAGCGGAAACAACAACCGCTATGCTTTCACTCTTTGCCCGGGCAGGCTTAGGCTTGCTGCTGCTTTTTACCTCCCTACTGCCCCAGGCATGGGCCCAGGGTTGTAGCGATGCCGGCTTTTGCACCATGGGTGCCATGCGGCCCGATCAGGCCTACAGCCGCAAAATCAATTTCAAGCTACGCTCTATCGAGCTAAGCCAGTATAAGGGTAACACCACTCTGACGCCTATTGTGTATGTAACCAATCTGGATGTGACGCTGGGCATCACCCAGCGACTGGGCGTGCAAGTAAAACTGCCATACCAATGGACAACCGGCAACTTTGGCCAGGCAGCCGGCATGGGCGATATCTCGCTGAGTGTTACCCGCTTGATCAAGCGCTTCACCCATTTTGAGCTGAATGCCACCGTGGGGATGAAGATACCTTCCAACAAGGCCGACCTGCGCTCGAAGGGGCGCAAGCGGCCGTTGTCGGAAGGGCTGGTGCTGCCTATGTACTACCAGGTGAGCCTGGGTAGTTGGGATGTGGTGGCCGGAGCCTCGCTGATCAACGAAAAATGGCTGTTTGCCATCGGCTATCAGGATGCCCTCACGGCCAACAACAATACCTTTGAGCAAGACGAATGGCTACCGCCAGTCTATCCGTCCGAAGGTTATGTGAGATCATATGATGAAGCCACCAAGCTAAAGCGCGGCACCGATATTATGCTGCGGGTGGAGCGTAACTTTCGCTTTGCCCGTTACAATGTGTTTGTTGGTTTGTTGCCTATTTTCCGGGTTAGCAAAGACCGCATATTAGATAAAAATACAAACGAGTACATCAAGCTGGAAGGCACCACGGGCATGGCCCTGTCGGCATTATTTGGAGCCGGCTATAATTTCAATATCAACAACTCCCTGAAGTTTACCTACGGACAGAAGATTACCCAACGTGAGGTGAACCCGGATGGCCTTACGCGTACCAATGTGATGATTATTGCTTATTTGTTCCGCTTTTAATTGCAGGTTATGAAGCTCATGCCAAAATTTATTTCTTCCTGGTTACTTCTTTTACTTATCTATTCACATGCTTTTGGGCAAGAATATAAAAAGGTACAATCCCTGATAAGCCAGGGCCGCGAAGATGAAGCATTGGCCTTGCTGGAAAAAAATCCACAACCCAACAATATTTCTTATCTTAATCTTAAAGGTGAGGCGCTGATGCGCAAGGGGCGTTATGATAAGGCCCTGGAGGTTTTTGAAAAGGCGGAGTACCTGCAGGAAACAGCCGACCGTCCCGATGAAAAGCAGCAAGCTGCCACCTACAGCTTTATTGCCGTGCTGCACTGGACTACCGGCAACAACCAACTGGCTTTGCAATACCACTTTAAGGCACTCGACCTGCGGCAGCAGATGCACGATGCCGAAGGCATTGCCGCCTCTACCAATGATATCGGGCTGGTGTATAGTCGTGCCAATCCGCGAAAAGCCCTGGAGTACTATGAAAAAGCGCTGGCTGATTACCTTGAACTGTATGGCGAAAAGAGCGACCGGGTGGTAACCTCTTATGTAAATATCGGTATTGCCTACAGCAACCTCGACCAGCAGGTGCAGGCGCTCGATAATATGGAGAGGGCCTTAAACATCAGGCAGTTATTGGGCAAGGGGTCGGCACAGGAGGCCTTCATCCTGTCCGGCATGGGCAAGGTGTATGCCCGCCAGCAGGAGTATGACAAGGCGCTGGCTGCTTATGAAAAAGCCCTGGCTATCTATCGCAAGGTTTATGGCGACAAGCACCCGGAGATTGCCAGTACGCTCTACCTGATGGGCAGCGTGCGGCATACCCGCGGGGAGTTTAAGACGGCCCTGCAGGACTTCCAGCAAGCGCTGGCAGCCAATATCAGCAGCTATCACAATACAGATGTTTACGACAATCCGCCTTTGCAGGACTACTACAATGCCGATGTGTTGCTGCGTACTTTGCTGGAAAAAGCCAAGACCTTTGAAGACCTGCATTATAATTTCAGCCTGAAAATCAAAGACCTGACTACCGCCTACCACACCATCGGTCTGTGCGACAGCCTGATTGACAAAATCAGGCAATTTCGGGTAAGCGAAGCCGACAAGGTGGCCTTGGGTGCCCTGGCCTATGATGTGTACGAGGCGGCTGTGCGCCTGAGCATGGAAATGACCGAAGTCAATTGGGCGCAAAAACCTTTTATGGAGCGTGCTTTTTATTTTGCCGACAAAAGCAAGTCGGCCGTGCTGCTTGATGCCATTGCCGATGCCAATGCCAAGAGCTATGCCGGCATTCCCGATGACCTGCTTGAGCAAGAGAAGATCATCAAGGCCGAGGTGGCCTACTACCAGCAAAAGCTGGCCGGCAAGCCCAGCCCCGAAGAAGAAATAAGCTACCGCAAGGCGTTGTTTGAGTGGACGAAAAGCTATAACGATTTTATTGACGGCCTGGAACAGCTTTACCCGACCTATTTTAACCTGAAGCATAATGTGAAAATACCGGAGGTGGCTGAAATCCAGCAAAAACTGGCCCCGGGAGAAGCTATGCTGAGCTACTTTGTGGCCGATGGCGATCAGGTAGTGTATGCCTTTGTAATTAGCCCAAAAAAGTTCAGGGTTTACCAAAAGCCCCTGCAGGAAAAGTACGACCTGTATATCTCGGCCTACCGCAATGCCATGTACTATCAGGCGCCACAGACTTACAGGTTGGCAGCTCGCAAATTGTATGATCAATTAGTGTTCTTTAAAATACCACCAGGTACGCAAAAAATAATAGTAGTACCTTCCGGGCGTATGGCTACCATTCCATTTGAGGGGCTGCTTACTCGCGACCAGCAGGTGGCCGACCGGGACTTCAAATCATTGGCTTATATGGTCAGAGATTATGACTTTGCCTATCAGTATTCGGCCGGCCTCTATATGGATCCCCTCCAGGCTACTGCCGCCAACGCCTCCATTGCCCTGCTGGCCCCGGTAGAATTCAATAGCACCAGCCTGCCCCCCTTGCCCGGTACCGAAAAAGAAGTGGAAGAGATTAACGATCTGTTTGCCGGTGGACAGGAAGATGTAGAGCTCTACCTGAAGGATGAGGCCAACCTCAACACCATTCGCTCGGAGAAGGTAACCAAAAGCAAATACCTGCACTTTGCCACCCACGGCATTGTGGATGAGAAACGCCCGGAGCGCTCACAGATATGCCTGGCGGCCACCCACGATCAGGCGGGCAACCTGTACACAGGCGATATCTATGCCCTTGATCTGGCGGCCGATCTGGTGGTGCTGTCGGCTTGCGAAACCGGCCTGGGCAAAATATCCAAAGGAGAAGGGATCATCGGGCTCACCCGGGCGCTGATTTATGCCGGCACCAACAACCTGGTGGTATCGCTGTGGCAGGTAAACGATGCCTCTACCTCCATCCTGATGACCAATTTTTACCGCGCCATGCTGCAAGGCAACGGTTATGCAGCCGCCCTGGCCCAAGCCAAGCGTGCCATGATCAACGACCCCGGGCATGCCGCCCCCTTTTACTGGGCGCCCTTTGTGCTGGTGGGTGAATGATGAGCTGCACCAACATGGTTTCTGTTTAGTTGCTGGTTTTATAATCCATTGCCGCCTGACAAAAAGGGTAATAATGCGGAGATTTCAGACATAAGTAACGGAAAATATGCTGCGAATATTTTGTTTGCGGAGAATAATGGGTATTTTTGCCGCATATTATGCGGAGAATAAAAATTTACATACACGAGCAGGATAATTGGCCGTACTTTACCTGGGACAACAAAAGAGTATTGTTGAAACTTGGAGAAACAAGAAACTTGCAGGGCAAGTTACTGGGGAAAATGGAAACGCTTGGTTTTGATTTACAAAATGAAGCCGTTTTAGATACATTGACTTTAGATGTAATAAAATCATCGGAAATAGAAGGCGAATTTTTGGAAAGAGCACAAGTTCGTTCTTCAATTGCAAGAAGATTAGGCCTTGATATTGCCGGGATTGTGTATGCCGACAGAGATGTTGAGGGTATTGTAGAAATGATGTTGGATGCTACTCAGCGATTTGCTGTCCCACTAACTTCTGACAGATTGTTTAATTGGCATGCGGCATTATTCCCAACAGGAAGAAGCAATATGCATAAAATTACCGTTGGTGATTGGCGAAAAGCGCCTATGCAGGTGGTTTCCGGACCGATGGGCAAGGAGAAAGTGCATTTTGAAGCTCCTAAACCTGAGCTTGTGGCCCAGGAAATGAATCATTTTCTCTATTGGTTTGAAAATGATAACGAATTGGACTTGGTGTTAAAAGCGGCTATTGCGCATTTGTGGTTTTTAACCATTCATCCTTTTGATGATGGCAACGGTAGAATAGCGAGAGCCATAACTGATTTGCTATTAGCGCGTTCAGATAAAAGTGCTCAGCGGTTTTATAGTATGTCAGCGCAAATCAGAGTTGAGCGCAAAGAATATTATAACATTTTGGAAAAAACACAAAAAGGCCATTTGGATATTACCGAATGGATTTTATGGTTTCTGAATTGCTTAACCAATGCCATTAGTGCAACAGAAGATATTTTATCAAAAGTATTGTTTAAGGCTGAATTTTGGAAAGAACATTCCACCACAATCCTTAATCCAAGACAACAAAGAATGATAAATAAACTACTCGATGGGTTTACCGGAAAATTGACTACTTCAAAATGGGCGAAAATAAATAAGTGCTCTCAAGATACAGCCTTAAGAGATATACAAGACTTGATAAAGAAAAACATATTGCAGAAAGAAGCAAGCGGAGGAAGAAGCACAAGTTATGAATTAGCAAAAATACCAGGCGGCAACAATGTATATTGAAGGGTAGGTTTTTTTAGAATGTCCACCACCTTATATACTGCGCAATAATGCCTGGTACGGGTCACCGGGCAACTGCAAAAGCCTGACAAAGGCCGCTTCGGTACTTAGCCCGGCTTCTTTTAGCTGGATTACCTGTTGCCTGAAACGTTCTCCTTGTTGTTGAAGAATCTTATATTCAACAAGCATATGACGAAAAGCCGGCTGCTTTCGGGAGTCCATATTTTGAGCGAATATTTCAACCGGGAACCCCTGATAGGTGAAGCGGGCGATTGTGGTTAAGCGATCCTGGCAGGTAGTGGTGTTGAGGCAGAAGCCCTTAAGCTCACCGTAGTGTTTTTGCAACAGCTCACCAAAGGCCTGATGATTTCGACAACAACATACAATATCCAGGTCAGAGCCGGGTAAATCGATGCCCAGCGGAATGGTACCAGCTAATAGAGGCTGAAACGCTCGCAGATGGCGGAAAATACCCAGGCTGTTCAGAGCCGCATAGGCTGCACGCTGCCGGGGAGTACCTGCTTGCAGATAGGCTATATCGGTAAAATCCATTTTATCACACGTTGCCAGGATATGGCTTTTAATCGATCTCCAGCAGCACCGGGCAGTGGTCGGAGTGCACTACATCATTGAGCAGGTCGGCCCGTTTGAGGCGCCCGGCCATGCTGCGGGTAACCATCAGATAGTCGATACGCCAGCCTTTGTTGTTCTTACGGGCATTGAAGCGGTAGGTCCACCAGGAGTAGCGCTGGTCGTCAGGATTGAGGTAGCGGAAGGTATCGATAAAACCGCTATCCAGGAATTTTGTCACCCAGGCACGCTCTTCCGGCAAAAAGCCGCTGTTGTTTTTATTACCGGCCGGGTTGTGAATGTCTATTTCCTGATGCGCTATGTTGAAATCGCCACCAATAATCAGGTCTTTTTTCTCAGCCGCTATCTGATGAGCGTAATCATAAAACTCATCTAGCCATTTCATTTTAAAATCCTGACGCACCTCGCCACTGGTGCCTGAGGGCATATATACGTTCATGACCGAAAAACTGTCATAATCGGCCCGGATTACGCGTCCCTCGTGGTCGTAGAGGGGCATGCCGCAGCCGTATTCCACATGGTTGGGTTCGGGTTTGCTCAGTATGGCCACCCCGCTGTAGCCTTTTTTTTCCGCGCTTTCCCAATAATGATGATACCCCAGGTCTTCAAAAGGCTTGGTATCAATCTGCTCGGGTTGGGCCTTGGTCTCCTGCAGACACAGGATGTCTGGTTGCTCCTGGGCGAGCCAGTCGGTCAGCCCTTTTTTCATGGCGGCCCGCAGGCCGTTTACATTGTATGAGATAATTTTCATAGCGCGTTAGTTCAGTTGCCAGCCTATTTCCTTTTCGAAGTACTCAATAATATGCTTTTTCAGGAACTCTTCCTGCTCCAGCAGATCGAAATGCGGTAGTTTTTTCACATTGCGCCAGTGCGGCCAGCCTTCCTCATCGTAGTGCTCCAGCTCATAATAGCCCGACAGGCTCAGCACCTTGCAGATGGCAATATGCAGGATATCCTGCTTCTGCTCTTTGGAAAAAGACGCTACCCCTTGCCCCAGTTCCTGCAGGCCGATCAGGTAAAGCACACCATTCAGGTCGCGGGGCTTTTTGCCAAGCGATTTCTGCAGCAGTAGCCTTAGCTGCAGCCACTTACGGGTTGTTTCAGGGTCTTTACCAGTCATTTCGTATCTTTAGCATGCATAGTTAGTAAAATTAACGCACTTCCGTGTATTCTTTATACAAAACGCTGCTTGGCGATCTGGCCGATGTGCTCTTCCCGGCCAGTTGTGCCGGTTGCAACCGGGCGCTGGTACGTAGTGAGGAGGTGATTTGTACCAATTGCCTGACCCGCCTGCCTCGTTTTGATGATTCGCAGGAATTGGAAAATCGCCTGGCCGGACGCCTGCCGGTAGCAGCCATAGCCGGCTACCTGAAATACGAAACAGGTGGCCTCACACAGCGTCTTTTGCACCGCCTCAAATACCGCGGTCAGCGCCAGATAGGCCTGATACTGGGTACGCAGTTTGGCGCCTGGTTGCGGCAGCAGCCTTTTTGGCAGGAGGTGGAGGCGATAATTCCCCTGCCACTACACCCGACCAAAGAAAAAAAGCGTGGCTATAACCAAAGTGCCTTGTTGACTCAAGGCATAAGTGACGCTACCGGCTTACCTGTGCTGAATGATGTGGTGCAACGGCTACGCCCCAGCGCCAGCCAAACACGCAAAAGCCGGGAAGAGCGCTGGCATAATGTGGCGGGTATCTTTGCCGTAAAAGACACCGCAGCCATCGCTGGCCGCCATGTGCTGCTGGTAGATGATGTGCTTACTACAGGTGCTACTCTGGAAGCCTGTGGACAAACGCTGCTGGAGGCCGGAGCTGAAAAACTAAGCCTGGCCGTGTTGGCAGTGGCGATGTAGGTAAGACATGCGGCAACGAGTGAATAGAGTTATAGTTGATGATAAGCAGTTATGCGGTTTGTTGTGAAGCATTTTTCTCTTTTTCAGAAACAGGGTCAATTCTTAATCGCCCGCCAACTGCTCTTAAAACTTTCATGATAGTTGTAAATTGAGGTTTAGCTCCGTCAGATAAGGCTTTGTATAAACTTGGCCTGCTCATACCAGTTTCTTCTGCTATTTTAGACATGCCGATAGCTTTAGCGATATGGCCTAAGGCAACAACAATATCCGAATTATCCCCTTCTTCTAAAACAGTATTTAAATATTCGGCAATCATTTCATTACTATCCAAATAATCTGCTACGTCAAATTTTGATGTTTTCATTTATCTAAGTATTTAGTTTTTTCCAGATTTCTTTTGCTTTTTCAATGTCTCTTTTTTGAGATGATTTGTCGCCACCTATTAGTAGTATTATGATTTTCTCCCCTTTTTCTTTAAAGTAAATTCTATAACCTTTTGCACAGTTTATCCTGAGTTCTTTTATTCCGTGACCAACAGGCTTGCAATCACCGAAATGTTCATTATTCGCTAATTTTTGAAGCCGGAATAAGATTTTAGCTTTTGCTCTAAGATCTTTTAGTTTTCTTAACCATTTGTCAAACTCTATTGTTTTTTCAAGAAAGTACACCCGCTTATCCTTGTATCCAAGTAGATACAAATATAACAAAAAAATGCGTAGAGGTGAGATATGCCTGTTGATTTGTTTAACCGGGAATTTTAGCATTCTTCGGCCTGAAAGGCGGAAAATTCGTCAGAATTTTCCTGGTTAAGGGTGCTCAGAGCCATTATCAGATAATTGCTCAAGCTGCTTTAAGTAACCCTTGGTTTAGGCAAAAACTACAGCCTTTAATTTACCGGGTCATAGGGCTCTACCGAAATCACCTGAACGCTGAATCCGGCCCGCTGAATAGTCTCAATTAGCTTATCGAGCGAAATATTGCGCCCAACTATTACTTTGGCCTGGCCTTCACCCAGGTTCACCACGGTTTGAATTACCTGCGGCAGGGCTTCGGTGCGCTCGGTTACGGTATTCACACAAAACTGGCAAGCCATGCCATCGATCTTCAGGGTAACCAGCTTGGCGTACTTCAGGTTGGGCTTGTTGCGCTTGCCGCCAGCCACCGGCAGGGTAAATTTGGCTGCTACTGTCACGTTCAACCCAGGTTCGGGCAGTTGTACCTGGTTGAGGTGCTTGCGGTAGTAGCGGTTGGTAAAGTTACTGATACCGGCCGATAGCTCAACGTGATCGCCCATGCGCCAGCCGCCATTTAAATCGAACACTGCATAGCCGGGCGTATAAAGCTCGGCAAATTCCGGAGCATAGCGGCTTTGCTCGGTAGCTATTTCGCTACGCAGTGTCAGCCACAGGCCGGCATCGGGATTTTCGTAAGTCAGCTTGGGGGTAATTTCCAGCGGAGCGATGTTGGGTAAGGGGTTGCCGTTTTGATCGGCCCCGTAGAGCCAGGAGGTATTCACTGCCAGTTGCCAGCGGGGGGTCAGGTAATAGGCGGCATATAGATTGATGCCGGTAATAAAACCTGCCGTGATATTTACCGCGCGCTTCACGCCACGCAGGCCGGCAATGGGCGATACCAGGGTGCTGTCCACAGCGCGCTGGATCAGGTTGTTCACATTGTTGTGGTAGTATTCCAGGTTCCACTGCCATTTGTTATACATGCCCCGCAGGCCAACGCGTTTGTTGAAGCTGGTCTCCGGCAGCAAAGCCGGATTGCCGAAATGGTAGAAGCCATCGGGCATGGGGGCGCTGATAAACCGGTCGACCGGGGTGGCGGCATTATAGCCGCGTACCAGGCTGCCGGTAAGCGACAGATATTTGTTAAGCTTATACACAGCCGCCACATTGCCCGACCAGATAAAATTATTGTCATCCAACTCACTGCCTATCGGTATATCCGGGGTGGGCAGGGCGGTAGAAAACACCTGGTTGATGCGCAGGCCCAGATCGAGGGTAAGTGATTGATTGACCACCAGACGATCCAGCACAAACAGGCCGCCTTCGATCATTTGGCCGTTGTTCAGAATAGGGCGATAAGGGGTAGCCGAGGTATCGTTTACCATTCTGCGCTCGGCATACATATTCCACACCCAGCCTTCGGCTCCCAGGGTAATAAAATGCCGTTTGCCCGGAGCCAGATATACCTTGCCGGTAGCCTGGTAGTTGTCGGTATAGGAGAGCCCTTCGAAGCGAACATTGCCGGGCGTATGGTTCACCATATCATGAAACATAGGCTGGTAAGCGAGTGTCAGAGCAGTTTTTTTAAGTACCGGCTTGTCCGTTTCATAGTCGTATTTCAGGGCGTAAAGCTGGCGCTTTTCATTGGGAATAATGGTAAAGGTGGCAGCATCCCGGCTGGGCCAGCCGATATCACGGGCCACATATTGCTGGGTAATAAAAGCAAGATGATGACCTTTGCCGGGGCGCCAACGCAGGTGGAAATTGAGCCAGTTGCTGCCGAAGCCGCTGGGTACGATCTCGTTTTGCGGCCAAAAAGTGTAGTTGTCGGCATCGGGTACCTTGTAGTTGTCGTGCAGGCCGCCACCGGCTGTCAGGTTAAAGTCAAACACCTGTTGACCACCTTTGACTCCGACCGCCCAGGTGCGCGAGTCAGACACCGACTTATAGCGCAGGGCGGCCGTGGCATCGGCTGTGAATTTCTCATAGTTGCGATAGCGGCCATCGAAAGTGCTCACATTGATCACACCGCCCATATTGCCGGAACCATACTCGGAGCTGCCGGAACCTACCTGGACCTCCATGCTGTTGATCATATCGGGCTCTATGGTGGCCGTACAGGCATCCATACCCATGGGGCAGGCCTGGGTGGTTTTAATGCCATCAATAAACATCAGCACCCGGCTATCGGTAAAGCCCTGCAGGTAGGGTTTGGAGCCCCAGTTGCCGGCCCGCGCTACCGACACCCCGCCTATGTCTTCCAGCAGTTCGGCTGTATTGGTGGCGCCCAGGCGCTCGATATGAGCCGGGGCCAGGGTGGTAATGGGCATGGGCTCATTGAGCAGGTCGTGGCCCTGGGCGGTTATTTCCACTCCGGCCAATTCTTCATTAAGCGGCACCAGCCCGAAATCGAGCACCACGGTATCGGCCGGGCCTACGGTTACCTGGCGCGTCTGCTTCTGATAACCCAGATAGGCGACTTCCAGCAAATAGCGCCCCGAATCAAGCTCTGCAAGGCGGTAATAGCCATCCTCATCAGTAGAGGTGCCGATAAGCTGCTGTTTGTCGATAACCGTAGCCAGCTCCAGCGGCAGGCCGTTTTGAGCGTCTATCACCCGGCCGCGCACCACAGCTTGCTGAGCCGCCAGCGGAGCGGCACTACTGCAAACCAGTAGCAAAGAAACCAGGAAACGGGTTGTCTTATTCATCGGCTAAACATAATTGAGCAGCCAAGATAAAGGCAGCAGGGGGGTGGTCGGCAAATTTTTATACAAAAAAATTAATCCTCAACCATCAATTGCAGGCGCTCATGGCGGTAAACCAACCGGTAGTTATGGTTGTTTTGGCCGAACAGCAACTCAAAAGGAGCCGGTAGTGCCCTGACGGAGGTGGGATACCATTTTTTGCTGGCTTTGTTTACACAGATAAGCAAGCCGTGCGCATCGCCCAGGGCGCAGAAATGCTCGAAGCTACCACTATAGATGGGTACTCCGGCTATCGGGTGCAGGGTATCGTAAACGGTTTTGATAGAGCCGGTGGACAGGCCGATTTCGGAAATCTCCATAACCGCTTGCTGGCCAAAGGGCTGTACGGCTGCATAGGGCAGGTCTCTGCGGGCAATGAACTCGACAATATTACCGGCCGGGTCGGTGAAGTAAACCGCTTTGGCATTCCAGGCGGGGAAATCGGTTATCACCCCATCATCCCCTCGTAGTACAGCCACACGCTCTTTGAGCCAGGCCAGGGCAGCCTCCTCTTGCCAGGGAGGAATATTAAAAGCAAAATGATAGGGCGGTATGGCATCCCCTGCCATAAAAGTAAGGGTAGAGCGGCCGCACGACACCGTAAAGGCCCCGGCCTGTTTATCGACCAGGGGTAACCCAAGGGTGGCGGAGTAAAAACCGACCAGTTCGTTGATTTTATTGGTATATAAGGTTAGATGGCGGATAAACATGATGCTTGTCTTTGGTTACTAAATATACGGATTTTTTTGCTCGAAGCTTGAAGCCTGCATGCCCAGGCTGGCCCGAAGCCAATTGCGTTGATCCCCGGACTTGTTCCTGTGCTTTTTGCTACAGACCCCCTGTCCGTTCCGTTCAGGCGGGCGGCTTGCCTTGACGCCTACCTGCCTCGGGCATGGGCAGTCAGGCTTGCCTGGAACAAACAGGAATAAATCCGGGAATTTCGTTTTTTCTCTTTATATAAGTGCTTCGGGAACCTGCCTTCGAGAGCCTGCCTTCGAGAGCCTGCCTTCGAGAGCCTCAGGCAGATCAGGCAGATCAGGCAGATCAGGCAGAACAGCCATTTCAGCCAGTAAAATTCTCAAATCTTCAATCGTTAACCCTTGTTCATGATTCAATACATATTATTTAAAAATGATCAGTAGCACAAGCAAAGCCCTAATCGGGCATTTTTCGCTGTCCTGCACTCTTCAACCTTTTCCTGCTTATCAATCGTCTATGGGGTAGTCAGCGTATGGCGGACAAAAAATGAAGCCCAAGCCAAATAATATCATTTTGCCGTACCTTTGTAGGGCACTTAGCGGCAGAAACATGGATAATCCGGAAAAAAGCAGACTTTACAAATTTCTCCGTCTGGATAGCATTGTCGACCACCTAACCGGTTTGCTGGAAGCCCGGCTGGAGCTTTTTAAATTAGAGGCCAAAGAGGAAATAGCCAAGATTCTGGCGCGTGTACTGGCGGCTATGGTGTTGGCTTTTCTGGGTGTTATGATTGTCATTTTTCTGTCATTTTCACTGGCAGTGTGGTTCAATGCCCTTCTAGGCAGCAGCTATTGGGGCTACTTTATTATTACCGGGGCCTATTTGTTGGTGTTTGTGCTGCTTGTCGTGTTTAAGGTGCACAAGCGCCTACAAAATCTGCTTGAACGTATGCTCATCAAAGAAGCTGATCTGGCCGATGAAGACTAACCGGGCTATACGTAAAAAACAAAAGAAAGAGCACCTGCGGCAGGCCTATCAGGCGCACCGCCAGGCGCTGGAGCGTGAGCTGCACATCGCTACCGACCGGGCGCTGGTGTTTGGCAAAAACCTGGCCGTAGTAGGCGGGGTGCTCTATGTGGGCTATACGGTACTCGACCGCTACCTGGATGCCAAGCTCAAGTCGGAGAACAATACTGCTGAGGAAAAAAAAGAGGACAAATACGCTACGCTCAAAAAAATTATCTTGCCGTTTGTCGCCCTGGCTTTGCAGCAGGGTAGCATGATTATGCTGCGGAAAGCCCGGCTCATGCTGATTGACTATCTGGAAGAAAAAAGACACTGCTGATGTTTAGCCGCCACCAAAAAGCTCTGGCCGTATTGATAGATCCGGAAGACACTATGCCGGGCGCTTCCATGACTCAACTGATGGAGGTGGTTAATGCCTGTGGGGCGGCTTATGTGTTTGTGGGTGGCAGTCTGGTTACGCACAACCATACCGATGCCGTGGTCAGGGCGGTGAAGCAGCAAACCGACAAACCGGTCGTCCTGTTCCCGGGTGGTCTCAATCAGCTGTCAGCCCGGGCTGATGGCATTCTTTTTCTGTCGTTAATCTCGGGGCGCAATCCGGAGTTTCTGATTGGTAAGCAAGTGGCGGCCGCCCCCTTGTTGAAAAAACTGGGCATGCAGATAATCCCTACCGGTTACCTGCTTATCGGGGAGGCTTCCAGCGCATCCTATATGAGCAATACCCAACCTATTCCTTACGACAAAACTGCTATTGCCGTGGCTACAGCCCTGGCCGGAGAAATGCTCGGCCATCGGGTTATTTACCTGGATGCGGGCAGCGGTGCTCCGCAACCGGTGCCGGCTGCTATGATAAAAGCGGTGCGACAGGCGGTAAAAGTGCCCCTGATAGTAGGCGGGGGCATTCGCAGCTTTGATGCGGCCTATGCAGCCCTGGAAGCCGGGGCCGATGTAATAGTGGTAGGCAATGCAGCCGAAAGCAACCCGACCGTGCTTAACGACATAGCCGGGGCTATCAAGACTTTCGGGAGTTTAAATATTCATAAGTGATTCGCGTCTGCGCATCTTACCGGCCGGGATACCGAACATCATCTTAAATCTGCGACAGAAATAGGCCGTATCTTTGTAGCCTACCATGTGGCCGATATCGCGGATGCTCTTCTTGGTAGTGCGCATCAGATTCACAGCCTCTTCCATACGCTGGTACTCGATGTAATCCTGCAGGTTGATACCGGTAAGCATTTTGAAATACTGCCCCACATAATCTTCCGACACGTTGGCAACTCCGGCCAGCACTTTGTTCGATAAGTTACCGCTCAGGTTTTCTTTGATATAGTTAAAAATATCAATCAGGCGCGGATCTTTAAAGTAAGTGCTGTTGGTAGCCAGTTGCTCGACAAATTGATTGTTCTCTATTATATAGCGTACTACCTCTATTACCAGGTGTTCGGTTTTAAGCTTGATCACCCGGTTGCGGCCGGGGGTGTCGGTTTCGCTCTCTGCCAGAATCTGCCGGATGATGTCGTTGATTTTCGTGCTTTTAATAACAAACGGCTCTACATCCAGCGAGGCAAAAAAGTTTACCGAATTGAATACCTTGGTTTCAAAACCTATATAACTGTAGCTGGCAATGGCCTCACCTTTGGTGTCGGTATGGGCCTGTACGTATAGCTCTTTGCGGGAAATAAACTCATCGTTGGTCAGATTAACCTCCGGTTTTTCACCATAAATCAGCCGGGTACTTTTGCCCCCCGGCACGAAGAGTACTTCGCCTTTTTTGGCGTATTTTTCTTTGCCAGGTTCTCCGTAACCCACAGCACCTTTATTTACCAGAATGGCGCGATTTTCCACATCGTAAAAATTATCTATAGCGATGGGCTGCACCACATTTATCTGCTTGGCTTTAATAAACCTGACCCCCAATGACTCGATGATCTTGTTATAGTCTTCCATATCCTCAACTAGTAGTTTGGCAATTTATGCAAAAAAATCTTAGACAAATCTAACAAGTTGTCGGACATCCGGCAAGCTTTTTTATCACTTTTTTGCACTTTATCAAGAAATAGGCCAGCCGCTTATTTTAATAATTCACGGGATATGACAATTTTTTGTATTTCGGAAGTGCCTTCGTATATCTGCGTGATTTTGGCATCACGCATCATTCTTTCTACATGGTATTCCTGTACATAGCCATAGCCACCATGAATCTGCACGGCTTCGGTAGTTACATCCATGGCAGTTTTGGAGGCAAAGAGCTTGGCCATAGCGGCTTCTTTGGTAAAATTCTGCCCGGCATCTTTGAGGCGGGCAGCCTGCAGGGTGAGCAGACGGGCGGCATCAATAGCCGTAGCCATATCAGCCAATTTAAACTGGATAGCCTGATGTTTGGATATTTCAACCCCAAAGGCTTTGCGCTCTTTGGAGTATTTTAAGGCACGCTCAAAGGAGCCTGCTGCTATACCCAATGCCTGGGCGGCAATACCTATGCGGCCTCCGTTCAACACTGCCATGGCCAGCTTAAAACCGAAACCATCTTCGCCAATACGATTTTCTTTGGGCACCTTTACATCGGTAAACATCAGTGAGTGGGTATCGGAGCCTCTGATACCCATCTTCTTTTCTTTTTTGCCTACCACAAAGCCTTCCATACCTTTTTCCACAATCAGGGCATTGATGCCCCGGTGTCCTTTTTCCTTGTCGGTTTGGGCAAATACAATATATACGCTGGCCGAGTTGCCGTTGGTAATCCAGTTTTTGGTACCGTTGAGCAGGTAGTAGTCGCCTTTATCTTCGGCAGTGGTACGCTGCGAGGTGGCATCGGAACCGGCCTCTGGCTCACTCAGGCAAAAGGCCCCGATAATCTGGCCCTGGGCCAACGGCACCAGGTATTTTTGCTTCTGCTCTTCGGTGCCGTACTTCTCCAGCCCCCAGCACACCAGCGAATTGTTTACCGACATCACCACAGCTGCCGAGGCATCTACTTTGGCTATTTCTTCCATAGCCAGCACATACGATACCGTATCCATGCCGCCCCCGCCATACTGTGGGCTTACCATCATGCCCAGCAGGCCCATTTCGCCCATTTTCTTTACTTGCTCGGCCGGGAAAAGCTCTTTCTCATCGCGTTCTATAACACCCGGTAGCAATTCCATTTCGGCAAAATCACGAGCGGCTTCTTTTACAGCCAGTTGTTCTTCGGTAAACTGAAAGTCCATAGCAATAATATCTTGTTTACGGCCGCGAAATTAATCCCTGTTGCCGAGGAAAACCATGATATAATACAATAAAGTTGCCAACGATGAAAGCGCCACTACCACATAGGTCATGGCGGCCCACTTCAGGGCATCGCGGGCACCTTCATATTCCTGGCTGGTTACTATTCCCCGTGCTTCTATCCAGGCCAGGGCGCGCCTGCTGGCGTCAAACTCCACCGGCAGGGTAACAAAGGCAAACAATGTAAAAACACCATAAGCTCCGATAATGGTAAGCAATACCAAATCTACCGGGAATGTGCGGAAAAAGATAAAGCCACCGAAAAACATGGCGATAAACAGGATGTTGAGAATTTTGGCGCTGATTGCCTGCAAGGGTACCAATGCCGAGCGCAGGGCAAGCATTTTATAAGCAGTAGCATGCTGTACAGCATGACCGCACTCGTGGGCGGCTACCGCAGCTGCGGCTATGGAGCGTCCCTGATAAACCTCCGGACTCAGGTTTACGGTTTTGTTGGCCGGGTTGTAGTGGTCGGTCAGGTGCCCCGGTACGCTCACCACCTTTACATCATGAATGCCGTTGTCGGCCAACATTTGCTCGGCCACCTCGCGGCCACTCAGCCCTCCCCGGATGGGTATTTGCGAATACTTCCTAAACTTACTCTTCAAACGCCCGTTCACTACCAGGCTGATAATCATAAATACAACAAATATTACTATAAGGCCCATATCACTTTTTGTTTAATGTGTTTTCATCTTTCTTTTTTTCATCTGTCAGGCGGGTCAGCAGCAAGCTGATTGCCCCTACTACTACCACGGTAACCGTCTGCGACAGGTGTACCAGGGTAGCAAAAAAATAGCCGTCTTTTTCGGCAATGCCGTAGGTGATCAGAATAGCACCTACGAATAAATGGTACGTGCCGAATCCGCCCTGCACAGGTGCCGACATGGCCAGTCCGCCCATTATCAGGATGGCCAGCCCGGCCGATGGCCCCAGATGGGCAGTGGTTGGCACCGAGTAGAACATCACAAAGGCCATCAGGTAATACAACACCCAGATGCCCACCGTGGCCAGCCAAAACCCGGCTTTGCGCTGCAAGTGCAGCACACTTACAAAGCCATCGTACATTTCCCTGATAAAAGAACGTATTTTAAAATACAGGGGTTTGCGTTGCAGGCGCTCTCTGAACCACCAGACCAGCACCAGCATGCCGGCAAGAATAAGGCCAAACACCAGCAGCAGAGTGAATTGACCGGGAGTGATATGCCAGGCCTCGTAGCGGCTGTAAAAAAATTTGTTGAAAAAAGCGCTAATGCGCTCAAATTCAATAACAAAAGCAAGCAATATCAACAAACCCAGACCGAGGATATCTACCAGACGCTCAGCCACCACGGTACCCATAGAGGCTGACATATTGACATTGTCGGTACGTTTGAGCACCCCACAGCGCGAAAACTCACCCAGGCGTGGGGCTGCCAGATTTACCAGATAGCCGATCATCACTGCTTTGAAGGTACGCCAGGTAGAAAGGTTTTTATAACCGGTGTATTCCAGCAGCAGGTTCCAACGCCAGGCCCTTAGCCAGTGGCTTACCAGCGACAGGCTGACTGAGAGACCCACCCACCAAAAATTGACCTGGCCGAAGCGTGCCAGCAATTCATCAAACTGCCAGTCGTGAAACACATAGTACATCAGCCCTACTGCTACCAGCAGGCTAATACTGTATTTGACAAATGAGGTTAAATGGCGCTTCAAATTCAGGTGAGTTGGTTGTTTTCATCGGGAAAAATCACCACCGGCTGATGGCGGCCGGCTTCTTCTTTATTGATGGTGGCATAAGAAATAATGATGACGATATCGCCTACCTGAGCCTTGCGGGCGGCCGGGCCGTTCAGGCATATTTCTCCGGAGCCACGCTTGCCTTTTATCACATAGGTTTCCAGGCGCTCGCCATTGTTGATGTTCACCACCTGTACCTTTTCGTGCTCTACCAGATCGGCCGCCTCCATCAGTGCCTCGTCAATGGTAATACTGCCCACATAGTGCAGTTCGGCCTGGGTTACCTTGACACGGTGAATCTTCGATTTAAGAACTTCTATCAGCATGGATGTCCACAATAATATTGTCAATAAGCCTGACGCCCTCTACATAGCCGGCAAAGCACAAAGCTAATTGATCGTGATTACTTATACGCTCGACAGGTTGCAGATCGTCTGTATTTACCCAGGTTAAGTATTCAACTTCAATGCCAGGACTGGCAGCCAGATGCTGTTGAGCTGCGGCAACAGACCGGGTGATATTCCGGCTGGTGGTGAGTTCCAGGGCAGCCTTTTGCAATGCCTGAAAAATCCGGGCGGCCACTTGCTTGCCCTCGCCTGACAACCGTTGGTTGCGGCTTGAGAGGGCCAGGCCGGAGTGCTCGCGTACAATAGGCAACATGCGTAGCGTAACCGGCAATGAGGTGTCTTTTACCAGTCGCTCAATGATCTTAAACTGCTGTAGGTCTTTTTGACCGAAATAAGCCTTTTGTGGCCGCAGGATATGAAACAGCTTGAGCACTACCAGGGCTACACCACTGAAATGCCCCGGCCGGTAGGCGCCTTCCATCACCTCATCGAGTGGCCCGAAGGCGAACTGCGTGAGGGGTTGCTGCGGATACATGTCGCGGGCCTCAGGTACAAATACCAGGTCGCAGCCGGCTGCTTTCAATTTTTCCAGATCGGCCTCAAGGGTGCGCGGGTAGCGTGCCAGATCATCGGGGTTGTTGAACTGAATGGGGTTTACAAAAATCGAGGCCATCACCACCTCGTTTTCCTGCCGGGCGGCCTGCACCAGCGACAGGTGGCCGCGGTGGATAGCGCCCATGGTGGGCACCAGGCCGGTAGTAACTCCCCGGTCTGACAAAGCATCTACTGCCTGGCGGGCTGCGGCCGGGCTGGTTAGCACTTTCATAGAATCAGCAACTGTACAATTTGAGGAGGCAAAAGTACGTTTTTAAGGCGTAAATCATGGAGAAGGCGGCAAAATTGCTTACCTTTGTGCGCCATTCTTATGTTCAAAAAAATATACATTTTATGTCTAAGCTAAGAATCTTGTATGTTGCAAGCGAGATAGACCCTTTTCTGCACACTTCCGATGTAGCCGATTTTGTAAGTAAATTGCCGCAGGCTATGCAGGAGAAGGGCATGGAGATCAGGATACTGGTACCAAGATTTGGCTTGATAAATGAGCGCAAAAACCGCTTACACGAGGTTGTCCGTTTGTCAGGAATAAATATTACGGTAGGCGATGAAGAGAAGCCGCTGGTAATTAAAGTGGCTTCGGTGCCGCAGGCAAAACTGCAGGTTTACTTTATCGATAACGAAGACTATTTCCATCGCAAGGCTGTTTTTCATGACAGCGAAGACCGCTTTTACGAAGACAATGATGAGCGGGCTATTTTCTTTTGCAAAGGTGTGGTAGAGACAGTAAGAAAACTGGGCTGGGCCCCGGATATTGTGCACTGCAACGACTGGATAACCAGCCTGGTGCCGTTGTACCTGAAAACCACCTACAAGAACGATCCGTTGTTTATGAATACCAAATCGGTATTTACTATTTATGACAATAAATTTACCCACAAGTTCAAAGATGACCTGTTGGAGAAGGTGAAGATGCTTGATATAGAAGATGATATGATCAAGCACCTGAAAACCCTGGATTACGAAGGTTTTATCAGGCTTGGGGTAGAGTATTCCGATGCGGTGATTATGGCCAATGGCGATGCCAGCCAGATCGAAAAGTTATTTGATGAGAAGCAGAAGGAAACCAAGCGGGTAGATACCATTGAAAAAACCGAGAATTTCACCGACTCTTATTTCGAGCTGTATAATGAACTTGTTGGGTAGGCAACTGGCCGTTGGGGCGGCTATTGTTTTGATCATTGGGGGGTTAGGCAGTTGTGAGGATCCCGGAGATATTGGCCTGTTGGTAGATGCCGACAACGGGGTGGTCAAGCCTTATTATGTAGATGTAACACTACCCACTTCAGTGGTGCAGTTTAATCCTCGCAGCTCAAAGTTTACCCGAACTATACAGGTGGGTATGTTTAATAACCCTGATTTTGGTACGATTGTTTCGAAAACTTTTGTTGAATTTAGTTTTGGAACAGTACTTGAGGTTAGCGATAGCGCTGAGTTCAAATCATTGGATCTTAATATTTCTTTTACAAGCTTTATAGGAGATACACCCCTTAATGATGAGGTTCAGCAGGTAAAGATTTACCAATTGGCGCAAGGAATAGACAAGGAAGTTGACTATACGCGCCTTGATGAGTTGCCTTTACAAAACACTCCTTTGGGTGAATGGAATTTTACACCTAAAGTAAACGATACTATTCAATTTGACAGCACTTATATCGTAACGCTCAATGAAGACATAGGTCTTGATTTGTTCAAGAAACTACAGGCCGGGGACCCTATATTTGACAGTAATGATGCTTTTAACAATTACTTTAAAGGGATTGCTTTGGTGCCTGGTGGAAACAACAGAGCAATATTTTATTTTGATCCGCCTGGGGCTACTCTACGGTTGAACTATGTTGAATTTAACTCGGATGGAGAGCCTATTGATCGTTATCTGGAATTCAATGTTGGAGGGGGATCGTTTTATCATATATCTGCGGATTATTCTGGCACTGCCTTGGCTGGTATTCAGCCAGACAATACAGATTATTATCCAACTGACGACTATCGATATCTGCAGTTTGGAACATTGGTTGCCATAAGAGCAGATCTTACGCCTTATTATTTGTTGTTGGATACGCTGGACGCTGTGGTGATAAACAGAGCTGATATTTATATAGGTGGAATAATAAATTATAACGATGACACACAACCACCCGAATATTTGCAAATATATTTTACCGATGAAACAAACAATTGGCCTATTATAGATGATATTGGTCGGATAGATACTTCACAGGTTGGCAGAGATTTTGTTATGCTTCAAGATGAAAATGATTTTCCTGTTCCGGGTATTTATAGTAGGCCACAAAGAGCTTACTACGATGTTGATAACAACAACTATCAGTTTAGTCTATCTTGGTTTTTACAAAATATTAGAGCAGGAAACTTTCACGATCCATCACAACCTTTTCTTGAAGAAAAAGGTCAGATTTTCATTTTCGGACAATCGAGTGTTATCGTTCCGCAGCGTTCTCCGGCACAATCTACTGTGTCTCCTCTTCGCTTCCCTAAAGACAGTATCCGTTTTCGAATATATTATACTATTCCGAATACTGAGGACAGATAAAAACTTGCAGATATGTGTGGTATAGTAGCATATGTTGGTCAGCGTGAGGCAGCGCCTGTTATCATCAAGGGGCTGCAGCGCCTGGAATACCGCGGCTATGACAGTGCCGGGCTAAGCCTGCTCAATGGCGGACTGAACATATATAAGAAGAAAGGCAAGGTGGCCGAGTTGGAAAATCTGCTGAATGGTAAGTCTTTGCATAGCACCATTGGCATTGGCCATACCCGCTGGGCTACTCACGGTGAGCCCAACGATGTAAACGCCCACCCGCACCGCAGCAACTCGGGCAAGCTGGCTATTATTCATAATGGTATTATCGAGAACTACGGAGCCCTCAAGCAAGAGCTGATCAAGAAAGGCTACACCTTTCAAAGCGAAACCGATACCGAAGTATTGATAAACTTTATCGAAAACATCCAGAAGCACCAGGATTGCTCCCTGGCGGAGGCGGTACGTCAGGCACTGAATGCCGTGGTAGGCGCCTATGCTATCGTGGTGATGTCGGAAGATCACCCGCAGCAACTGGTAGCCGCCCGCAAGGGCAGCCCGCTGGTTGTGGGCATTGGCAAGGGCGAGTACTTTTTTGCTTCAGATGCCACGCCCATTATTGAATACACCAACGAGGTGGTGTATCTGGATGATTTTGAGATTGCCGTGGTGAGCGATGGTAAGCTTACCATTAAAGATACTTCCAATCTGGAGAAAACACCCTACATCCAAACCATTGACATGGAGTTGGAGGCCATCGAAAAAGGCGGTTTTGAGCATTTTATGCTCAAAGAAATCTATGAACAGCCGCGTTCTATTGGCGACAGTATGCGGGGGCGCCTCAATGCTGCCGAAGGGCGCCTGGTGCTGGGCGGTATTCGTGAATACGCCAACAAGCTGGTCAATGCCGATCGCATACTTATTGTAGCCTGTGGCACTTCCTGGCATGCCGGTTTGGTGTCGGAGTATTTTATCGAAGAGTTTTGTCGAATACCTGTAGAGGTAGAATATGCCTCAGAGTTTCGCTACCGCAACCCGATTATCAATGAGGGTGATGTAGTCTTTGCTATCTCACAATCGGGCGAAACGGCCGATACCCTGGCGGCTATTGAAATGGCCAAGGGCAAAGGCGCTATTATTTTCGGGCTCTGTAATGTAGTAGGCTCATCTATATCACGAGTATCGCACGAGGGTGCCTATACGCATGCCGGCCCGGAGATAGGCGTAGCCAGTACCAAGGCCTTTACTGCTCAGCTTACGGTTATGTTTATGATTGCCCTGCGTGTGGCACACCGCAAGGGCACCATCAGCGAGTCGCGCTACCGCCAGCTGCTTTTTGAATTGGAGGCTATTCCGCAAAAAGTGGAAGAGGTGCTGGCCGTGGACAGCCAGATTAAGGAGATAGCGGCTCAGTATAAAGATGCCCGCAACTTCCTCTACCTGGGGCGTGGCTATAACTTCCCGGTAGCGCTTGAAGGGGCGCTCAAACTAAAAGAGATATCTTATATCCATGCCGAGGGCTACCCGGCTGCCGAGATGAAGCACGGCCCCATCGCGCTGATCGATGAAGAAATGCCGGTGGTATTTATTGCCACCAAAGACAGCTCCTACGAGAAGATTGTCAGCAATATTCAGGAGGTAAAAGCCCGCAAGGGTCGCGTAATAGCTATCGTTACCCAGGGGGATGAGGTGATTCCGGCCATGGTTGACCACGTAATTGAAGTGCCACAGGTAGATGAGCCGCTGATGCCATTGGTTACCGTAATACCTTTGCAACTGCTTTCTTATCATATTGCCGTTATGCGTGGTTGTAATGTGGATCAACCCCGCAACCTGGCCAAGTCGGTAACAGTAGAATAAAAAAGAAGCTTTGGCAATATTGCTATAGCCCGGTTATTTTTGTAAGGCGCATGGGCAATATTACAGCCATATTCTCGTTGCTATCAGGCATGAAACACATTCTGGTACTGCTTCCGGCCATCATCATCTTTGCCAGTGGTTATGGACAAACCCAGGCCCGTGAGGATCAGTTTACTACTTTTTCACCTCCGCCTACGGTAAACCTTGAGAAGAAAGACCCGGAAGAGGAGACCTTTACCCCCAAAAAGAAAAAGCCCAAAAAGAATGTTTATTACGGCCTGAAAACCAAAAAAGGATTTGCCAGGCGCGGCCATGGTGATAAAGAGGAACTGATACTTTTCAACTACCTGAAAGAATACATACCGCCCGACCCCTATGTGCGCGACATCTATTGGTATGATTTCGAACGCGGTGAAATACGCAAGAGCCGCAGGGTTGACCCCAGCAAAGGGGTGCTGTTGCACGGCCCCTATGTGGTACGCAGAGGTGACGTGACGGTGGAAGAAGGTATCTTTTACATAGGTACCAAGCACGGCAGGTGGATACGCAAAACCCCCGATGATATTCTGATTGACAAGGAGAAGTACTATCGTGGCTGGCCCAAAGAGTCGTTGGTGAGTTTTTATGACCCTGATACGCGCACCAAAATCAAGGAGATAATCCCGGTAGAATACGGCAAAAAAGAAGGCAACTACTATTACTTTTTTGAAGACGGCAGCATAGCGGTGTCAGGTGAGTACCGCTTTGATCAGAAAGCAGGTAAATGGACCTCCTTTTACAAAAACCGCAGGGGGCGTAGAAAGCGCGAAGTGCAGTATCGCAAAGACCCCTTTGACGATGATTTTGTACCCTACATACGCAAAGAGTGGAATTCCCGGGGTAAGGTTATTTATGACCGTACTCAATATAAGGCAGACTCCCAATAGGAGTTATTCTACCTCTTCGTAATCTACGTATTCTCCCCCCTTGAAATCTGATTTTCGCTTATCAGCCTGCGGG
>WFNR01000005.1 GCA_015488485.1 Cyclobacteriaceae bacterium | reverse complement strand
GGCATCCTGGCCCTCCTTTTTCTCATAGGCATACCTGTTGTTTACTATGGCGATTTGCCTGCGGCCATTCCCGGGCATTATGGTTTTGGCGGAACGCCTGACGAGTATATTGACCCGGCAACAATTTGGGTTTTGCCCGTTTTGGGATTGGTTTTGTATATCGGCATGGGTGTTTTGAGCCGATACCCGCATATTTTGAATTATCCAATAGAAATTACTGCAGAAAATGCCGAACGGGTATATCAGCTGGCCGTCAAAATGATCCGGGTTATTAACACGGAAATTGTATGTATGTTTTCATATATCACTTATTCTACCATTCAAACAGCTTTAGGTAGACAAAGTGGTCTGGGCAATTATTTTATCGTGATTTTTGTCGTACTGATTTTCGGCACCATTATCTATTTCATGACAAGCATGATCAGGGATAAATCACCAACTGCCAAAAACGCCTGAAGCCAAGCCTACAAATAATAATGCAAAAAAGCTCTCCCTATCCACATCGCTGGAAAGAGCGCTAGCCGCCACTCATCACAAAGGCACCCCAATAATAAGGCTGTGGGTAGCGCTTACGGATGTACTGCTGGGCTTTCAGAAAGGCTTCCCGGCTATCTCCTGTTTGCAGCCAACGGACATAAAATTGCACCATCAGTTCGCGTGTTACGGCATCGTTTACCTGCCACAGGCTCATGAGTATATGGTCGGCTCCGGCTACTTCAAAGGCACGTTGCAAGCCGTACACCCCTTCGCCCGGCTTGCTTACGCCCAGGCCGGTTTGGCAGGCCGACAGCACCACCAGCTCATTGGCTTCCAGGTTTAAATCGGTTACCTCATAAGCGGTAAGGATGCCATCGTTACGTCCATCGGCCAGGTCGTTTTCTTTGGCCAGCACCACCCCCGACTGGATCATCATTTGGGCAAACGGGTGGCTGCCGGCCGCAGGCTCGGGATTAAAATAACCATGCGTGGCCAGGTGCAACACCCGGGGGGTGGCCAGTTTTTTAAGTTGGCTTTCGGTTGCCTGCTCTTTAGTAAACAAGCGGCTGCTCCAGCCTGCTTGTTTCAGCAAGCTGTCTATCTGCACCACCTCCAGCCCCGAACCGGGCAAACGGCCAAACCCTTTGGCGCCAAAGTCAGGATTGCCAAACAAGGCAGCAGTAAGGTTGCTATCTGATAGCCTTTTATGCCGAGAAAGCAACTCCCTGGTATTGGTCAAAAGTACTACCTCTGTTTCGTCCAGTACATACTTGTTGTTTTTTGCATGATAAAAAGTGTTGACATTCAACTGATTGTAAATGCCATCGCTCGACAGGTACACCCGTGACGGCATAGCCCGGCCAGGCATATGATCCCGGATGGTCTCAATAATGGGTTGCCAATATATCCCATACGAAATAGTATCGGGACGCTGGTATTTAATAGTATTGCGGTAATAATGATAATACTGCTTCTCCAAAAGCCCGGTGCGGGTGCTCATCACCAGCGCAAAAGCCGGCTGCCCGGTGGTTTGCGGGGTAAGTATCAAGGCGCCATATACCAGGCCGTCCACCAGCCGTATAAGCTCCACGGCCGCCTGGTTGGGGTCTAAAGCTTGCTGTACCTGTTGCCAGGTGGTTTTGTTTATTTTAAAGCCCTTGTTAAAACCGGCCGAATGCGCAATCAGCCATTTTTCGTTTTCTTCTATGCCTTGTCTTAATTGCGCGAGGTTAAGGCCTGCCTTGTTGCCGGTAAGCAGTGCCTGCGACAGGCGTTTTTTATCGGCTTCCCACTGCAGGTAGCGACCACTTACCTCTTTGCTGGTGTCGGACAAAATCAGTTGCTTCATCCGCTTGCTTACATTCAGGATAAGCGCCCTGGTGGTAAGCTGTAAATCATACAATCGCCCGGCTATCTGCGGACTCACATAGGGGGTATCGGTGGCTTGCAAAGGCAGCAATCCCGAAACCTCCAGGGCAAAGGAGCTAAAGTTATCCAGGTAGGAAAGTTGCTTTTCATAAAATGCCAGCTTTTCGGCTTCGCTCAGATAGGTAAAGTTGTGCACAATCTCCTCTGTCAGCTCGTCCATCAGCTTCATATAAACGGTGTCGGCCCGGGCATACCAGCCGGCCCAACGATAGCTTTCGGCCAGGTTGGATAAGGTAGCCCGGTATAAGGGGCCGTTAAGTTCCTGGCTGGCTTTTTGCATTTTTAAGGAAGATTCAAGAAAAGCAATAGCCCGCGGATATTCTTCCTGATATAGAGAAAGTTCTCCCAGGTTATTGAGTAAAACCTGATGAATATAGCTGCCCTGATAGCTGCTTGATTCGATAGTACGCAGCGCCTTTTGCCAGTAATACAAGGCCGAATCAAACTCTTGCAAATTGCGATATACATTGCCCAGTTCCTGCCAGGCATAAATCTTGTCGAGCAAACTGGCATTGTCTTGTACCAAACCGGCATAGGTCAGGGCATAATACCTGGCGGCCTGTGGTTTGCCCCATTCGTTGTAATACACCGATAAATTATGAATGATTTGCCGGTAATCGTCTTGGGCAGTAAAATCGTTGGGATACAGGCTTTTAATCAGCGGTAGTTGGGCTTCCAGCAGGCGGATGGCTTTTTCGGGCTGCCCTTTGCGGTGATACAAGGAGGCCTGTTGGGCGTTAATCTTCATGTAAGCGGTAAGCAAAAAAACCGCTGCCGTATCCTGGTGTACCGGGTTTTCTGCTGGCACACGCTTATACAATTCCAGCGCAGTGCGCAAATAGTATTCGGTGCTGTCGTACATGCCGATATCCTGCCATATTTTGGCCACCTCGCCCAGGGTTGATATTTGGCTTACATGCGGGCGGGTATATAGTTTAAAACTCAACTCAGTCGCCTGTTTAAAGCTTTGCAAGGCTTGGGTGTACCTGCCTTGCCCCCGTAGGGCATACCCCAGGTTAGTCAAGCCGGTTATGTAGGCCTTGCTGACCATGCCTGCCTGATGCTGCGCCACCTGCAGCGCCCTTGCGGCACTTTGCTCGGCTAGTTTGTACTGGCCCCGGTGGTACTGTTTCACACTTTCCTGATTGAGTGCCTGCCAGCTTTGCGCCTGTGCCAGGAGTACTCCCGGCAAGAGTATAACCAAAATGAAATACGGCTTAAGACTCTTCATTTGCTTACCTGTTCGGCCGGCTTTTATTTAGAAAAGCCGGCTTATCGCATAAGGGTACAACCAGCCTATGAACTGGCTGTAAGGGTACGAATGTACCGGTATGGCGGCTAAAGAACAAATATGGCTGACGAAACCTGGCTGCGAAACAGCTAAAACAAACAAGAGTTTTATAGCTTTGATAAAGCTTAGGATAAACTGTTTTGCGGCACTGTACATGCTGCCAGCGGCCGGTACATGTCAAAATCAAACCCTTGGCGTTACCAATTTATCAAACAGCTTATGAAACACATCCGGTGGAAAAATGAATGCCAGGATTAGATACGATTTTAAGGCAGAAATTTGGCAGCACCAGTCTGAAGGCGGTTGGTTTTTTGTATCGCTGCCAAAGGCCATATCCAAAGAAATCAGAGATAACCTGAAATGGCAGGAAGAAGGCTGGGGACGCATGAAAGTAATTGCCACGGTGAAGGGCATTGCCTGGCATACGGCTATTTGGTTTGACAACAAGCACGACACCTATTTGCTGCCGTTAAAAGCTGAGATCAGAAAAAAGGCTGATTTGCGATCAGGTGATATTATTGATGTAAGTATTGCCGTATAGGTCAGCCGCTCTAACTGACAATTCTCTTTGGGTAGGCTATTTGGCAGTTAGGATTGAAGAAATAAGAATTGTAATTGGCTTCGAGAGCCTGCCTTCGGGCGCCTCAGCCATATGCCTTCGAGAACCTGCCTTCGAGAGCCTGCCTTCGAGAACCTGCCTTCGAGAGCCTCAGGCAGGACAGGCAGAACAGCCAGCTCAGTTGGTTATATTTCAATTCTGCTCAACTCTTAGCGTCATTGCGCCTCCTTTGTGTGCTTTGCGGTTAAGATTGAAGATTTTAGATTTTGTCTGCCTTCCAACTACAGACCTAAGCCTTTAGTTTCCTTGCTTCCAGCCTGCCAGTGGCAAAGGCAGGCCTGCCCGGCAGCAGACGGTCTAAAACCCCGCATTTCCGTTTTTACGCTTCCCAGGCTTCCGGCCTCCGTCTCCAGTCATCTGACCTCAGTCCTCAGCCCGCAGTTCTCTGTTATCATAAATTTTCAAAAAGGTTATAAGGTGCTTTCAGGGCATTCTGTTAGTTTTACCAATTGTTATGGGTCGTGTACAACTGTTTTTTCTTGGTCTGATAGCCTTGCAGTGCCTTGCAGCGGATGCTGCGGCCCAGAGTAGCAATGCCCCGCTCAACCGCGACTATTACCACCTGCTCGACCGCCTGGAAATACGCCACAACCACCTTTCTGCCTCCTACCAAAGTGCGGTAAAGCCCTATACCCGCCAGGCTATTGCCGCTTTTATCGATACCCTGGATACGGACCAGGTGCTTTCGTCACGCGCTGATCGTTTTAATAACAACTACCTGCGCAACGACAATTTTAAATGGACGGCCAACCACCAAAACCTGAATCCCAAACCTATATGGAATACCATATACAAATACCGCTCGGATTTTCTCTATGGGGCTGACAAAAAAGAAGCCATCGTGGTGCATTTCAATCCGGTGCTCAACCTGGGTATAGGTGGCGAAACGGCCGATGGCCGCTATACCTACCTCAACACACGCGGGGCACAGCTACACGGCATGATTGACGGCAAGGTGGGGTTTTATGCTTACCTGGGTGAGAATCAAATGCGCCCGCCCACCTATGTACGGCAATTTATCAGCCAGTACACCGTAGTGCCGCATGAGGGTTTCTGGAAAACCTTTGGCGACCGGGGCTATGACTTTTTCACCGCCACCGGTTATATCAGCTTCAATGCTACCCGGCATATCAACTTTCAATTTGGCCACGACCGGCAGTTTTGGGGCGATGGCTACCGCTCGTTGATACTCTCTGATTTCAGCCCTCCGGCCCTCTTTCTGAGAATCAACACCCGCGTTTGGCGCATCAACTACACCAACCTGTTTACCCAGCTATATGCCGATGCCTACGGCCAGTCGGGTGGTTCGATAGGCAATACGGCCTTTCCGAAAAAATACCTGATAGCCCACCGCCTGAGTTTTGATATCGGCCGGCATGTTACCCTGGCTGCGTTTGAGTCGGTGGTCTTTGGCCGTGAAGACTCACTGGGGAATAATCATTTTGAGCTGTCTTACCTGAACCCGATTATTTTTTACCGGGCCTTGGAGCAGCAAAACGGCAGCCTCGACAACGCCTTGCTGGGGCTGGATGCCAAATGGAATTTTCTCGGTCATTTTTCGCTCTATGGACAGTTTGTCTTCGATGAATTGAAAGTGGGGGAGTTTTTTAAAAACCCCGGCTGGTGGGGCAATAAGTTCAGCTATCAGTTGGGGCTTAAGTATATAGATGTGCTGAATGTCAGCAACCTGGACCTGCAACTGGAATACAACTGGGCGCGCCCTTATACCTATACGCATAACACCATTTATTCAAATTATGCCAATTACCGGCAGCCGGTGGCACATCCGCTGGGGGCTAACTTCCGGGAGTTTATAGCAGTGGCACGCTACCAGCCGTTGCCGCGCTTGTCGCTTACCGGCAAGCTGTTTGCAGCCAACTACGGCCTCGACTCTGCCGGCACCAATTACGGCAAGGAGATACTGAAAGACTACACCACCCGGGTCAGCGATGAGGGTAACTTTGTGGGGCAGGGCATTGCCACCAACTGGCTGCTGGCCGATTTCCGGGCCAGCTATATGTTTTGGCACAATACTTTTATCGATTTCAATATTGCCTGGCGCCAGCAGGAGAGTGCCGCTGACCAGTACGATCAGCGCACCTTGCTTTATAGCCTTACCCTGCGCTGGAACGCCCCCTTCCGATTACATGAGTTTTAGTAAACGCATACACTTATAATGTTTTAGCTTTGCAGGCGTAATCTCTGGTATGAAAACCTATCTGCGCATCTTGTCATACGCCCGCGGGCTGGGCTGGTATATACCGCAATATATCGTTACGGCCTTGTTGTACGCTATGTTTAGCGTGGTAAATATCGCCCTCTTGGCCCCGATGCTCGATGTGCTGTTCAATAAGGAGCCCGATGCCGCTGCCGTGGGGCAGCCACCGGTTTTCAATTATGATTTCAACTATTTTATCGATGTTTTCAATTATTATCTGAACGTCTATCTGGTAGAAAAAGGGCCGATGGGGGCGCTGGTTTTTGTGGCTACGGCTATCCTCATTACCGCTTTCCTGTCGAACCTGTTTCGTTATCTGGCGGCTATTCTGCTGGCTATTATCCGCACGCGGGTGGTAAAAAACATCCGCAACCATGTGTTTGAAAAAACCATCAACCTTGATATCAGCTACTTCACTACCGAGCGCAAGGGCGACCTGATGCTCAAGATCACCTCTGATGTACAGCAGATAGAAGCGGCTATCATGGACTCTATTAAGGTAATCTTGCTGGAACCGGCCCTGATCATCGGCTATTTTATTTCGCTTTTCATGATCTCCCCCAAGCTTACCCTCTATTCGCTTATCTTGCTGCCTCTCTCGGGCGGGCTGATTGCCGGTATAGCCAAGCGCCTCAAGCAGGCGGCTGCTCTTACGCAGAGTTCATTAGGGCGTATTTCCAATCAGGTAGAGGAGGCCATCAGCGGCATCCGCCTGATCAAGGCCTTCTCGGCCCAAAACTATATTGTAAAAAAATTCAAACGTGAGGTAGATAACTATTCGCGCCTGTCGATTGCCATGGCCCGTAAGTTCGACCTGGCCAGTCCGGTGTCGGAGTTTTTGGGTATAGCCGTAGTGGCCATGGTGCTGCTGATAGGCGGCTCGATGGTGCTCGACAAAAACTCCGGGCTGGAGGCCGCCTATTTCATCACTTTTATTATTTTGTTTAGCCGGGTGCTGCAGCCGGCCAAGGCAGTATCCAATTCACTCACTACCATCCAGCGGGCACTGGCCAGTGCCGATCGCATTTTCAGCATTATTGACGACCGCCCCAAAATACAGGAGAAACCCGATGCAGTGGAAATAAAGGAATTCCGCCAGGCCATTGTTTTCGACCATGTGTCGTTTGCCTACGAAAACGAGCCGGTGCTGAAAGACATTAATTTCACTTTGGCCAGGGGCAAAACGGTGGCGCTGGTAGGCAAGTCGGGCGGGGGTAAATCTACCATTGCCGACCTGATACCCCGCTTTTATGACCCCACTTCGGGGCAAATCACTATTGACGGCATCCCCCTTACCGATGTAAAGCTGGAGTCACTGCGCCAGCACCTGGGTATTGTTACCCAGCAGTCCATCCTGTTCAATGACACGGTGTTTAACAACATTGCCTTTGGCCAGGAAAATGCCAGCGAGGAAGAGGTAATCCGTGCCGCCAAAATAGCCAACGCCCACGATTTCATTATGGCAATGCCGCAGGGCTACCAGACGCTGGTGGGCGAAGATGGCAGCAAGCTGTCGGGCGGGCAGCGCCAACGTATCAGCATTGCCCGGGCGGTGATGGCCAACCCGGACATCCTTATCCTGGATGAGGCCACCTCGGCCCTCGACTCACACTCCGAGCGCCTGGTACAGGAAGCGATTACCAAGCTGATGGCCAACCGCACCTCACTGGTAATTGCCCACCGCCTGAGCACCATCAAGCATGCCGATGAAATTCTGGTAATCGAAAAAGGCCAGATTGTAGAGCGCGGCACCCATGAAGAGCTGGTAGCCAAAAACGGGGTATATCAAGCCCTGCGTGCTATGCAGGATATTCAGTAAGTGGGTGGATTAACCGGAACCAGGCAAAATCATCATATCTGATGCGGGTACAGCTATACAAACAAAGAGTTATCTCTTTTTTGTGATACCGGCCATTTATATGTGCGTAACATGAGGCATTTATTCCTGAGTTTGACACGATTTTGAGTTAACAAACTGATAGAGAGGCAATTAAAAAAATGCTTTCGATATACAAATTATTGTAAGTGCTTGATATCCTGGTCTTTAGGGAACAGGTCTGGCAATGGTTTTTCCGCTACAGCGCTCAGCAGTT
>WFNR01000004.1 GCA_015488485.1 Cyclobacteriaceae bacterium | reverse complement strand
GGGAGGCCCACCCCGCTTATCCTCATTTCCTCATCTCCGCTTTTCCACTTTGCGCCCTCTGCGGTTAACATTGAAGATGACAGATCTGTAATTTAAGAATTTAGATTTTATCAACATCTGTCCACCGCCCTCAGTCATCAGACCTCAGACCTCAGACTTCCAGCTTCCAGCTTATAACCGCTTTTCCGCATTACACTCCGAAAGATGCATCCTAAAAAAAACGGCCAACAGCAGGTATTTTACCGCATATATGGCAGCCAGCTACCGGCATCGTACTTTTGCACGAAAATTGTACCAGTAAGTATCATCAAAAAATACTACTACCATATCGTCCTGCTGGCCTGCCTGCTACCAGTGCTACCCCTGCAGGCTCAGAAAAAGATCAAGCTGGAGCCGGGGGCCGAACAACTGTCGGGCTTTAAGAAAGACGGCATTACCTATACCAGTGTCAAAGGCAATGTGGAGTTCACCCATCAGGATACCCGTTTTTTCTGCGATTCGGCTGTGCTGGCGCGCAGAACCAACTACCTGGAAGCCTACGGCCATGTGCGCATCCTGGATGGCGACTCGGTTACCCTTACGGCCGACAGGCTGTTTTACGATGGCAACACCCGCGTGGCCCGGCTGCGCGACCGGGTGGTGCTCACCCAGTTGGGCCGCATGCAGCTTTTTACCGATAACCTCGACTACGACCGCAACACGGCTATCGCCTATTATTTCGGAGGGGGCAAAATTGTCGATACCACCAATGTGCTGGTGAGCGAGCGCGGCTATTACAATACTCGCACCAATACGGCCTCTTTTAAAAAAAATGTAGTGGGCAAGAATGACGACTACACGATGGTGTCTGACACCCTGGTTTATAACACCAAGACGGGTATTGTGTATTTTGTGGCGCCCACCGTGCTTACCGATAGCGAGGGCAATGTCTTTCATCACGACCACGGCCAGTACGATTCCAGGCGCAAGCACTCGGTGTATTTTGCCGGCAAGGTGGAGACCGAAAATTATTATCTGAAAGGCAAAAACATGGTGCTGGACGACATCCGGGGCGAATACCATGTGCAGGGCGATGTGCTGTTGGTAGCCAAGGAAGATCAGATATTCATCACCGGCCAGCAGGCTGCCTACAACAAAAAAACGTCCACCACCAAGGTTTATGACAACCCCTTGTTACGCATGGTATCTGAGGGCGATACACTTTACCTGAAGGCCGATACACTGGTGTCGATCGATAGCAAAGCCGACAGCCTGAAGCGCTTGTTGGCCTATAATAATGTGCGGGTGTATAAGTCGGATATCCAAGCCATTGCCGACTCAGTGGCCTACCTGGTGGCTGATAGCCTGATGAATTTTTACGGTAACCCGGTAATGTGGACAGACGACAACCAACTGACTGCCGACACTATTCAGCTCGTTATAAACAACGGTACCGTAAGCCGCCTGCATCTGCAAAACAAGGCCTTTGTCATCACCCAGGACTCGGCCGGCAATTACAACCAAATAAAAGGGCGCACCATGGTGGCCTGGTTTCAGGACAACGAGCTGAGCCGGATGGATGTACATGGTAATGGCGAGAGTATCTTCTTTATGTATGACGAAGAGGAGGGCTTTCTGCTGGGCATGAACCGCATCATCTGCTCTGATATTACCCTGATTTTTGCCGACAAGCGCCTGGTGGATGCTTCCTTCAAGGTAAACCCCGAGGGCCGCTTTATACCGCCCCATGAGCTGCAGCCGGCCGACAAGACCCTGAAAGACTTTGTCTGGTATGGCGACAAGCGCCCGCAGCTCGAGGATTTTGAGCGCCCACCCATTGTCATAGAGCCGCTGCAGCCGGCACTGCCGGGTCAGATCAACCTGGAAATAAAGCAAACACCGGCACCCCCGCCAGGTCCCGCACCGCCCGTACGCAGGCCGCAGAAGCTGCGTAAAATGAAGAAAATGCCTAAAAAGGCTAAAAACCATTAAATTTTTTTAAGAGGCGTTGCATAAATATCAATATTTTGTATATTTGGTATAATGGGATTGGTATATCCTGCTATGAAGAAAAAATTGCTCTATATCGCCCTTTTGCTGTTACCGGCCTGGTCGGCAAGCAGCCAGTCGCTAGAGGCTATCCTGCCGCAGGGGCCTGTACAGGGTATCGTGGGGCAGGAAATCCGTATCCCGCTGACGGTCAGAAACACCACCAACCACACCGTTTGGCTGCGTTTGCAGGAGGTTGACCGCGAGATCGGCACCAGTCAGCAGCTCTATTATTGCTATGATAACGCCTGCGACCGCGACAATATTGCCTTGCGACAGGCGCGACCGGCCGCTTTCGTACATCGCCTGCCACCGGGGCGACAAACGGATTTTTTCGAGTTGGTGCTAGAGGCCGGTTTGGTAGCCGGCCAGAGCTCGGCCACCGTGCGTATCGAGAATGTGCGCAATCCGGATGAATATGTCGAGTTTGATTTGCAATTTGAAATTGCCGAGCTACCACGTGAAGGCCTGTTATATTTCTCCAAAACCGTAGAGCTTAGCGATGTGTACCCCAACCCGGCCCGCGATGTGGCCATCTTCGACTATCGTATCAAAGATGACAGCAAAGAGGCTAAAATCATTATTCACAATGTTTTAGGCTCAGTTGCGGGCGAGTACAAGCTCAATCCTTTCGAAAATCAGCTTAAAATCTCGGTCGAGCAGTTCAACCCCGGGGTCTATTTTTACAGCCTGTATATCGACAACGAAGGGGTGGCCACCAAAAAACTGGTGGTGCGCAAGTAAAAAATCATTTGGTTATCAGCACCGTAGCAAAAGCAGCAATTCCTTCACCCTTACCAACAAAACCCATCTTTTCAGAAGTGGTAGCTTTTATAGATATATCTTCCTCGTCAATACCCATTACTGCCGCCAGCGTCTGTTTCATACGGTCAATATGCGGGTTCACCTTAGGTGCCTCCAGCACCACTGTGCTGTCGATGTTGCCAATGTTATAGCCCGCTTCGTGCAACAGCCGCACCGTTTCGGCCAGTAATTTTTTCGAGTCGATACCCTCGTAAGCCGGATCGGTATCGGCAAAGTGGTAGCCGATATCGCGCAGGTTGGCAGCGCCCAGCAGGGCATCGCAAATAGCATGTATCAGCACATCGGCATCGGAATGCCCCACCGGTCCTTGCGGGTGCTCCAGCCGGATACCACCCAGCCAGAACTCACGTCCTGCTTCCAGGCGGTGCACATCATAGCCAAATCCGGTTCTGATCTTCATAACTTTAGTTTTTTAAGACACTGGCTGTTTCCTGCTGTTGCAGCAGAGGCAACGCCTGATAATACAGGGTGGAACTGTTGCTATCGCGCAGCACGGTATGAGTTGCCTCTCCGATATCGGCAAGGGTTACTGCCCGTATTTTTTCTTCCTGCCGGTTTGCCTCTTGTGGGTCGTTGAGCAAAGCATAATAGGCCAGGTTCATGGCACGGGTTAGAATATGCACTTCGCCAAAAGCCAACGAGGTCAATGCCTGATTCTTAACTTTCTCCAGTTCATCGGCTGTTGCTCCTTTTTCTTGTAGGTTGGTTATTACCTCCTGCACTTCGCGCTCGGCACGGTCAAAGTCCACTCCGGGCGCCAATTGCCCGCTGATAGCCAGCAAACCCGGATCGAACGAGCCCAATACATAGGCCGACAGCTCGCTGAAGGTCTTGCGTTCTTCTACCAGCAGCCTCTGCAGCCGCGATGACTTACCCCGGCCCAGTATATCGCTAAGCAAATCGGTGCGATGGTAGGCGGCATCGCCACGGCCCGGCATATGATATACTTTATAATAGGCATGAGCCGGTACATTTTCACTTACTTTCTTCAGCCGTGGAGCTGTTTGCACCGGCTCGGGCGGTATATGACGCTCGATCTCCGCCCCACGCGCGATGGGGCCAAACCATTTTTCAGCCAGAGCAAATGCCCGCTCCGGTTTTATATTGCCGGCCACTACCAGCACGGCATTGTTGGGCACATAGTATCTCTTGAAAAAAGCCTTGACCTGCTCCATAGTGGCCTGCTCAATATGGCTGATCTCTTTACCGATGGTCGGCCAGCGATAGGGGTGTACCTGGTAGGCCATTTCACGCAACAAATGCCAGGCATTGCCGTATGGCTTGTTCAGGTAGCGCTGCTTAAACTCCTCGATCACCACCTTGCGCTGAACCTCCAGCGACTGCTCGTTAAAGGCCAACCCCAGCATCCGATCTGATTCCAACCAAAAGCCGGTTTCGATATTGTTTGCTGGCAGCGTCAGGTAGTAATTGGTCAGATCAGGGGTGGTGTAAGCATTATTTTCTCCACCAGCTTTTTGCAGCGGTTCGTCATAAGACGGAATATTTACCGAACCACCAAACATCAGATGCTCAAACAGATGAGCAAAACCAGTATGCTGCGGGTCTTCATCACGTGAGCCCACCTTATAGGCCACATTCAGCACTGCTACGTTGCTGAGCGGATCGTGGTGGGCCAGCACCAATAAGCCGTTTTCCAACCGGTGAGATTCAAAGGCAATCATAAACAGCCAAAAATATAAATATGTTGCCGTTGGACTGCAACTCTTGCCTAACTTTGTCGCGCCTAAGACTGATATATGAAATTCGATCGTCAGAAATTTACCCATAAAAAACTCAAGGAGATATACCGGGCTTTGCTTGTGCCCCGGCTTATTGAGGAGAAAATGCTTATTCTGCTGCGCCAGAATAAGATCAGTAAATGGTTTTCGGGCATCGGTCAGGAGGCCATTGCCGTAGGTGCTACCCTGGCCCTGGCGCCAGATGAGTATATTTTGCCCATGCACCGCAACCTCGGGGTCTTTACCACCCGGCAGATACCCCTATGGCGTTTGTTCGCTCAGTTTCAGGGTAAGGTTACAGGTTTTACCAAGGGGCGCGACCGCTCTTTTCACTTTGGCAGCAAGGAGCACCATATTGTCGGTATGATCTCCCACCTGGGTCCGCAACTGGCTGTAGCCGATGGTATTGCCCTGGCCAACATGCTCGACAAGGCCGGTAAGGCTACCCTGGTATTTACCGGTGACGGGGGTACCAGCGAAGGTGATTTTCATGAAGCCCTCAACGTAGCCGCTGTATGGGATCTGCCAGTTATTTTTCTGGTAGAAAACAACGGCTATGGCTTGTCCACGCCCAGCAGCCAGCAGTTTCGCTTTGAAAGCTTTACACAAAAAGGCCCCGGCTATGGCATGGAGGCGGTACAAGTGGATGGCAACAATGTGCTGGAGGTGTACACCACCATTGATAAAATAGCCAGGAGCATTCGTAAAAAACCACGTCCGGTATTGGTAGAGGCGCTTACCTTCCGGATGCGTGGTCATGAAGAGGCTTCCGGCACCAAATATGTGCCCAAGGAACTCATGGAAAAGTGGGCAAAAAAAGACCCGATTGATAATTACGAAACATGGCTGCTACAGGAGGGGATTATCTCCTCTGAAGAAAAGGAAAAAGTACGCCAGGAAATAAAACAGGAGATAGAATCCGGCCTGGAAAAAGCCTATGGCGAGCCCTTGCCCGTACCCGATACTTCTACCGAGCTGGCCGATGTATTTTCGCCTTACAGCTACCATGCCGTGCAGCCATCATCGGCTGGCAAAAGCAAAAAACGCCTGGTAGATGCCGTATCCGATGGCTTGCGCCAATCGTTAGAGCGTTACGATAACCTGATTTTTATGGGCCAGGATGTGGCCGAATACGGAGGAGTGTTTAAGGTCTCCGAAGGATTTCTGGAGCAATTCGGCCCCGCGCGCATACGCAATACCCCGCTTTGCGAGTCGGCTATTCTGGGAGCCGGCCTGGGCCTGTCGGTAAAGGGCTACAAGGCAGTAATTGAAATGCAGTTTGCCGATTTTGTGTCGTCCGGTTTCAATCAAATCGTCAACAACCTGGCCAAAATACACTATCGCTGGGGACAAAATGCCGATGTGGTAATCCGCATGCCTACCGGGGCGGGCGTGGCGGCCGGGCCTTTCCACTCGCAGAGTAACGAGGCCTGGTTTTTTCACACCCCGGGGCTGAAAATATTCTACCCGGCCAACCCCTACGATGCCAAAGGGCTGCTGGCTACTGCCATTGCCGATCCTAACCCCGTACTTTTCTTTGAGCACAAAGCCCTTTACCGGTCGGTGGCCGATGAGATTCCCGATGATTATTATACCGTAGAGCCGGGGGTAGCCTCGGTCGTGCAGCCGGGCGATGACATCAGCCTGGTTACCTATGGTATGGGCGTGCATTGGGCGCTGGAGATAGCTGCCCAACTGCCGGAGGTAAGCATCGAAATCATTGACTTACGCACGCTGATGCCGTGGGATAAGCAAACAGTGCGTGCATCGTTGGCGCGGACCGGCAAAATGCTGATTCTGCATGAAGATACGCTTACCGGTGGTATTGGCGGTGAAATAGCTGCCTGGGTAAGCGAAAATTGCTTTACGCTGCTTGATGCTCCGGTGGTACGCGTAGCCAGCCTGGATACCCCCGTGCCGTTTGTCAAACCCCTCGAAGACAATTTTCTGGCCAAAAGTTGTTTAAAGGAAAAGATACTGGATTTGGCTGAATTTTAGTATTTTGCGGTTGGATAGAGCATTTGTTTGTGTTTTTTTCTATAAAAAATAAAGGTTTATCAGGTCTGAAAATCAAGCTGGCCGGTATCCTGCTACTTAGTATGCTGGTAGCCGGACAGGGTGTGGCGCAGATAGATTCGCGCAACCAGGCCAGGCCTGAGCGTGAGCAGCCGGCCGGAGCTACCACTCCACAGAAAAAGAAAAGGATAAAAGGCCGCAAGCGAAAAACCCGGAAAACCAAAGAAAAAGGCTATTCCAATAAAAAGCAGCTTAAACAAGCCCAGCGCAGACGTATAAAAAAGCCGGAGCGCGGCTATCAGGGCGATATCACCGGCCGTAAGCGCATCCGTCAGCAAGCTACCCGCTCGGCACGTCATATTACCTATTCACAGCCCAATCCGTATAGTGGACGTAAAATAAAAACCGAAAAGACCCGGGCCGGGCCACCTGCGCCACCGGTACGTTATACCGAAAGAAAGGGTGAACGTGCCCGCACGGGTGATATCTCCGGGCGCAGACGTATCAGGCAGCAAGCTACCCGCTCGGCACCGCGGCTTACTTATCCGCAGCCCAACCCCTATACCGGTCGTAAGATCAAAACCGAAAAACAGCGTGCCAAGCCTAACCGCCAGATCGTTAGGTCGGTGCGCACCTCTCCGCAGCCTGCTTTTTCGCGCAAGAATCAGCGTCAGGGCGTACCACGGCCGGTGGCACCCCCACCTAAAATCAAAACCAAACGCAAGGTGTATCGCTACAAAGACCGGCCGGTGGCCGATGAGAAAGCCAGCACCCGCGATATTGCCGGCCGTAAGCTGCGCACCAAAAACAAAAACAGCGCTCGACCTATTACCGGAGGGCGTACGCTTAGTAATGTCAATCCGTACATCGGCCGTAAGAAACTCAAAGAAGGGGAGCGCTTCGGTAAGGCGGCCACCCGGCAACCACAGCCACGCACCACACCACCGCCACCACCCAACAAATACGCCCGCGACAAGCGCTATGGCCGCTATAAAGATCATCGTTCCAAACGAACACCAACTGTGGTGTTGGCGGCTCCGGTACGTTCGCAGACACAACCTACCGGTAAGGGAGAGAAACCACGTTTTGGTAAAAAATACCGTAAAAAGTCGGTGCGCACCACTGCCCGGCAGCCTGAGCGGGCCTACCCGCCCAGAGTGGCACCGGTAAGTGCCGTCAGGCGCAAACGACCCTACCGCCAGCCCAACACCTATAAATACAAGGATAAACGCTTTGCCCGCGAAAGAGCCTTTAAAGGTGATATTGCCGGTCGTCCTTTGCGCAAGCGCAACTACCGCTCCCCCAGACCTGATAACATTGGCAGCGGCTATGTGCCTTATTACGGGCGGGTAGCTCCGGCCGGTAAGCCGGCCAGGGTAGCTGCGGGTGCTCCGCGCAATACGGTCAGGGCCAGGTGGAACAACCAGGGGCAACCCCTGCCGCGTAAATATGGACCGGGGGCGGTTTCAGGCTATCGTGGTAAGACTCCACTTGGCGCGATAGGGGGTATCAGTGTAGGTAAGGAAAGTCGTTATACAGGAAATATTAAAGCCAAAAAACTACGCAGGTATGGGCCTTCCGGTGTGGGTGCTTACAGTGGTACTATCAAAGCGCGTAAGCCCTTGCAGGGCGGAGGAAGCATCAGCCGTCACTGGAATAACAACGGCCAGCCGCTGATGCGCAAAGGGCGCAGCAATGCCGCCATCGCCATATCGGGTTTTTCAGGCAAACAACGTAGCCCGGGCAAGGGGCGACCAGGGCCGGGCCCGGAAGGCAATTATCGTGGTACGGTGCCGCTGCGCAACATGCGTAGCTATGGCCGCGGCCCGGAAGGGCTGTATGCCGGCAACCTTAAGGCACGCAAGCCCTTGCAGGGTGGTGGTAGCATCAGCCGCCACTGGAACAACAACGGCCAGCCGCTGATGCGCAAAGGGCGCAGTAATGCCGCCATTGCCATATCGGGTTTTTCAGGCAAGCAACGTAGCCCGGGCAAACCGCGCAGTGCCCCCGGCCCGGAAGGGTTGTATGCCGGCAATATTAAGGCGCGCAAGCCCCTGCAGGGTGGGGGTAGTATAACACGTCATTGGAACAACAACGGCCAGCCGCTGATGCGCAAAGGGCGCAGTAATGCGGCTATTGCCATATCGGGTTTTTCAGGCAAGCAACGTAGCCCGGGCAAACCGCGCAGTGCCCCCGGCCCGGAAGGGTTGTATGCCGGCAATATTAAGGCGCGCAAGCCCCTGCAGGGTGGGGGTAGCAAAACACGTCATTGGAACAACAACGGCCAGCCGCTGATGCGCAAGGGGCGCAGCAATGCCGCCATCGCTATATCGGGATTTTCAGGCAAGCAACGCAGCCCGGGCAAGCCACGCAGTGCCCCCGGCCCGGAAAGCAGTTATACGGGCACCTACCGGACAGCAGGGGCGCCTGTAAAAGGCGGTGGTTCTATCACCCGTCATTGGAATAACAAGGGCAAACCGCTGGCCCAGGCTCCGCGTAGTAAAGCTGCTGTGGCGGCCGCCAATTTTCGCGGGCGCTACCGGGCACCGGCACCTGGCGACAGGGCTGCCGGCCCGAAGGGACAATATAGTGGCAACAGAAAATTAAAAAGAAAAGAAATAAAAGACATCAAAGGCATTGGCTATGGCAACCGGAAGAAATTCCTGTTTGTTTACCTGGGCAAGGAAGCCGGAACCATGGGGCCTTACGGTAAGCCGGGGCCGACTTATGAAAACACTATTTCACCAAAAGTAAAAACCCGCAAGCATGGTCAGCCCCCGGGTACCGAAAGAGGGCGTACCTATTCACCCAACCTGATCACCCTGGGCAACCCTACTCATATGGGTTTGCACCGTGAGGTGACGGACAGCCGAAAAAATAAAGACCTGCCCAAAGATTTGCGCGGGTCGTATCGCTTGCGCCTTATCGAAGCCAAAGGGCTCGACAACGGCCGCAAGACAACCCTGGCCTTTTTGCCGGCCAATACCAAAGGTGGTTTGGTAAGGAGCAACCCGGCCAAAATCAAAGGCCGTTTGCACCCGAGCTCTAAATATACCCTGACGGACAAGCCGCGTAATTCGCTCGAAGAAAAAAGTCAACCTATTAAATTACGCTTGTGGCTGGCCAGCTTGTTTGGCAAGAATGCCAATCAACCTAAAGCTGTGAAGCAAAAAGCCCGCAGGCCGCGCTACGACAAGGGTGAACGCGAATTGTGGGAAACCATGGAAAGGGAGGACTGGTACAAGAATTAGAACTTACCGGAGTGAACTTTTTTAAGTAATTTTGCGTAAAATCAGGAGCCATAGCGGTGCTGTAATGAAAAAGCTTATTGTCTTCTTCTTGCTTCTTGCTTCATTGGGCCTACAAGCCCAGGAGAATGATTATGACTATACCAGTGAGGCAATTTGGGGCATCAACAAAAACAGCACCAGTGGCCTGATAGGGGGTTTTATCTTTCGCTTTTCACGCTCGGTAAAAGAACGGCACTACCGTACCATCGGCTTTGAATTGATCAACGTAAAGCACCCGGCCGAATCGCGGGTGGTGTCGCGTACCGGCAATTATTTTATTGTGGGCAAAACCAACAACCTGTTTGCCATCCGCGGGCAGTATGGCCGTGATATTATTTTGTTTAAAAAAGCCCCGCAACAGGGTGTGCAGATCACTTTCACGGGTTCGGTTGGCCCCAGCATTGGGCTGGAAGCCCCCTATTATATTGAATACAACCAGTTTGTGCGCGAGCCTTACGATCCGGCTAAGCACCGCATAGAAAATATCACTGGCTCCGGCTTTATCTTTCAGGGCCTGTTTCAGTCGAAACTGGTGGTTGGTGCCAACCTGCGGGCCGGGTTGAGCTTTGAATTCGGTACTTTCAAGAGCAATGTTACCGGTTTTGAAATCGGTGCCCTTATCGATGCCTATGCACGACAGATCGAGATGATCCCGCAAGCCCGTAATTATGCCGTATGGCCTACAGTTTATATCACACTTTTTTACGGTTCGCGTAAATAGATTGCCTACTTTTGCCAAAAACAATTTTTATGAGCGATAACAACCAGGTTCAACCGCCTGTCCGTAAGAAAAAACCCGACTGGCTGCGTGTCAAGTTACCTGTAGGTGAAGACTACGCCCGTGTGCGCAAGCTGGTTGATGATAATAAGTTGCATACTATTTGCGAGAGCGGCAACTGCCCTAACATGGGCGAGTGCTGGGGTGCCGGTACGGCTACCTTTATGATACTGGGTAATGTATGCACTCGCAGTTGTACCTTTTGTGCGGTAGCTACAGGTCGGCCGCCCGAATACGACACCAACGAACCGGAACGGGTGGCCCGGGCAATTCATAAAATGAAAGTGAAGCATGCCGTAATCACTTCGGTAAACCGCGATGAACTGCCCGACCGGGGTGCTGAGATATGGTACCAAACGGTGGTAAAAACCAAGGAACTTTCGCCAGACACAACCATAGAGACCCTCATACCCGATGTAAAAGGCACCTGGGAGGCCCTGTATCGTATGATTGAAGCCGGCCAGGAGGTGGTGTCGCACAATATGGAAACGGTAAAAGAACTCTACCGCATGGTGCGGCCGCAGGCCAAATACGAGCGTAGCCTGGAGCAGATCAGGCGCACCCGCGAAGCCGGTAAGCGTACCAAATCGGGCATTATGCTGGGGCTGGGAGAAACCGATGAGCAGGTGTACCGTGCCATGGACGACCTGGCAGCGGCCGGCCTGCATATTCTCACCCTGGGGCAATATCTGCAGCCCACCAAAATGCACCTCGAAGTAGCCGAGTTCGTGCATCCCGACAAATTCGCGCATTTTAAGGAGGAAGGGTTAAAGCGCGGCATCAAATACGTGGAATCATCGCCCCTGGTACGCTCCAGCTATCATGCCGAGCGCCACGTGCATGTACCGATTGATTGACCTGCACTTGCCAGGCATTGCGCATTGTGCTATTTTTATTAAAAAAACTTCCAGCATAATGCACTACCGTTTACTATTCCTTATTCTTATCCTGCTCAACTACCCGCTCAGCGCCCAGCAGCGCCCCGCCCTGATGCCCTGGCCGCAGCAGATACAAAAAATCGGGGCGGGCTTTCGCCTGAACGAAAACCTGCAAATAAAGATTAACGGCAACAGCGAGCGCCTGGAGCGCTACGTGGCCCGTTTTAAACAGCGGCTGGCCAGGCGCACCACCTTGTTTTTTGACGACACCGCCCTGGCCAATAAAAAAGAACCCCGCCTTATCCAAATCAAGTTTACCCAAACACCGGATGTTCAGTTGGATGTGGATGAATCATACCAACTGTTGATTTTGCCGGCCAAAGTCACCCTGACAGCCACAACCGATATCGGTATTATGCGCGGGCTCGAAACCTTGCTGCAACTGCTTACTGCCGATGATAAGAGCTACTTTTTCCCAGGTTATGAAATTAAAGATAAACCACGTTTTGTCTGGCGGGGCTTGTTGCTCGATGTCTGTCGCCATTGGATGCCCAAAGAGGTAGTGCTACGCAATCTTGATGCCCTTGCAGCCGTAAAAATGAATGTACTGCATTTGCACCTTACCGAAGACCAGGGTTTTCGCATTGAGAGCAAGGTGTATCCCGCCCTGCATGAGCTGGGTTCGGATGGCCATTATTTCACCCAGCAAGACATTCGGGAGATAGTGGCTTACGCTGCCGACCGGGGCATCAGGGTGGTACCTGAGTTTGACATGCCCGGCCATGCCACCAGTTGGTTTGTGGGTTATCCCGAGTTGGCATCGGCACCCGGCCCCTATGAGTTGGCCCGTACTTTTGGTGTGAAAGACCCCACTATGGACCCCTCCAAACCGGAGACGTATGAGTTTCTGAAAAACTTCCTCACTGAAATGGCTGGTCTTTTCCCGGATGAATTTATACATATTGGAGGTGACGAGAACAACGGCAAACAATGGTCGGCCAATGAGGATATTCAGGCATTTATGGCAGAAAAACGGCTGGCATCAAACCATGAACTGCAGGCTTATTTCAACAGACGCCTGGCTGCCATCCTGACCAGGCTCAACAAGCGCCTGGTAGGCTGGGATGAAATTCTGGATGAGCGCTTGCCCAAAAGTATCGTTATCCAAAGCTGGCGGGGTAAGCAGGCTCTGGTAGATGCCGCCAATGCCGGTTATGATGTGCTGCTTTCCAACGGCTATTATATCGACCTCTTTCAGCCGGCTGCCTACCATTACCTGAACGACCCGCTGCCGGCCGGTGTTCCTATCGAGCCGCAGGCCCGTGCCCATGTACTGGGTGGTGAGGCTACCATGTGGGCCGAGCTAATTAGCCCCGAAACGGTTGACGGGCGCATCTGGCCACGTACCGCGGCCATTGCCGAGCGCCTGTGGTCACCAGCTGCGGTAAAAGATGTAGAGGATATGTACAGTCGCTTGCGCAGGGTGGCAGTGCAACTGGAGAATGTCGGATTGCAGCATTTGAAAAACTATGAGATGATGATGCGCAGGCTGGTGGGTGAAGAGAATGTGCCGGTACTGCGCACCTTGGTTGATCTTCTCGAGCCGGTAGAAGGCTACAAAAGGCATGGCGCACGCAAATACACGGTTTTCTCACCCCTTACCAGGGTGGTGGATATCGCCCGCTCCGATGCTTTTGAGGCTATGGACTTTAATAAATTGGCCGGATCGTATGTGGCCAACCACGATATGACTACCAAAGAAGAGCTCAAGGCGCTGTTGCTGACCTGGGTGGAAAACCATAAACAGATGAAAACACTGGCGCGCCACTATCCTGCCATTGCCGAAGTAATGCCTTTGAGCGAAGATATGTGGCGGCTGGCTATCCTGGGTCTGCAAGCCATGAGCAATACCACCGTGCATGATGCTGAGTGGCGGGCATCGGCAGAAAAGGCCTTGAATGATGCCGCTATGATTAAAGCCGAATGTGAATTAAAGGTGGTCGAGGGCATCAGGGTACTGGTGGAGGCGGCCCAATAACCCAAGCAGATTGTTTTTCATGCTTATACTAGCTACATTTACCAAGAGAAAACTAATTTATCATGAGAAAACTACTATATCTGTTTGTGGCGAGCGCCTTAGGGTTGACACTGTCATCCTGCTCAAGTACAAAGATATATTCCGATGTTGACCCTTCGGTTGATTTCACCAAGTACAAAACCTTTGAGTACTATGGTTGGGCCAAGGAGAGCGACAAGTTACTGAATGACCTGGATAAAAACCGTATAGAAAAGGCTTTTGGTGAAGAATTTGCCAAACGTGGACTTAAATATGTAAAAGAAGGAGGAGACCTGATTGTTACGCTTTTTATAGTAACTGAAAACAAAACGGCTACCACCGCTACCACTACCCACATGGGCATGGGTTATGGCGGCTTTTACGGCTATGGTCCGGCTTATGGCTGGGGGCCGTCTATGAGTACTGCTCATACTACCTTTAATGAGTATGAATATACTGTGGGCACCTTGGTAGTAGACGTGTATGATGCCCAAAATAAGAAACTGATTTGGGAAGGTGTGGCTCAGGGTACGATTGACAAAAATCCGCGCGGTAGGGATGAGAATATCAAAAAAGTAGTGGCCCAAATCATGGCACGCTATCCGGTGCAGCCGCCAAAAGAGAAGTAAACCGGCTATACCGACAGGAACCGGGCAATAAGGCGGTGAAAATGATGTACGCCACGTTCTTGGGTAGGTGAAAAACGCCCCGTTGTATAAAAGCGCGACTGAATACCGCGCTGTACATTTTCTACTACTGCTTCGTCTTCCATTTCAACCTGGTTGAGCCCGCCACCGGCACTGCCGGCTTTTTTGGCTTCATCATGCACATAGCTGATAAAATGCACCCGGCTTTTGTTGTGACTTACCGGTTCAACAAAATTGAGCGACAATCCCCATGGATAGAAATTGAGCATCAGATTGGGAAATATCCAATAATAATAAGCAGCTATCTGCTCACCATAGTCCACATGGTCGGCAGGTAAATCGAAACTAAGGGTCTCATCCTTGCCATAACCTATTTGCAAATTGCAATAGTCATATAATATCGTTTTGTATTGGTCAAAATCGACCAGTTTGTTCAAACCGGGGTGTACGTAAGGAATATGAAACCCCTCCAGGTAATTATCACAATACAAGGCCCAATGGGCGTTCACTTCATATACTTTTGTTTCTCCCAATACAAAATTTTCTATTGGCAAAAAACCAACCCGTTCTTCCAGTGCCTGTACAATCGAATCAAAATCAACCCGGGCATCCAATCCTACAAAGAAGAACTGCCGCCATTTTTTTAGCGGAATACGAGCCAGGTCTTCACAGCTACGGGGAAATTCTGCAGTGCTGTCAAATTCAGGCATATATTCAAAAGTACCGTCAAGGGCAAACCTGCGACCATGATAACCACACAAAAGTTTCTTATGCTTGCCTTGCTTGTCTACCAGCAGATTACCCCGGTGGGTGCATACGTTACTCAGACACATCACTTCATGCTGGTCGTTTCGGGTGAGTAATAAGGGCTCGTTTATCACTTCCGGCAATAGATTTACAGGGATTACGTTGTGGCCGTTTTGAAAAAGATTTAGGTCGCCTGCCAACACCCAGGCCGCGCTGAACAAGCGGTCGGTATGGCTGGCAAAGTTTTCTTTTTGCCGGTAAAAAGCAGCCGGTAAGGTTTCGGCATGTTCTATGTCAGGATTAATTGTGAGTTTCATGGGTGTATGCTGGCGAAAATGATTAAGTTAGCCCCTCATAAAGCTGAGGGTTATCAAAAATAAGCAACAAATCGGAATTTATCTGGCTACTGCCCTGGTGGTGGGCAATATGATAGGCTCTGGCATTTACTTATTACCTTCCAGTCTGGCCGCCCTGGGGCCTGTAAGCTTATTGGGTTGGTTGGTTTCCGGTGCCGGGGCGCTCCTGGTAGCTTTTCTCTTTGCCCGCCTTAGCCGGTTGGTCAAAGGCAGTGGCGGGCCCTATCTTTACCCGCGGGCTGGTTTTGGTGAATTTGTGGGCTTCCTCTCAGGGTGGGGATATTGGGTGTCTGTTTTACTTACAAACGCTTCTATTGCCCTGGTGTTTGCCGGCTATTTGCTGGTTTTCTTTCCTGCCTGGCAGGGGTCGTCATTAGCGGCTGCCGTCATAGCGCTGGTGGCTGTGTGGTTGCTTACGATCATCAATGCTAACGGGGTGCGCACAGGGGGCGAAGTGCAGTTGGTAACAACCATACTTAAAATCTTTCCATTGCTATTGATTGCCATAGGAGGGTTGTTCTATTTCAAGCCTGAACATTTTGCCGAGTTCAATCTCAGCGGACGTTCCAACCTTACAGCCCTGGGAAGTGCCGTTACCCTTACGCTGTTTGCTTTTCTGGGAATTGAATCGGCCACCGTGCCGGCCGGTAATATCAAGCAGCCGGAACGTAATGTGCCTTTGGCTACAGTGGCGGGAACGATCATCGTAGTTGTAGTGTACCTGCTGGTAAGCCTGGCTATTATGGGCCTGGTGCCGCCCCAATCACTGGCCGATTCACCTTCTCCGGTGGCTGATGCCGCTTTCAGGATGTGGGGCCAAACGGGTCGGCTTATCGCCACGCTGGGGGCGCTGGTTTCCACCTTTGGTGCGCTCAATGGCTGGATACTTATCCAGGGGCAAATGCCTATGGCTATGGCACGCGACAAGCTATTTCCGCATATTTTCGACCGCCAATCCACCAAAGGTGTACCGCTGATCGGTCTGCTTGTTTCAAGCGTTATTGTCTCGGTGGTTGTTCTGGGCAATCAGTCCCGCGGCCTGGTCGAGATATTTTCATTGCTTATTCTTATGAGCACCTTCCTTAATTTGATTACCTACCTGTTTTCTTCTATGGCAGCCGTCATGATTCTGCTCAGGGAGCAGCCTCCCGGCTGGCGGCAGTTGCTGATGCCGGCTTTCAGGGCAGGGGTGCCTGTTTTCCTGTTTTCACTATGGGCTGTTTATGGCTCTGGAATGACTATCGTGTTTTATGGCTTTTTGGCCTTGATGCTAGGTCTGCCTTTTTATGTTTGGGGTAGAATACGAAGAACCAAAAAAGAAGAAAATGAAACAAACAGCACAATCTGATTATGCCGAACTCAAATCGGTATTGCTAAAGCACCCGCGTGAGGCTTTTCGCTCGCGCGACTACCTGGCAGCCCACTGGCAGGAGTTGCACTACCTGGCCATGCCCGATTACGATAAGGCTGTGCAAGAGTATGAGGCATTTGTTGAAATATTTGTTTCGCACAATATAGAAGTAAATTTTCTACCAGCCACGCCTGATACGGGCCTTGATTCAATATATGTGCGGGATGCTTCCATTCCAACCGATCAGGGTGTGTTGGTGTGTAATATGGGTAAACGCCAGCGCCAGGCTGAGCCGGCAGCGCAGTTGTCTTTTTATTTGCAAAACAACTGGCAGGTACTGGGCTCCTTTCAACCACCGGCAACTATCGAGGGAGGCGATGTGGCCTGGCTACGGCCGGATATACTGGCAGTAGGCCATGGCTATCGTACCAATAAAGCCGGTATTGACATGCTTAGGGAATTAACTACGCCTACGGTAAAAGAAGTCGTAGTAATGGAGGCGCCACATTACAAAGGCCCCGATGATGTTTTTCATCTTATGTCGGTACTTAGCCCGGTCGATCACAACCTGGCGGTAGTTTATTCACCCCTTATGACTGTGCCTTTTCGTAACTACCTGCTTGATCTGGGATTTGAACTGGTGGAAGTGCCTGACGAAGAGTTCGACACTTTGGGTAGCAATGTGCTGGCGATAGCTCCTCGTGTGTGCATAATGGTGGCCGGCAATCCGGTGACCAAATCCCGCCTGCAGGCTGCCGGAGCTGAAGTGATCGAATTTTCCGGTGAAGAAATTTGCCTGAAAGGCAACGGAGGCCCCACCTGCCTTACCCGGCCTCTTATGCGGCAACTATAGTTCACTTTTTTATTGACTTTCATGTTTGCTCCCCTTATCTTTGTCATCCCGTTTGGTTCTGTTGTGCAAAAAAGAGGATTTCTTGAAAAAAATTTTTCAGGGAATAGTGTGATAGAGTAATAAACGTTTTATCTTTGCGTTCGCTTTTGGGCCGGAAGGGTCTTTAGGCGGGGAAGAGAGAGGCCGGAAGGGGGTCTTAACAAGCCACTGGATTAGGAGTGGATAAAGTTCTTTGACAGGATGG
>WFNR01000003.1 GCA_015488485.1 Cyclobacteriaceae bacterium | reverse complement strand
GCCTTCAATAACGGCATCACCGGCAAAACCGCCTATGATATATATATTATCGGAAGCATCTATGGCTATATCGCCCATGGCAAAATCGGCATCTTCGGCCTGGGCAAAACCTACATCCTTATACCAGACAATTTTGCCTGAGCTGGTTAATCTGGCTACAAAGGCATCGTGAGCCGTAGTGCGGAAAAGGGTACCGTCAATAGTTTGAGCGCCATCGTAAACGCCTTTTATAAATATATCACCATTGCTGGCCATTACAGTACCCTGCACAAAACTGTCGCCTGCATTACCCCCCAACAGACGGGCATAGTTGTAAGTCTGCGCCTGACCGGGTATTGAGGCAAATAAAGCCACTATTAGTATGACAAATAATCTTTTCATAGCAGTTGTCCTTTTTAAAAGAAGCGTCTATATACAGCCTGGTGGGCAAACAAAGCCAGATCGGCACTTAGCATGATTTCGTGGGATAGTACCAGGCTGCCGGAGAAGTTTCTGTTGAGCACTTCAAAGGCATAGCCGATGCGGTAAGCATCCATAAAATCATACTGCAGCATGAGGCCGTAGGTGTTGAAATTACGTGTAAAAGCACCCAGCCAAAGATTATTGTTGAGCAGGGCGCTCAGATTCAGGTCGTAGCTCATGGGTGAGCCCGGCACCCAGCGCAGTAACACCGAAGGCTTGAGTTTCACACCCAGGTCAATGTCAAACAGATAGGCGCCTGTCAGGTAAAAATGGCGTTCACTCAATACGGTTACATTATTATCACCGCCTTTGTTCTTAATCAGGCGTGGTACCGATATGCTTATAAACATCTTCTCGTCCATGTAGGTGGCACCGGCACCCAGGTTGAATTTGGTGGCCCGCTCGCTGCCGGGGGCAAACAAAGGGTCATCGGCAACCGACAAATTCAGCTTTTCAAAATTTTGCCGGTAGTCCACCAGGCCGGCTTGCAAGCCGAAAGAGAAGGTCTGGGTGGAGGTACTGATTTTGTAGGAGCCGCTGAACTGTACCGTAGTGTTGTTGGTGATACCCAGTTGGTCGTTCATCACCAGCAGGCCAAGGCCTACGGCCCCGTTAACCAGCGAAGTGCTGCTGGTGAAAATATTGGTTTGCGGGCCTCCTTCTATTTTGTTCCATTGAAAACGGGAGTTAAAACTGAAGTTGGTTACATTGTTGATACCGGCATAACTGGGATTATAGGCCAGGGGAATGAAATTGTACTGGCTGGTAAGCGGCTCTTGCTGAGCCAATAATTGGGCAGAAAGGCCGATAAACAACAAGCATACAAATAGTGACTTTAGCATAGCGGCAGGTTGTTGTTCAATTTTTTCCTAAAATAATTAAAATATAAACCAAAGTCAACAATAAATATTTGAGTGCAATAGGTTGTAACCCTTTACATAAAAAAATCTGTGTTTTTAGCCTCTTTGGACTATTTTACGAAAAAATACAATACCATGAAAAAAATAAATACACTCCTGTGCCTGTTATTTTTGCATTTTGGTCTGTTAGCCCAGCGCACCGACTCCCTTACCCAGGATCTGCGCTGGCGCAATATCGGCCCGGCCAATATGATGGGGCGAATTGCCGCTGTAGAGGCGCTGCCTACTGATTATCGGCAGGTATTGGTGGCTTCTGCCTCGGGAGGCGTATTCAAATCCACCAATGGCGGTATTACCTGGCAGGTGATTTTCGATACCTACGGCACCTCATCCATTGGTGCAGTGGCCATGTGGCCGGCCAATCCGGATATCATCTGGGTGGGTACGGGCGAGGCGGCCAACCGCAATAGCAGCGGCTGGGGCGATGGTATATACAAATCGACCGATGGCGGTAAAACTTTCATGCACCTGGGCTTGTCAGACACCCACCACATAGCGGAAATAGCCTTACACCCTACCGATTCCAATATTGCCTATGTGGCCGCTGTGGGGCATCTGTGGGGCTTTTCTGGTGAGCGCGGCTTGTTTAAGACTACCGATGGCGGGACCACCTGGCACAAGTTGACCAACGGCCTGCCCGATGATGGCAAAACGGGTTGCACGGAGATTATTATGCATCCGCAAAATCCGGATATTTTGTTTGCCGGCTTCTATGAGCGCCTGAGCCAACCTGCTTCTTTTTATTCGGGTGGCCCCAATGGCGGGCTCTATAAATCGACCGATGGCGGCCGCTCATGGCGCAAGATTACCAAAGGGCTGGCGGCCGGCCCCTCGGGGATGATCGACATCAGCATTCATCTGGCCAACCCGGATATCATGGTGATGGCCTATGAGGCCGATGAAAATATCCCTGCAGGACAGCCCGGTTCGGGTGTTTATCGCTCCGATGACGGGGGTGAGAGTTGGCGTTTTCTACTGAAACATGCTGTGCGCCCGTTTTATCACGGGCAGATAGAGATAGATCCGCTTGACCCCAACAATATTTATGTGGTATCGCGCGATTTTCGTATCTCCAACGATGGCGGCCGCACCTTTCACCCCAGGCGCTGGCGCACCGATGGCGGTGACGACCACGATATGTGGATAGCCCCGTACGACAACAAGATTATGTACCTGGCTACCGACCAGGGCGCCCGGCTGACGGTGGACGGTGGTAAAAACTTTCTATCTTTCAACAATATGGCCATCGGCCAGTACTATGCCATCGGGGTGGATATGCGCGATCCGTATTATATTGTGGGCGGCCTGCAGGACAACGGCCTGTGGCTGACCCCCTCCAACAGCCGCGAGTGGCGCGGCATCCTGAACGAGCATAGCACCTGGCTGGCCGAAGGCGATGGCTTTCATGCGCAGATAGACCCTACCGACTGGCGTACTGCCTATCTGGTAAACCACGTAGGCTTTGCCGTGCGCGTGGATATTCTTACCAGAAAATACCAATACATTACACCCACACCGGAAACTATTGTTAACTTCAATGACTATTTCGATCCGGATTTTCCGGAAGAACCCATCCGCTACACCATCAATCCCGGTGAGCACTGGTTTTTTTATGAATATGCCGACCGCCCCTTGTTGCCTTCGCAGTTCCGGTTCAACTGGAACAGCCCGCTGGTCTTGTCACCTGCTCATCCGCAAACGGTCTATTTTGCCGGCAATTACCTGTTCAAATCTACCGACCGGGGTGCGCATTGGCGCATTATCAGCCCGGACCTGACCACCAACGATCCGGCTCTGCGTAATCCCTCCAACGGTGGCGGGCTGACGCGGAGCAATACGGGCGGAGAAAACCATTTTACCATTGTTACCGTGGCCGAGTCGCCCCTGGATGACCGGGAGATATGGGTAGGCACCGATGACGGTAATGTGCAGCTAACCCGCGATGGCGGCACTACCTGGACTAACCTGAAGCCCAATATCAGCGGTATCCCTCAGAAAATTTGGGTAAGCAGGGTGGAGCCCTCCCACCATGATGCCGGTACAGCTTATGTCAGCTTCGATAACCACCGGCTCGATGATTTCAAGCCTTATGTCTATCGCACTACCGATTATGGCCGAACCTGGCAAAATATTACTGCCAACCTGCCTGTCGGCTATTCGGTGTATGTGGTGCGCGAAGACCCTGTCAATCCCAACCTGCTGTTTGTCGGTACCGAGCAGGGCGTATTTGTGTGCCTCAATGGTCGTGCCCCGGCCGACCGGGTGGTCTGGCATCCGCTACGGGCCGGTTTGCCCACGGTGGCGGTTTATGATTTGGTCATCCACCCGCGCGAAGGCGACCTGATAGCCGCTACGCATGGCCGCAGCCTGTGGATACTGGACGATCTATCAGCATTAAGACAGATGTCGGCAGAGATAGCTGCTAAACCCTTGCATATATTTACCAACCGCAGGGCTACCGACTGGCTGCAGATAAACACCGGACGCAAGCAACCTGCTTTTGAATTCAGGGGTGAAAATCCCTATCACGGGGCCCTCATCGATTTTTATGCCGGTCAGGGGCTGGCCGATTCGGTAACCATACGGGTAGCCAACCAGGCTGGCGACCAACAGCAGCAATGGCGCATGGCAGTACATACCGGCATCAACCGGGCTTATTGGGGCTTGTCTATGCCCTATACTGCGCAGGAAGTAGTCGCTTACCGCCAGCATCTGCTGGGTGTGTGCGATACGCTGATGAACCGGGTAAAACGCAAGGAGTTGAAGAAAGAGCTTAAACAACTCAAAAAAGATTTGCGCAGCACACATAAGTTGGAGCAGCTTAACAAGCTGCGCAAGCAACTGGTAAGCCGGTTTAACGGCTATGCCGGAGGGCAGCCGTTGTTTGGCGCCAAGCTACTACCGCGCCACGCAGAGCCGGGGGTTTATCAGGTAGAAATTACCGATGGCCACTATCGGGCCAGCGGCAGCATTACCCTACGGGCAGATCCTTTATTGCAGGAATAAATCTGCCGGCTTGTTATATATGATTGGCGATGGCGCCAGCCATGGCAGCCAGCTCTTCCTGCGTGGGTTGCAGCTTGGGGCGGCTGAAATTCATGTCGTCCATGCTGTTGATGGGTATCAGGTGAATATGGGTGTGCGGTACCTCCAGGCCGATTACAGCTATGCCGATGCGGTTGCAGTCCACAGTGGCTTCAATGCCTTTGGCTACCTTTTTGGCAAACAAATGCAGGGTGGTGAGTTCCTCATCACTCAGGTCATAGATATAATCCACCTCTTTTTTGGGAATAACCAGGGTATGACCCATCACCAATGGGTTGATATCCAGAAAAGCCAGGTGATGCTCATCTTCTGCTACTATGTGAGCCGGGATCTCCCGGTTTACTATGCGGGTAAATATAGAGGCCATAGTTGCTAAATGGTAATGTCCAGAATTTCAAACGGTATCTTACCGCCCGGGGTATCAATCTCTACTTTCTCGCCTTTGGTTTTGCCGAGCAGGCCTTTGCCGATGGGCGACTTCACCGAAATTTTACCGGCTTTCAGGTCAGCCTCTTCTTCGGCTACCAGGGTGTAGGTAACGGTAGCCCCCATCTTAAGGTTCTTGATGGTAACTTTCGATAAAATAGACACCTTGCTGGTATCCAGTTTCGATTCGTCAATCAACCGGGCGTTGCCTACGATGGCTTCGAGCTTGGCGATACGCGCTTCCAGGTGGCCCTGGGCGTCTTTGGCAGCATCGTATTCAGCATTTTCGCTCAAATCTCCTTTATCGCGGGCTTCGGCTATTTGTTTGGCTATATCGGCCCGCCCCTTGGTCTTTAGCTCATTCAGCTCGTCCTTGAGCTTTTGCAGCCCCTCTTTGGTGTAATACGAAATCTCACTCATAGTCCTCTGCGTCTTATAAAAACAAAATAACGGCTCCTGCCAGGAGAAACCGTTATTCCATTTTCTACCCGTTTATATTAAATTAAGTTGTTCTTGTTCTCCTGATTCAGGTTCATTTGTCTTATATCTTTTGCAAAAATAAGAGTTTTTGCAGGAATACAAATTTATTAGGGCCAATGTCTAACCGATCAGGTCGGGCACGTGCTCTTTCAGTTGTTCGTAGATATCCTGGTCAAATTTGGCCAGGTAGAGCGACTTGGCTTTGCTAAGCTGCTCCAGTGTAAGACCATCGGCACCGCGGAAATCGGCTTTGTAAAGGTTGGCGTTTTCGAAATTGGCTTCGGCCAGTGCGCACTTTTGCAGATTGGCCTCCATCAGGTAGCTGTTGTTGAAGTTGGCCTTAATTAGGAAAGCACCTGTGAAATCGGCCTTAATCAGGAAAGCATCCTTGAAATTGGCACCACTGGCATAAGTGCCTTGGAGGTTAGCCTGGTTGAGATTGGCGTTTTCAAAATTGGTCTGGTTCATACGGGCCTCTTTCAGGGTAGCCTCAATGAGTACGGCATTGGCCAGATTGGCGGTATTCAGGTTGGCGCCTGTCAGGTTCACCTTCGACAGGTTTGTTTTGGTCAGATAGGCACCTACCAGGTCTATTTTAGTAATGCCGTGGCGGTTGAGGCGCTTGATATTACCTACGTTGCGAAAGGCCGCTTCTTCCGATTCCCACAGACGGAAATCGTCAATCTCATCAATATATTGCCGGATGCGCTGCCGTTTATCACCCTGCTCGCGCAGCCAGTACAGCAGCACACCGATTATCAGGATATCGAATATCATACCATGCGCCTCGGCCAGCACATTCAGGTACATTTCATCAAAATTATGAATATAAAGAGGCAGACTTAGCGAAATAACTATAATCGATACCAGCAACAACACCGTCAGCGAACTGCGTATAGGGTGCTGAATGATGTGGTAATATAGTTTTTGGATACGGTTCATAAAAAATCCGGATGGCTAAGATAGCTAATTTTCTGTATCCTGCAGTTCTTTTATCAGAGCGGCCATTTTCCAGGCCAGCACTTTATTGATGCGCTCATAGCTCTCGTGTGTCCAGCCGGCTACATGCGGGGTAAACATCACCCGGCCTGAGGCTTTGAGGGTATCAAACGCTTTCTGTTGTGCGGGGGTGAGGGTGGATAGCTTTTCATTTTCCAGTACGTCCAGGGCGGCCATCTCGAACAAGCCCTCCGTCAGGGCACGTGCCAGGTCGGCAAGCGGAGCTATTTCACCCCTGGAGGTATTAACGAACACCCGTAGCTGGCGGAAGCGTTTGAAATAGTCATAATTGGCCATGGCCCGGGTTTCATCGGTAAGCGGTATGTGCAGGCTGAGAATATGCGCCCGGTCGTAGAGTTCCTCCATAGGCACCAGAGGTACGGCCGGCAATGGCGACTTTGTCAGGTATTTATCATAGGCAACTATGCGACAACCGAAGCCTTGCAACTTACGCGCCAGGGCGCTGCCGGTGTTGCCCAGCCCTACAATGCCCACTGTCATGCTACCCAGCTCGTAGCCACGATTGGCCTCACGCTGCCAGATATTGTTTATCACCTGCTCATGACCGCGATGCAGGTTGTGCAGCAGGCTCAGGATCATACCCGTGGTATGTTCACCTACGGCATCGCGATTGCCTTCGGGGGCGTTAAGTATACGGATACCACGGCTTGTCAACCAGGCCTCATCCAGGTTGTCAATACCGGCTCCGGCCCGCGCCACAAAGCGGATGTTGGCATTACCAAGCAAATCGGCATCTACCCGGGTCTTGGAGCGGATTACCAGTCCATCAAAGTCCGCTAGTGCTGCGCGCAGTTCATCTCTGGTGATATCCGGGCGGTAGTCATATGCCAGGCCGGCTTCGCTAAACAGCCGGGCAAAACCGGGATGAAGTTCATCAGCTATCAGTATGCGCAGCGGCATGGGCAAAAAAATTACAACAACAGATAAGCCACCAGGAAGTACACTGCCAGACCAAGCAGGTCGTTGGCAGTAGTGATAAAAGGCCCGGAAGCGGCAGCGGGGTTGATACCCAATTTGTCGAGCAGGATGGGGGTAACTGTACCGCTGAGTGAGGCCAGCAATACCACACATGCCAGGGCCGTGGCTACCACCAGCGACACCCGCAGGTCGTGGCGCATAAAATAACTCAGGGTGAAAGCCAGCAGCGCCAGCAGCAGGCCGTTGAGCAGGGCTACGGCAATCACTTTCAATAGTCGCTTGGTTTGCGACTCCTGAAAGACCGATTTGGTAGCCAGCGACTGCACCACCATCGAGGCGCTCTGGATAGCTACATTACCTCCGGTAGCAGTGATAAGCGGAATAAACGAAGCCAGGATGGGTACCACGGCAATCTGCCCTTCAAATTGACGGATCACTTCAGCACCGAAGAAGCTGCCTATCAAGCCAATCACCAGCCAGGGTACCCGCGCCCGTGTCAGCACCCAGATGCTGTCGTCCTCTTCCACATCTTCCGAAATACCCGACATCAACTGGCGTTCTTCATCGGCTTGCTCGCTCATCACGTCCACCACATCATCAATGGTGATACGCCCCATCAATTTACCCCGCACATTGACTACCGGAATGGCGTCCAGGTCATATTTTTTCATCAGTGTTACCACCTCTTCTACCGGGGTATTGGTGGTTACCTTGATGATCTCATCATCGTAAATATCCTTGATCAAGGTGCCGTCTTTGGCCAGCAATATTTTGCGCAGCGATACCTTGCCGAGCAGGATATCCTGGTCGTCCACCACATATACGGCATAGATCTGGGTTACATTCTCTCCCTGCCGCCTGATTTCTTCTATAGTTTGCTCAATGGTCCAGTTTACATTGGCCTTGATTAGCTCCTTGGCCATCAGGCCACCGGCCACATCTTCATCATAGCGTAGCAGGTCGAGGATGTAGTCCACTTTTTCCTGGTTGCTCAGCGAAGCGATTACCTCCTCGCGCACATCGTTGGGCAGCACATTCAGGATATCCACCGCATCATCCGAGTCGATTACCTCAATGTAGCGCGCCAGTTCCTGCGGAGTATATACCTTCAGAAAGCGCTTGAGGGTGTCTTCGTCAAGCTGGCTGATGATCTCGGCAGCTACCTCTACATCAAGCAGGCTGAGCACATAGCGTGAGTCTTCGGAGGAGAACTCCTCCAGCGTTTCGGTGATATCGGCCGGATTTACCCCGTCCAGCGCTTCTTTAATGAAGGCCTCATCCCGTTCGTTTACCGCCTGTTGCAAGCGTTCGGCAAACTCTTTGGAGAGCTCAAATTTTACTTCTGTGGTTTCCATTATTGCGCCAGTTGGGTTAGCTGTACAAAATCCTTTACACCCAGTTGTTCGGCCCGCTGATTAAGTAAAGGCTCGGCATTTTCCCGAAAGGGCAAATTTAGAGGTTTTAAGGCGTTGCGCAAGGTCTTCCTGCGGTTTTGAAATCCTTGTTTGACTATTTGGCTGAAAAGTTTTTCATCGCAGTCGAGCTGACGGGTGCTGTTGCGTACCAGGCGAATAACAGCTGAATTAACCTTGGGGGGCGGATTGAAAGCCCCCGGTTTTACGGTAAAGAGGTAGTCGATATCATAGTAGGCCTGCAGTAGCACACTCAGGATGCCATAGGTTTTGTTGCCGGGCGGGCTGGTCAGACGGTCGGCTACTTCTTTTTGAATCATACACACCATTTCAGGCACACGCTGGCGCCATTCCAGCAGCCTGAAAAAAATCTGCGAGGAGATGTTGTAAGGCAAATTGCCTATCAGCCCGAAGTGTTGGGCAGGCAGGGCATTAGGATCAAGACGCAGAAAATCACCTTCTACGATATGGGTGACGGGCAAGGGTAGGTGCTCACGTAGCCAGGCTATCGAATCGCGATCGATATCGATTACATGCACTGCCTTTTTGCCAAAGCGCTGCAGCAGTAGGGTAGTGAGTATGCCGGTGCCGGGGCCGATTTCAAGTATTTTGTCGTAACCGCTGGCCTGCAGTGCTTCCACTATGCGCTGTGCAATATGCTGATCGTGCAGAAAATGCTGCCCCAGATGTTTTTTCGGTCGTACTGCCCCCATGCCCGTTTCGTTTAGGCAAAAGTTATAAATATTGGGCAATTGCTTAGATTTGAGGGCAGAAAAAGCAACGGGTATTTTTTATTTATGGCTAAAAAAGAAAAGCATATAATCGGCATCACCATTGGCGATATCAATGGTATTGGTCCCGAGATCATTATAAAATCACTGGCTGACGGCCGCCTGCTCAACTATCTGACTCCGGTTATCTACGGCTCGTCACGCACCTTGTCGTACTATCGCAAGTTATTGAAATACGATGATTTTCAGGTATTTCATTTAAAAGAGGGGCAGACGCCCAACCCCAAGATGGTAAATGTGGTGGATTGTTGGGAGGATACGGCCGAAATCCGGCTGGGCGAGCCCCACAAGCAGGCCGGTGAGCGGGCCCTGAAGGCCCTGAATAAGGCCTGTGATCATTTGCAGGAGGGTTTTATCGATGCCTTGGTTACGGCACCGGTCAACAAGGCCATGATGCAATCGGAGGATTTCAGCTTTCCGGGGCACACCGAGTATCTGGGTAAACGCTTTGAAGGCGAGCCACTGATGTTTATGATAGCCGAAACGCTGCGGGTAGCCGTGGCTACCGGGCACATTCCTTTGGCGAAAGTGCCGCAGGCCCTGGATCAGGAAAAGCTGATTAAGACCATCAAGGCTATGAAGAAATCGCTGGTGCGCGATTTTGGTATCGGCAAGCCACGTATAGCCGTGCTGGGGCTTAATCCACATGCCGGTGAGGTAGGCTTGTTGGGCAAAGAAGAGCAGGAGGTTATTGAGCCGGCCATCCGGCATTTCAAAGAGAAAAACGACCTGGTTTTTGGGCCTTTCCCGGCTGACGGCTTTTTCGGTAGCGGGCAATTTACCCATTACGATGCCGTGCTGGCCATGTATCACGACCAGGGGCTCATTCCCTTTAAAAGTATGGCTTTCGGCCGTGGGGTCAACTTCACCGCCAACCTGCCGGTGGTGCGCACCTCTCCCGATCATGGCACCGGTTACGATATTGCCGGCAAGGGCAAGGCCTCATACAGCTCCATGCAGCAGGCCATCTGGCTGGCACACGATATCCTCAAAACCAGAAAAGAAACAGCCGGATAACCCATTTGAAGACCTTTATCGGGTGGCAGCAAGGGCAATATTGAGAGTTATGGGTTGCTAAAATTCAAAGCTTAACCGCTGCATTTTTACAAAATACTTATACCTTTGCGCACTTGAAATAACTGGGCGGTGGGTATCGGAATGTACGATATTGATATTGTAAAGCTGGCAGACGGCCGGCATATTTTCGATTTCGTTTTCGATCCGGCCTTTTTTGCCATGTTCGAAGGCAGCTTGCTGGAGAACGGCAGCGGGCAGGTACGTGTGGTGCTAGACCGCACACCCAGTATGCTGACGCTCGATTTTCACCTGCAAGGAGAAGTTGAGTTAACCTGCGATCGCAGCCTGGACCCCTATATGCATAAGGTGGATGAGCAGCGATCTGTCAGGATGAAATTTGGCGACCACCGGGAGGAGCTTAGCGATGAGCTGATGCTGATCGAAAACAACACCGAGCGTATCAACGTAGCACAGTTGATCTATGAGTTTCTAACTCTGGCCGTACCCATGCGCAAGCTGCATCCGCGCTATGTGCAAGATGGCGAAGAAGTACCCTTCTTCTTTTCTACGGCAGAGGAAGAGCAGCCCGAACAGATAGAGACCCAAGACACCACCGACCCACGTTGGAGTGAATTAAAAAAACTTAAAAACAAAGATAATGGCACATCCTAAAAGAAAAACATCCAAGCAGCGCAGAGACAAGCGCAGAACCCACTACAAAGCGGTGGCAGCCGCTTTTATGGACTGCCCCAACTGTGGCGCTCCGGTGTTGCGCCACCGGGTATGCGCTGAATGCGGTTATTACAAAGGCAAGCCGGCTATCGAGAAAGAGGTGGCCGTTTAATCCGGCAGCATGAAAATTGCGATCGATGCGATGGGGGGTGATTTCGCCCCTATGCCCAATGTAGAAGGCGCTAAGCTGGCTGTTACTGAGCTGCCTGATGATGCTACCATCATACTGGTAGGCGATAAAACTGTGCTGGAAGATGCTTGTGCACGGGCCGGCCTCGATCATCCCAAGGTGCATATCCACCATGCTCCCGATGTAATACCCATGGGCGTGCAGCCTACCAAAGCGCTGGTGCAGTACCCTAATGCCTCTATACCGGTAGGTTACAAGCTGCTGAAAAGCAAGGAAGTGGATGCCTTTTGCAGTTGTGGCAATACCGGAGCTATGCATGTGGGCGCTTTGTTTTCCATCAAGGCCATCGAAGGCATCATTAGGCCCGGGCTGGCGGGGGTCATCCCCAAAGAAAAGGGCGGCTATGGTATCATGATGGATATTGGCGCCAATGCCGATTGCAAGCCTGATGTGCTGGTGCAATTTGCCGAGCTGGCCTCGCTCTATGCCCGCCATGTACTGGCTATCGACAATCCGCGGGTAGGCCTGCTCAATCTGGGCGAAGAAGAAGAAAAAGGCACTTTGCTTACCGTGGCCGCTCATCAATTACTAAAAATCAACAACAAAATCAATTTTATAGGCAACCTGGAAGGACGCGATATATTCAATGACAAAGCCGATGTAATTGTTTGCGATGGCTTTACCGGCAATGTGCTTCTCAAGTTTGCCGAATCGATATATACGCTGTTCAAGGAGCGCAATCTGAGCGATCCATTCTTTGATCAGTTGGATTACAAGAAAATAGGGGGTAGCCCGATTTTGGGTATTAACGGCAACGTGGCTATTGGGCACGGGGTATCGGACAAGTATGCTGTCAAGGGCATGCTTGTTCAGTCGTACAATATGGCCAAATCAAGGATAAACGAAAAAATCAAGGAAAGCCTGATGACTTAATCTTTTTATTATGAGTAAGATACGTGCAGCCATTACCGGAGTAGGCGGCTATATGCCGGATTACATCCTCACTAACGAAGAGCTTTCTACCATGGTAGATACCAACGATGAGTGGATCACCACGCGTACCGGTATCAAGGAAAGACGCATTTTAAAAGGCGAAGGCAAGGGTACCTCCGATATGGCTGACAAGGCGGTGTTGCAATTGCTGGAAAAGACCAAAACCAATCCGGAAGACGTGGAACTGCTGATTTGTGCCACCGTTACCCCTGACCATGTGTTCCCCGCTACGGCCAACCTGATAGCTGCCAAGACCGGCCTGGTCAATGCCTTTAATTATGATATTGGTGCTGCCTGTTCGGGCTTTATCTATGCTCTTTCTACCGGAGCGGCTTTTATCGAGTCGGGGCGCTACAAAAAAGTAATCGTGGTAGGGGCCGATAAGATGTCCTCTATTATCGATTATACCGACCGCACCACCTGCATTATCTTTGGCGATGGAGCCGGGGCGGTGATGCTCGAGCCTACTACCGAAGAGATGGGTATTATCGACTTTATACACAAAAGTGATGGCTGCGGTGTTGATTATCTGCATATGAAAGCCGGGGGTAGTCGCTATCCGGCCAGCGAAGAAACAGTAAGAAACCGTGAGCATTTCGTATATCAGGATGGCAAAACGGTGTTTAAATTTGCCGTCAACAATATGGCCGACTATGCCGTGAAAATCATGGAGCGCAACAACCTGACCGGTGATGATGTGGACTGGCTGGTAGCCCACCAGGCCAACAAGCGGATAATCGATGCTACCCGCAGCAAGATGGGACTGGATGAAAAAAAGGTGCTGATGAATATTGAGCGCTACGGCAATACTACCTCGGCTACTATCCCCAGCCTGTTGTGGGATTATGAAAAGCAATTGAAAAAAGGTGATAATATCATTATGGCCGCCTTTGGCGGAGGCTTTACCTGGGGGGCTATTTACCTGAAGTGGGCCTACGATACCAAATAGGCGCTTTTTTTTAATTAATCCTGTTTATTCAAGACAGATTCATATGAAGCGACCAGGCGACTTTGTTAACATCAAATTGTCAACTATTTTTAATATGGTTAATTCCGAAAATGCCAAAATTTATGTAACTCATTTTTGGGTATTATTACATCTATTGGCTTTTCATAAAAGAGGAAGAAAATTATTGAAAAATATGTATTTTGGCATTCTTCGGCCTGAAAGGTGGAAAATTCCGGTGAATTTTCCGGGTTAAGGTTTTTGGTTGTATTTTTCCGCAAGAATTATGGCAACAACAGCAGACATCAAGAACGGATTATGTATAGAATTCAACAATGGCCTTTATACGGTAGTTGAATTTCAGCATGTTAAGCCTGGCAAAGGGCCGGCTTTCGTGCGTACCAAGCTCAAAAATGTAGAGAGCGGCAAGGTGATAGAAAACACCTTTCCTTCCGGTCATAAGATTACCACTGCCCGGATTGAGCGCAGACCGCATCAGTTTTTATATAAAGATGACCTGGGCTATCATTTTATGGATAGCAATACCTTCGAGCAGGTAGCTTTGCCGGCCGATATGATAAATGCGGCCGATTTGCTCAAGGAAGGCCAGGAGGTTGAGATCCTTTATCATGCCGAAACCGAAAAACCGCTTACCTGCGAGCTGCCGGCCTTTGTGGAGCTGCAGGTAGCCTACACCGAGCCGGGCGTGAAAGGTGATACCGCCACCAATGCTACCAAGCCGGCTACCCTTGAAACAGGTGTGGAGATACAAGTACCTTTGTTTATCAATGAAGGTGAAATAATAAAAGTAGATACCAGAACCCATAGCTATGGAGAGCGCGTCAAATAAGAAAAGCACCCCGATGAAAACCAAAGAAATAAGAGACCTGATTGAGTTTATTGCCGGTACTGGCCTCAATGAAGTGAAAATAGAGACCGAAGAGCTGCGCCTGACTGTAAGGCGTGAGGGCAAGGTAACCCGCGTAGTGGAAACTGCCGCCCCGGCTGCACCGGGCCCTGCACCGGCAGTTCCCGCAGCCCCTGCAACAGCTTCACAACCGGCTGCTCCGGCACCAGAAAGTGGCGGTGACGATGAATCACGCTATGTGGCTATCAAGTCGCCCATGATTGGCACCTTTTACCGTGCTCCCAATCCGGAGTCAGATCCTTTTGTGAATGTAGGAGACAAGGTGAAAGCCGGTCAGACGGTCTGCATCATAGAGGCCATGAAGTTGTTTAACGAAGTCGAATCGGAGGTAAGCGGTACGATTGTTAAGGTGCTGGTAGAGAATGCCAGCCCGGTAGAATACGACCAGCCGTTGTTCTTAGTTGATCCATCTTAATCGATCTGCCTGTGTTCAAGAAAATATTAATCGCTAACCGCGGTGAAATAGCGCTGCGCGTCATCCGCACCTGCCGCGAGATGGGTATTAACACGGTGGCGGTGTATTCCACTGCCGACAAGGACAGCCTGCATGTAAAGTTTGCCGATGAGGCTATCTGCATAGGTGGCCCGGCCAGCAAAGACTCATATCTGAATATCCCCCACATTCTGGCGGCTGCCGAAATCACCAATGCCGATGCCATTCACCCGGGTTACGGTTTCCTGGCCGAGAATGCCGAGTTTTCGCAGGTATGCCAGGAGTATAATATTAAGTTTATTGGCGCTTCGCCCGAGATGATCGACAAGATGGGCGATAAAGCTACCGCCAAAGAAACCATGAAGAAAGCCGGGGTGCCGGTAATTCCCGGTTCGGATGGTTTGCTCAATTCGGTAGAAGAGGGTAAGAAGTTGGCTAAAAAAATCGGCTACCCGGTAATCCTGAAAGCCACTGCCGGTGGCGGAGGCAAGGGCATGCGTATTGTGAACAGCGAAGATGAGTTTCAGAAAGCTTGGGAAGATGCCCGCATGGAATCGGGGGCGGCCTTTGGCAACGATGCCCTGTATATGGAGAAATTTATTGAGGAGCCGCGCCATATTGAGATTCAGATAGTGGGCGACCGCAAGGGGCGGGCCTGTCATTTGTCCGAGCGCGACTGCTCCATCCAGCGCAGGCACCAGAAGCTGGTAGAGGAGACCCCGTCACCCTTTATGACTGAGGAACTGCGTGAAAAAATGGGTGAGGCGGCCATTGCAGCGGCCGAGGCCATCAATTACGAAGGGGCCGGTACCGTGGAGTTTCTGGTGGATAAGCACCGCAATTTCTATTTTATGGAAATGAACACGCGCATCCAGGTGGAGCACCCGATTACCGAGGAGGTGACCGATTTCGACCTGATAAAGGAGCAGATCAAGGTGGCGGCCGGAGAGCTTATCCTGGGTATCAATTACTTCCCCAAGCTATATGCCATGGAGTGCCGCATCAATGCCGAGGATCCGGCCAACGGCTTCCGTCCGTCACCGGGGCGTATCACCAACCTGCATATGCCGGGCGGACACGGGGTGCGTATCGATAGCCATGTGTATGCCGGCTATGTAATACCCCCCAACTACGACTCGATGATTGCCAAGCTGATTGTCAGCGGCCAGTCGCGTGAAGAGGTAATCACCCGCATGGAGCGTGCCTTGTCCGAATTTGTGATAGAAGGTATCAAGACCACCATTCCGTTTCATCTGAAGCTGATGCGTGACGAGCGCTTCCGGTCGGGTAATTTCACTACAGCCTTTCTGGAAGATTTCGATTACAGCGATCTGGACGAATATACCCTTTACTAAG
>WFNR01000002.1 GCA_015488485.1 Cyclobacteriaceae bacterium | reverse complement strand
CCCTACATACGCAAAGAGTGGAATTCCCGGGGTAAGGTTATTTATGACCGTACTCAATATAAGGCAGACTCCCAATAGGAGTTATTCTACCTCTTCGTAATCTACGTATTCTCCCCCCTTGAAATCTGATTTTCGCTTATCAGCCTGCGGGTCGTAGTCTATGTGCAGTTCACCTTCCTTGCCAGGGGTTCCATAACGCTGATGGCGGTTTGTGTCGGGGCTGCCGCCCAATACCCGGAAGATGATACCTACCGCTTTAAAAAAGATATAGATCAGTGCCAGAAAAGCAATTATTTTCAACATACTACTTGCTCAGATACAGGTTTCGTTCGGCATAAATATTCATAAAATAGTCGTCCATCAGGTCGTCAATAAAATAGATGGCCTCTCCGGTCGATTTCATTTCAGGGCCCAGTGTCTTGTTTACATTGGGAAATTTATTGAAAGAAAACACCGGTTCTTTGATGGCATAACCCTGCTTTACGGGTTTGAAATCGATATCCTTTAGCTTAAGCTCGCCCAACATCACTTTGGTGGCATAATTTACATAGGGCTCCTGATAGGCCTTACATATAAAAGGAACGGTGCGCGAAGCCCTGGGGTTAGCCTCAATGATATATACCCGGTCGTTTTTAATGGCAAACTGAATATTGATCAAGCCTACGGTTTTCAGGGCCAGGGCAATTTTTTTGGTATAGGCTTCTATCTGGCGAATTACAAAGTCACCCAGGTTGTAGGGGGGTAGCACGGCATATGAGTCGCCCGAATGAATACCGGCTGGCTCTATATGCTGCATAATACCCATGATGTACACATCCTCCCCGTCACAGATAGCATCGGCCTCGGCTTCGATAGCCCCATCCAGAAAATGGTCGAGCAGCACCTTGTTGCCGGGTATTTTGTTCATAATGTCCACAATGTGCTCTTCCAGTTCTTTTTCGTTAATCACGATTTTCATGCTTTGGCCACCCAGTACATAAGAGGGGCGTACCAGCAACGGGAAACCGATTTTCTTGGAAAGTTCCAGAGCTTGCTCGGCATCTTCGGCCACGCCAAATTCGGGATAGGGGATGCCCAGCTCTTTCAGCAAGGAGGAGAAGCTACCCCGGTCTTCGGCCAGGTTGAGAGCATGGAAGGAGGTGCCGATAATCGGCACTCCGTATTTGTCGAGCTTTTCGGCCAGTTTCAGGGCGGTTTGGCCGCCAAACTGCACAATTACCCCTTCGGGCTTTTCATGCTCAATAATGCTGTAAATATGCTCCCAAAACACCGGCTCGAAGTAGAGTTTGTCGGCCACATCAAAATCGGTAGATACGGTCTCGGGGTTGCAGTTGATCATGATGGTCTCATAGCCGCATTCTTTGGCTGCCAGTACGCCATGTACGCAGGAGTAGTCAAACTCAATACCCTGCCCGATGCGGTTGGGCCCAGAGCCCAGCACTACTATCTTTTTGCGGTCCGAGCGCTGCGATTCGTTTTCGCGGTCGAAGGTCGAATAATAATAAGGTGTTTGCGCCTCAAACTCAGCCGCACAGGTATCTACCAGCTTAAACGAACGCTCCATGCCCAACTCCTTGCGCTTATTATATACCTCTGACTCCCAGCAGCCCAGCAGGTGGGCAATCTGGCGGTCGGCATAGCCCTTTTCCTTGGCCGTGCGTAGCAGGTCTTCCGGCAGAGTATCCAGCTTGTATTTTTCAATCTCGGCCTCCAGCGCTACCAGCTCTTCTATCTGGTAGAGAAACCACTTATCGATTTTGGTCAGTTTATGAATGGTGCTGAGTGAGATGCCCAGCTTAAAAGCATCATAGATATGAAACAGCCGGTTCCAGCTTGGATGTTCAAGACTTTCGAGAATACGTTTCTGGTCGGTCAGCTCTTTGCCGTCAGCACCCAGGCCGTTGCGCTTGATTTCCAGCGACTGGCAGGCCTTTTGCAGGGCTTCCTGAAAATTACGCCCTATACCCATTGCCTCTCCTACCGATTTCATTTGCAGGCCCAGGTGGCGGTCGGAGCCCTCAAACTTATCGAAGTTCCAGCGTGGTACTTTTACAATTACGTAGTCAATAGCCGGCTCAAAAAAGGCGGAAGTGTTGCGGGTAATCTGGTTGGGCAGCTCGTCCAGGTTGTAGCCGATGGCCAGCTTGGCGGCAACCTTGGCTATCGGATAGCCGGTAGCCTTGGAGGCCAGGGCCGATGAGCGTGATACCCGCGGGTTTATTTCAATGGCGATAATCTCATCGGTTTCGGGGTTTACGGCAAACTGCACATTGCAGCCACCGGCAAACTGCCCGATGCCGTTCATCATCCTTTTGGCCAGGTCGCGCATTTCCTGATACACGGTGTCGGGCAGGGTCATGGCCGGAGCTACCGTTACCGAATCACCGGTATGTATGCCCATGGGGTCGAAGTTTTCGATCGAGCAGACAATCATAATATTGCCGATATTATCGCGCAGCAGCTCCAACTCATACTCTTTCCAGCCCAGGATGCTCTGCTCTATCAGCACTTCGTGGATGGGCGAAGCATGCAGACCATTGGACAGGGCATTTTCAAAATCTTCCGGGCTGAACACAAAACCACCCCCGGTGCCGCCCAATGTGTAGGAGGGGCGGATAACCAGCGGAAAACCTATGCGCTGGGCTATCTCTTTGCCTTGCAGGAAGGAGGTGGCGGTTTCACCGGTACATACATTTACCCCCAGTTCTTGCATTTTCAACCTGAACTTCTCCCGATCTTCGGTGGTTTCAATGGCATCGATATCCACCCCGATCAGTTTTACATCAAATATCTCCCAGATACCGGCTTTTTGACATTCAATTGCCAGGTTGAGGGCCGTTTGCCCGCCCATAGTGGGCAGTACGGCATCAATCTCGTGTTTTTTCAGGATTTCGATGATCGACTTTTTGGTAAGGGGCTTCAAATACACATTGTCGGCCGTAACCGGGTCGGTCATAATGGTAGCCGGGTTGCTGTTGATCAGCGTTACTTCTATGCCTTCTTCGCGCAGGGAACGGGCAGCTTGTGAACCTGAATAATCGAACTCGCAGGCCTGGCCAATGATAATCGGCCCGCTGCCAATAATCAGCACGGATTTAATACTGGGGTCTTTGGGCATTTGTGGTAAGGGCTATGGGATTTGGGCTATGCATAAATTAGGGCAAATTTAGAGCATAGAAAATTGAATTTACAGCCCCGGGCAAAATTTAAAAATTAAACTGCACGCCCGGCCCGATAAGCAGGAACATAGACTCCGATTTGAGCAAGTAACCAAAGCCGGCATATATCGGGAAGTTGACCTTGGAGTCGGGCCGCAAAGGCCGGAAAGAGGTGAGCACTACTATGCCAATGTCGTCCTCGCCATTGGTATTGGTTATAGAGCTAAAGGCATTCAGGGCAATAAACCCCACACCTACCCGCAACGGCTGCAACTTATTGATCTGGTTCTTTTTATAAAAGCTAAACTGTGCCATGGAAGCCACGCTCAATCCAGTGAGGGTACCTACGCCAGGTTCATCGAGCTTCTTGGCCAGCAAACCGGCCGGGAAAGACACCTCAATATCGGTGGCAAAATCATCGCTACGATAAATCTCGATGTGTTGGTCATAGCCCTGGCCGCCATACTTGTCGCGGTCGTGCCGTAAGATTATTTCGATCTTGGACCAAGGGCGTAGCTCATGAGTTTTGTTTACCATGATGTCGTTGAGTTTCAGATAGGGATTGGAGGCATTGGCCCGGTTATAGCCCAAATAGCGCACCGAGGCAGGCCCGGGTACAATCTTGATGTTATGCACAATCCTTGACTCAATGAGTTTTTTTTGCTTGTCCCAAAACTTAACCTCCATCTCCATAAACTGCGTGCCATACAAACGATCAGGCTCATCAATAGCATTTTCGTCAAAATAAATTACCAGATCACCTATTTCGCCTTTATAGAGCACCGGCTTTTGGAAGAGTTCGCTATTCAATGCTTTGGGGCCATCGCCATAATTGACCAGCACAAAATCAAAAGGCCGGGGGCGTTCATATTCTTTGACCAGCAACTCAAACGATGTGGCCGCGCCATTGAGTGAGACAGGGATGCTACGCTCTTCCACATCAAACGGAATGGTAAGTTCTGCATAAATCACGTGCTCATTTAGCCGGGCAGTGTCAATACGGGCGCTATACTTGCCGTCACTAAACTTAACCTGCGAATGATCGAGTCCCACCCCTTCAATTTTCAACTCGATGGTTTCGCCCGGGTACACCAGTAGCGAAGTAGTCCAGTCTTTGGCGGGCCGCAGGATGGATATCTTGCTTATTTCCGGTTTCTTCAAGATGTTGAAATTGGTAAAAAAGCGTGCCACATCATTAAGTTTGATATACAGAAAGCCCTCCTCGGTGCGGTGCAGGGCATAGGTACGCAGGGTAGCCACCACCTTGTTTTGGTTTTCAATAATGGCTCTGGTAAAGAGTTCGGCAATCAGACGCCCACCCGGTTTTTCCTGGTCCTCAATGCGGTAGGTGCGGTTGAGCTTGATGTTGCGGTTGTATTCAAACTGCACGGTAATAGCCTTGCCACCCAGCGGCTCAAAATAATAGGATGGTTTATCGAAGTTGAGGTAGTTGATACGGCTGAATACCGATTTGATCTGCAGCACCAGGTCGGTAAGATGACGACTGGCCAGACCATCAGCGGTAAGAAAAGGCCTGGTGGTTTCTATCGGAATAACCAGTTGCTGGCTGCCGCTGCGATTGGCCCGCAGGGTAAGTACCGGGCCCTCGCTGGCGGGAGTCAGCTTGTAGTCGATAAAGCCTCTTTTTTGCCAGGCGGGTTGGTATTTAAGGAAATAGGCCTTACCTATAGGGATGACCTCGCTGAGCTCCTGACCGGCAAAGAGTTCCAGCGTAGGGGATATATCCGGGATTTGCGGGAAAATAAAAGGATACAACCACACTACATTGTTGACCGCCCGCCCGTTTTCTATGCCTCTTAATATCAGGCGGTTGTAAGGATTATCTAAAAAGTCTTTTAGCTTGATGGTGCCGGAGTAGTGCCGGTCGGCTATTCTTACCAACTGATCGATGACGACAACACTGCCGGAAGATAAAATCTGCAAGGAGTCGAGATCCCGGGTGGTTGATACGGTCACTTCCAGCGATTCATCGGGGGCCTGCATGACAAAATACAGATATTGTTTTTGTCGGTATTCGATGGTGCTTTCGCTTAGGGCAAAACTACCCGAATCGGTGGTGATAATAACATCTCTGATAAAATTTTGCGCCACGACCGTCTGGCTGAATAGGTAGAGGAATAAGGGCAGTAACTTTTTCATGGGCCGCCTGCAATTGCGCAACAAATGTATAAAAATACCGGCATGGCCTGACCAATTATTATGCCAGTTATTTGAATGGCAGCAGACAAGTTGCCATTTGACAACGGACATAGGGAATAAAAAAACCGGAGCTTGAAAAGCCCCGATTCAAATGCAGAGGGTGAGGGATTACTCATACACACAGCCCCACGCTTAGCCCCTCGTGAACCTCACTTCGTTCGGTTTACTCATACGCGCTGGCCCTGCGCTTGTCCTCTCGTGAACCTCACTTCGTTCGGTTTACTCATACGCGCTGGCCCTGCGCTTGTCCTCTCGTGAACCTCACTTCGTTCGGTTTCAACCCCCCGGTGGGTTCTCATCCCTCACCAGAATTTACAAAATGAATTGTGGCTTAATAAAAAAACCGGAGCTTGAAAAAGCCCCGGTTTAGTGCAGAGGGTGAGGGATTCGAACCCCCGGTACCTTTCGGTACAACGGTTTTCAAGACCGCCGCGTTCGACCACTCCGCCAACCCTCTTTGTCGGTGGAGTGCAAAAATAGTGGATCTGCCTTTTCTACCAAATTCTGTTCTGCAAAATCTAGTGCTTTTCAAGCAGCGGGTGGTGCTTTTCGTCTTTACTCAACTGAATAGCGTGATGGATGGCTGCATTTAATTCATAGCATACTAATAAAATGATGGACAAGATCATTATCCAGATCATCAGGGCAATCATCACCCCGATGGAGCCGTACAGCTTGTTGTAAGTACCAAACTGGGCCAGGTAGTAAGAAAAAGCATAGGAGGCCAACAGGCTCAGAATGGTGGCCACAAAAGAGCCGTAGGAGAAAAACGGCCAGTTGGAATGTACCTCCGGGCCAAAATAATACAAAGCCGAAATGGCTACCCAAAACACAATAAACAGCACCAAAAAACGGATAACATACAGGGCATAGATAGTGAGGTTATCAATATCGAAGGGTGCATGTTCTATGATATAGTTCACGGCAATTTCTCCTATCACCAACAAGATAATGGCCAGAATAACCACGAAGGCCAAAAGCACCGTCAGCCAGGTGGCTACCAGCCGCGTTTTTAGATAGCTGCGCGGTTTGGCGGTTTTGTAGCGGCTGTTGAAAGCAGCAATTAGCGACATCGTGCCGTTAGTGGCCAAAACAAGCGACAACACAAAACCGAACGTCAACAGGTCGCCCCGAGAATGGCTCACGATATCGTACACGGTAGCCTCCACCACACTGTACATATTGGCCGGCATCATTTGGCCGACAAACTCCATAATAGCCTCGTTATCCACACTGGGGATGAGGTTGTGGATATAGGGGATAAGGGTAAACAAAAACAGGACAGCCGGAAATATAGCTACCGTAAAGCTAAAGGCTACGGCATTGGCGCGCTCCAGCAGTTCGCCTTTAGTCAGGTTTACAAAAAAAGTTTTCAGAATAAAATAGAGCGAAATCTTGCCGTCCCTGAAGCGGATGCTTTTCAGAAACAGCACCACCTTATTCAGAAAGGCACTGTTTTTCAGCCGCTTAGCTACCTTGCTGGTCATTGAAATAAGGGGCTAATAAATCGGTCATAGCTTGTGGGGCGCGTACCGGCCGGCCATTGGCCATATTAATAAAGGCCAGGGTGGTATCGCCACTGTGCAGCAGGGTGCCGGCCTCATCAAACAACTCGTACTCAAACTTGATTTTCAGCACGGGCATTTGCGGGATGGTAGTTTTGATGGTAAGCAAATCGTCATACCTGGCCGGCTTGTGGTAGTATGAGTGGCACTCCAGCACCGGCATCATAATGCCCGAATCTTCAAGGGTACGGTAGCTCAAGCCAAGCTGCCGCAACGCTTCTACCCGCCCCACTTCGTAGTAAGCGGCATAATTGCCGTAATAAACATATTGCATGCGGTCTGTTTCGGAGTAGCGTACTCGTAGTGTGGTTGTGGCGCTGTACATTGGTTATCGGTTTTGCAGGCGGGCCTTGCGTTGCTCAATAGATAGTTGTCGCTGGTAGCGCCTGGCATTCTCATTGTGCTCACGCAGGCTGGCCGTAAAATAATGGTAGCCCGAAAAATCTTCTTTGGCACACATGTAAATATAGTTATGATGACGGTAGTTTAAAACCGCATCGATAGAATGTATGCTCGGCATGTTGATAGGCCCGGGCGGCAAACCCTTGTACATATAGGTATTGTAAGGCGAATCTATTTTTTTATGTTCGTTCAGCACCCTTTTCAAGCTAAAATCACCTGCGGCAAATACCAGCGTAGGATCGGCTTGCAATGGTATACCGCGTTTCAGGCGATTGATGTACAAGCCGGCAATGATAGGGCTCTCCTCGTTGTGCCGCGCCTCGGCCTGTACAATGGAGGCCAGGATGCTTACCTCAATGGGGGTAAGTCCGATGGCCGCAGCCTTTTGTTTACGGCTCTCATTCCAAAAGGCATCATATTCTTTCAACAAGCGCTCTACCAGCTTATCGGCCGTAATGGTATAATACACCTCGTAGGTGTTGGGGATAAACATAGCTATGATATTTTGCTTGTTGAAGCCCCGGTCGTTGGTCTCGATAAACCGGTCGAGGGCAGCGGCAAAATCCTGCGGGCCGATCATCAGGGGCCGGGTAATAGGCTCGTACAGGTCTTCTACCAGGCGGGCATGGCTAAAGGTGATTTGCACAGGTGTTTGGTTGCCGGCACGCAGCATTCTAATGGCCTCGATATTGGTCATGTTGGGACGGATGGTGTACAGGCCAGGCTTTACCGCTTCCTGGTAGTGCATCAGCTTGGCCAAAAAGCTGAAAGACACCATATCCTGAACAATGTCATATTTGTATAAAGTATCCTGCACCGACCGGAAAGTAGCCTGATTCGGAATTACGATACGGATAGCACTCTTATCGACCTGCAGGTTGGGAGATTTGATAATCTGATAAATGTATAAGGAGAAAGTAGAGGTGAGGCCGGCAAAAACCACCATGAGGATCATCAGAATCTTTCTTTTTTTCATGGGTTTGTCTATTTGGCTGATTTCTTGTCAACCGGCCGCAGCGGTAAGTGCCGGTAGTAAAAAAGGTGTTTATTTTGCAAAATTAAGCCGGCAAACTAAGAATCAGCGGTTATTTAGCCAAGTATTACCAGGCAATTATGATAAGAATGCGAAAATCGTTACCTTAACTTATCGGTCAAGAAAGAGAGTTATGACAGCAGAAATCCTGAAAATACATCCGGATAACCCGGAAATGCGTAAGATAGCCAAAGTGGTAGCCTGCCTGCAACAAGGCGGGGTAGTCATCTATCCTACCGATACCGTTTATGGTATTGGCTGCGATCTGCACAACCGCAAAGGCATTCAAAAACTGATTGGTGTATTGGGTATCAAACCCAACAAGCTGGATTTGTCGTTTATCTGCCACGACCTTAGCCAGGTGGCTGATTATGTAAGGCCCTTGTCCACCCAGGTATTCAAGATGCTGAAGCGCGCCTTGCCGGGGCCCTACACTTTTTTGTTACCGGCTGGTCATAGGGTGCCCAAAATGTTGGGCGTGAGCAAACCCACGGTAGGTGTGCGCATCCCCGACAACCGCATTACCCTGGCGCTGGTGCAGGAGTTGGGCCGCCCGTTGATTTCGGCCTCTATCAAAGATGAAGACGCCATTCGTGAATACACCCCAGATCCGCAGGAGATTTACCAGCGCTATAAGAACAAAGTAGATATTGTGATTGATGGTGGCCTGAGCAATTTGGTGCCTTCTACGGTTATTGATCTGACCGGTGACCAGCCGCAATTGATACGCCAGGGAGCCGGCCCAACCGATACTTTGCTCTGATGCGCCTGCTCGATATTCAATACCTGCCGCCTTCGGCCTATTTTGCCCTGCTATGGCAATATCCCGATATTCAACTCGACCGGCATGAATATTTTGTAAAACAGACCTACCGCAACCGCTGCCGCATACTTACTGCCAATGGTATTGACACCCTTACAGTACCGGTGCAGCATACCGGCCGCAAAATACCCATGCATGAGGTGCGCATCGACTACCGGCAAAAATGGCTGCAGCGCCATTGGCGGGCGATTACCTCGGCCTATGGCAAGGCGCCTTTTTTTGAGTATTATGCCGATGAATTGCAGCGTATTTTTTATAGCCGGCCGGTATTTTTAATCGACCTGACTACCGCCTTACTGACACAATGTCTTGATTTTCTTGATTTTGACAGGCCTCTGCATTTTACCGATGCCTATTACGACCTGCATGAACAGCCCGCTAACGACTGGCGTTCGCTCATTCTCCCCAAATCCAACCCGGCTTATCCAAAAACGTATAAACAAGTACCTTATCAACAAGTATTTGGCAGTATATTTGTAGATAATTTAAGTGTATTGGACTTGATTTTTTGCACAGGCCCGCAGGCCGGAGCTTTGATAAAAGCAGGTATAAGGGCTTGAACTATTGGTTAGGTTTAATTGTTTTTTTGTTGATTAAATGGTTATTTAAGCGATAATCGTTTAGTTTTACGTTGATGGAGGAGAAATAAATGGAAGCGAAGTTTTCAAACAGAGTAAAAGAAGTAATCTCTCTGAGCAGGGAAGAAGCCCTGCGACTGGGGCATAATTATATTGGCACCGAGCACTTGTTGCTGGGCATGATACGTGAAGGTGAAGGGGTGGCTATTGAGATATTGCGCAAGCTGGGTGTGTCGTTGGATGAACTGCGCGAAGCCATAGAAGAGGCTACACGCACTACTGTAACCGACAAGGTGAAGAAGCTCACCAACATACCGCTGACCAAGCAGAGTGAAAAGGTGCTGAAGATTACCTACCTGGAGGCTAAGATATTCAAGAGCCAGTTGATCGGTACCGAGCATTTGCTGTTGTCTATCCTGCGCGATGAAAACAACCTGGGTTCCAAGATATTGGATCGCATGGATGTAAACTACGATGTAGTGCGCGAGATGCTCGAGTATCAGGCCGACAGCCCGATGGCGGCTTCGGAAACGGAGGACGATGACTCTTCCAAAATGTTTGGCGGTGGCGAAGGCCCGTCAGGTGGGGGTAAGGAGTCCGCCCGGGGCGGTGAGAAATCACGCACTCCGGTGCTCGATAACTTTGGCCGCGACCTGACCAAGCTGGCCGAAGAGCAGAAGCTTGACCCGATAGTGGGGCGGGAAAAGGAGATAGAGCGGGTGGCCCAGGTGCTGTCGCGCAGAAAGAAAAACAACCCTATTCTGATCGGTGAGCCCGGGGTAGGTAAAACAGCCATTGCCGAGGGTCTGGCCCTGCGCATTGTGCAGAAGAAAGTGTCGCGCATCCTTTTTGGCAAGCGGGTGGTTACCCTCGATCTGGCTTCGCTGGTGGCCGGCACCAAGTACCGCGGTCAGTTTGAAGAGCGCATGAAAGCCGTGATGAACGAGCTGGAAAAAGCGCCCGATGTCATCTTGTTTATCGATGAGCTGCACACCATAGTAGGTGCCGGTGGCGCCTCAGGATCGCTGGATGCCTCCAACATGTTTAAGCCCGCTCTGGCTCGTGGTGAAATACAATGTATCGGAGCCACTACGCTGGATGAGTACCGCCAATACATCGAAAAAGATGGCGCCCTGGCACGCAGGTTCCAGATGGTAATGGTGGATGCTACCACCCCTGAAGAAACCATGGAAATACTGGAAAACATCAAGGAAAAGTACGAAGAGCACCACCATGTAACCTATACCCCGGAAGCCATCGAGGCGTGTGTGAAGCTCTCCGACCGCTATATCAGTGATCGCTATCTGCCCGACAAGGCCATAGATGTAATGGATGAGGCCGGGGCCAAGGTGCATATCAACAATATACATGTGCCCGACAATATTGTGAAGCTGGAGGAGGCCATTGAGGAGGTAAAACGCCAGAAAAACCTGGTGGTAAAAAGCCAGAAATATGAAGAGGCAGCCCGCCTGCGCGATGATGAAAAGCAACTCAAGCGCAAGCTGGAGGAGGCCAAGGCTGCCTGGGAAGAAGAAACGCGCCAAACGCGCTATACGGTGGATGAAGAGAATATTGCCGAGGTAATATCCATGATGACCGGCATACCGGCCAATCGTATTGCCCAGAAAGAAAGCAACAAGCTGCTTGAAATGGAGAATGAGCTGAGCGGCAAGGTGATAGGCCAGGAGGATGCCATCAAAAAGCTGGTGAAGGCTATTCAGCGAACACGGGTAGGCCTGAAAAACCCCAAAAAGCCAATCGGCTCGTTTATCTTTTTGGGGCCTACCGGTGTGGGCAAAACCGAACTAGCCAAGGTGCTGGCCACCTACCTGTTCGATAAGCCCGACAGCCTGATCAGAATAGATATGAGTGAGTATATGGAGAAATTCTCCGTATCGCGCCTGGTGGGAGCGCCTCCCGGCTATGTAGGCTATGAGGAAGGCGGCCAGCTTACCGAGAAAGTAAGGCGCAAGCCATATAGCGTGGTGCTGCTCGATGAAATTGAAAAGGCGCACCCCGATGTGTTCAATATCCTGCTGCAGGTGCTGGATGACGGCATTCTGACAGATGGTCTGGGCCGCAGGGTGGACTTCCGCAATACCATCATCATCATGACCTCGAATATCGGAGTGCGTGACCTGAAGGACTTCGGTTCGGGTATTGGCTTTGCTACCAGCGCCAAAATGCAAAGTGAAGACGAGCAGATGAAGTCCACTATTCAGAAAGCGCTGAAAAAGGCTTTCAGTCCGGAATTCCTCAACAGGCTGGACGATGTAATCGTGTTCAACTCGCTTAAGCGCGAGCACATACACCAGATTATCGACCTGTCGCTTAAGGAGTTGTTTGAACGGGTAGAGGAACTGGGCTACAAGATCGAGCTTACCGAAAAGGCCAAGGATTTCCTGTCGGAGAAAGGCTACGACCCGCAATATGGTGCCCGACCGCTGAACCGGGCCATACAGAAGTACCTGGAAGACCCGGTGGCCGAAGAGATATTGAAAGGCGAGCTTACCGAAGGCGGAGTGCTGGTGGCCGACTATGATGGCAAAGGTGAGGAGCTCAAGTTTTCGATTAAAAGCAAGAAAAAGACATCACAGGATAAAGTTTAACCAACATGCAGCACCCCGGTAAGCCGGGGTGTTGTTTTATAACCATACTCTCAGATGATACAGGAAGTGCTGGTGTGGGTCATTTTTGCAGCCGCAGTAATCTGGCTGGGATGGAAATTTTTCGGCCCTAAAAAGAAAACCAATTGCGGACCCGACTGCAAGTGCGAATAATTGGGTCTGCCACTGATTTTCAGCTTTACTTTGCTGTAAGCCATTTTCGATATCATTGTTAATGCCAATAAAGCATACGATGCAGGAGGATGGTGAAGATGTGCCGTTTAGGACAGCTAAGAATATTTGCGTAGCTTTAGCCTAAGAAAAAAATCTGGCACCATTTACTTCCGGGGAAACAGGTATGCGGAAAAATAATATATGCATGAAAACCAAATTATTAATAGTGGCAACGGCAGTATTTTCGTTTTTTG
>WFNR01000001.1 GCA_015488485.1 Cyclobacteriaceae bacterium | reverse complement strand
TCATCTTACCTCGATCCTCAGACCTCCGTTACCCCACGCGCCCCCTTGTTCCTCTGAAGGGGAGGTCATCCTCTTATCCGCTTATCCGCATTTACGCTTTCCCGCTTCCCCACATCTCCGCATTTCGCCTTCGCACCCTTTGTGTACTTCTTGGTGTCCTTGGCGGTTAAGATGGCAGATTACAGATAGATGATTGAAGGATTGAGAATTTATCGACATCCGTCATCTTACCTCGATCCTCAGACCTCCGTTACCCCACGCGCCCCCTTGTTCCTCTGAAGGGGAGGTCATCCTCTTATCCGCTTATCCGCATTTACGCTTTCCCGCTTCCCCACATCTCCGCATTTCGTCTTCGCGCCCTTTGTGTATTTCTTGGTGTCCTTGGCGATTAAGATGGCAGATAGATGATTGAAGGATTGAGAATTTATCGACATCCGTCATCTTACTTCGATCCTCAGACCTCCGTTACCCCACGCGCCCCCTAGTTCCCCTGAAGGGGAGGCCACCCGCTTATCCGCATTTTCGCTTCCCCGCTTCTCCGCTTCTCCGCATATACGAATCTACGCATTCCCGCTTCTACGCTTTTCCGCTTTGCGCCCCTAGCGCACTCCTTTGCGTTCTCTGCGGTTAAGATTGAAGACTGCATGCTGATGGCAGATTTTAGATTTTGTCAGACTTCCGTATTCTGTCCTCCGATTGCCCCATTCAGTCATTAGCCAACGCCAAGCCGGCTATGTGCTCACCAATGGCCAGCGAAGAGGTAGCGGCCGGAGAGGGGGCATTCAGCACGTTGATCACCCCCGGGCCCTGATGAATCAGGAAATCATCTACCAGTCCACCATGGCGGTCGCAGGCCTGGGCGCGTACCCCGGAACCACCGGTTGTCAGGTCAGCCTCGGTGAGTGCGGGGATGAGCTTTTGCAGGGCCCTGGTGAAAGCCTTTTTGGAATAAGAGCGATAAAACTCACCCAAACCGGTACGCCAATATTTAGCAGCTATCTTGCGAAATCCCGGCCAGGCCAGCGTCTCGCCCAGCTCCTGCAGATTGATATCGCTTTTGCGGTAGCCCTCACGCTTGTAGGCCAGCACGGCATTGGGGCCGGCTTCTACACCTCCGCGCTTCATACGGGTAAAGTGTACCCCCAGAAAGGGGAAGTTGGGGTCGGGTACCGGGTATATCAGATTTTTTACCAGGTGTTCTTTCTCCGGTATGAGCTTATAATATTCGCCTCTGAAGGGGATAATCCGTACCCCGGGGTCATCGCCACTCATGGCGGCAATTTTATCGGCATACAGGCCGGCACAATTAATCAATTTGGTAGCCCGGACAGTATGGTCACCGGCTTGTATTTCCACGTGGCTGTTCTTAACCCGGATGCCGGTAACCTTACTACCAAGCCGGAAAACGGTGTCTTGTTCGGCCAGCAGCTCGTGTAGCTTGGCGGCTACCTGGCGGTAGTCGATAATGCCGGTTTGCGGTACATAAAAGCCGGCCAGCCCTTGCAAGTGCGGCTCATATTCTTGTAGCTGCTCGGCATTGAGTTTTTTAAGCCCTTGCAAGCCGTTGGCCTGACCGTTTTGGTAGAGTTTGTCAAGCAGTGGCAGCTCTTCGGGAGCGGTAGCCACCACTACCTTGCCGCAAAGCTCATAGTCAACACCATGGGTATCGCAAAAATCAATCAGCAGCCGGTAGCCGCGCAGGCAGTTGGTGGCTTTGAGTGAGCCGGGCTTGTAGTACAGGCCAGAGTGAATTACCCCGCTGTTATGGCCGGTTTGGTGGGCGGCAATTTGCTTTTCTTTGTCGATAACTACAATGCTGGCTGCCGGTGAGCGCTGCTTGATCTGATAGGCTGTGGCCAGGCCGACAATGCCGGCACCGATAATAGCAAAATCGAATTGCAAGGGTGTGAAATATTTGTTGCGAAAGTACATCATTTCCTTTTTAATCGGGCTGTGCGGAAGTAATTTTGAACAGCAAATCAACGCACCTCATATCATGACAACTTTCAGCAAGGAACGCACCCCGGCCGAGGCTGCCCGGGCTATCAAACCGGGCGACCGGGTATATATACATGGCGCAGGTGCCACCCCGCAGGCATTGGTGCAGGCCATGGTTGACAGGGCCGATGAACTGCAGGATATCGAAATATATCATTTACACACCGAAGGACAGGCGCGTTACCTGGAGCCGCAATATGAGGGGGTGTTTCACCTGAATGCCATGTTTCTGGCCCCCAACTCGCGGCAAGCGGTGGCCGAGGGTCGGGCTGATTTTATCCCTTGTTTTTTGAGTGAGGTGCCCATCATGTTCAGACGTGGCCGCCTGCCACTTGATGTGGCACTTATTCAGGTGTCCCCGCCCGACCGCCACGGCTTTTGTTCGTTGGGTATTGCCGTAGAGGCTACCCTGGCAGCTATCGATGCGGCCGATCATGTAATTGCCCAGATAAACCCGCGCATGCCGCGCACGCATGGCGATGGCCTTATCCATATGAGCAAGATACATTCTTACTGTTATTACGAAGAAGAGTTGCCCGAATGGCAACCAAAACAACTTACCGAAACACAACTGGCCATAGGCGAGAATGTAGCTAGTCTTATCGAAGACCGTGCAACCCTGCAGATGGGTATTGGCGCCATACCGGAGGCCGCCCTTACCTTCCTGAAGTCGCACAAGGATCTGGGGGTGCATACCGAGATGTTTTCCGATGGCATTCTACCCCTGGTAGAGGCCGGGGTGATCACTGGCAAGTACAAAGCCAAGCACCCGGGGTTTATCGTTACAGGCTTTTTGCTGGGCTCGCGCAAGTTGTACGATTTTGTTGATGACAACCCGGTGGTGCGGGTAAAGGATATCGAGTATGTGAACAACACGGCCGTTATCAGAAAAAACCCACGGGTGACCAGTATCAACAGCGCCATTGAAATAGACCTTACCGGACAAGTATGTGCCGATTCGATCGGTACGCGTATCTATTCCGGGGTGGGCGGGCAGATGGACTTCCTGCGTGGCGCTTCGCTGAGTGAGGGCGGTAAGCCGATAATTGCGCTACCTTCTACTACCAAAACAGGCGCCAGCAAAATAGTACCTTACCTGAAGCAGGGTGCCGGGGTGGTGACCACCCGTGCCCATGTGCATTTTGTGGTGACCGAGTATGGCGTAGCCGATTTGTATGGTAAGTCGCTGAAAGAGCGTGCCCGCCTGCTGATAGACATTGCCCACCCCGAGCACCGTGAAGCGCTGGAGAGGGCCGCTTTCGAGCGCTTTAAAAGGGCGGTCTAAAACTAAAGCCACAGAACACTAAAATGCCAATAACCTGCTAACCTACTTCAAGTCACTGTTTTTGATATAGCCGCGTTTACCTCCGAGGATTTCGATCAGTGTGAAGCCGTTTTCTTCACCCAGTTTGGGAAACTCGCGACCTCCGGGCACCTTGCCGATTACGGCAGAACCGGCATCGGGTTTCTCATAGACCGGGAAACGGTGTTTCTTCGGGTTGCCTTTGGTGGTTACTTTTTCAGCCAGTAGTGTCTGCGCAGATTCATCCGAGAAATAAACCTTTTCAGGTTTGATGCCCAGCGAAGCCAGAATGTCCAGGGCCACCATACCGGCCTCGGCCCGTTCAATAGCCTGGGCAAAGCGTTTTTCGTTACTCTTGTTCAGGGCGCCTTCCAGGGCGGCCGTATACATTTCTTTTGCCTTGTCGTACTGGCCGGTGGCTTCGTAGATCATCCCCAGATTGTAAGCACTTTCGCCTATGTACGGATCGGCATCATAGATTGTCTTGTATATGGCATAAGCCTTTTCTACCTGGCCACGCTTCAGGTAATCGGCCGCTTCTTTGGCCTGGCTTTTAAATTGTTTGGTTTTGATTTTGGCAATCTTATTGCCGGTTATACCAAAACGGGGGGCAATCATATTGGCCATACTCACGCTCAGCGGATTGATGGTAGCCCGAATCATGGTTTGGGCAGAAGTCAGCTCATCGAAAGACGGATAGCGGCTGGCTGCATATTGTTTGCTCTTAAAGCTTTTGGCCTTGCTATCGAATTTGCTCTCTTCAAAATTTCTGGTACCCAATATAGCGCCTGTTTCTACCGACACCACCTTCAAGGTAAGCCGTGAGGTAACTGTACGGCTGATAGCATAGATATACTCTTTATAGTCCGGCACTTCTTTGGTCTTTTCTTTGCCGTCTTCATCGGTATATTTTACTTTTTTGTAATGCTGTACCACTTTCTCATCTTGTCTTACATCTTGTACCTCAGCGCTTAGCTGGCCGGTAATAATGGCATCGGCACCCAGCAGTTCGCCCAATTCGGCCATTTGGTCTTCGCTTACCAGGCCGCTTACCTGCAACTGCTGTTCAGCCAGTATCTTATCGATAGTGGCTCGATCCACTACCGTATAAATATCAGTGCGGATGCCCTCCAGCAAAAAGTTATAACCCGGCACCTTGCCACGGTCAGGTATCAGGAGCAGCGATGTAACGTTGTTAATTAGTGCTTCGGTCATTTCATTGTTGCTGCCGGCCAATTCGGCTCTGCGCTGGCGGTTATATTCTTCTTCACCCAGTACTTCTTTTTTCTTTTCTTCAATCATCAGCTCCAGGAGCTCATCACCGGCATCATGGCCGCTATGTTCATCCTTGAGTTTTTCGGTAGCAGCCGGATCGTTGTATTTGAAATCCAGGAAAGCTACGGTTTTTATACCGGCCATTTTTTTGCCCAGGTCGGGGGGGATCACATAATGATATCTGAATGTGCCCTGCCCCAAAACCGAGACGGGAAGAGAAAAGCATATCGTTACTACAATATACAGCAAGCGTTGACGTGTTAGCGTTTTCATGTCAGTTCGATTTTGGTTTGGTTAAGTTTATTTTTTCTCATTCAATTTCGCCAAAAAATCGGGCAGCATGGATTTAATGGCTTTCTCATAAGCTTTTACCCCGGCCAGTTTAAAATCGGCCGAAGCGCCTTTAACACTCGACATCACATTTTTATATATCTCTTTACCGGTACTATTGCGCACCAGCGCTACGGTAGCATCAAGGTAGCTGAAATGGATATTCCCTGATTGTTGCCCCTCCCTTGTTTTGGCATCTATAGTCAGGGTATAATCGGCCTGGGCCGGGTCGTCAACAAACTTAAAATCATTTTCAATCAAGGCATTCTTAATAGCCGGTTCCAGCAGCGGTACATCAAGGGGTTTACCAAGGTTGTACTCATTCGATTGCACATAGACCGTAGGCGAGAGTATCTTGAGCTTTATCTGCCGGAACTGGGGCGGATAGTCGCGCATGACAGTTTGGTAAAAATTGCTGGCCGGGTCTATTCCCAGCAGGGTGGCTACATCCAGCATCATACGCAGTTCGTATTCGGCACTTTGCGGTATGGCCTCTTTGGTAAGGAAGTAGCGTCCCATACCGCTTTTGTTGGTGCGTACTGTGGTGCTGAAAGTCTGCTTACCATCATGCAGAAAGGACAATTTCACGGGCAGGTCGGCTTGTGGCACATCATCCATCATCAATACAAAACTGATCGGCTTATCGATAAACTCGTTGGTCTTGATAGTGAGCTCGTCACTAAGGCCGATAAGCTTGATAGCCGGAATTTTGGGTATCCACTCAAAATTGGCCGGCAGTAGCCTGCGACCACCGGTATCGATGGGTTTGCGCGGGAGCGCTTTCTCTATGCCGGCCCATGTATTGCCCGACTGCTTGTCCACTACCTGCATGTTTACCAGTATCTCTTGGGGATTTACCTGATAGTGCCCTTGTAGTTGCAGATCGCAGGGGGTCTGCTCACCGGCCTGATACAATTGGTCATGGCGGTTGACCATCAGGTTAAGGGTGCTGCTGAGCAGGGTAGAGGAGAAGTCACTTTCCACACCTGAATCCATATACGACAAGATGCCCGCGCACAAACTTGTTTTACTGTCGAGGTCCAGTTGCGGTAGCAGGGCGTAGGCAAAATAGGCCGCCAGGTGATTGACCTTTACTGTAGGGGTGCCCAATATCTCATTGCTTACCTCCTCTATTTCCTGACGATTGTTGGTAATGGTAATAAAGTCCACCAGTTCGGCTTGTTTAAGGGCTGTTAAAATAATGGTGGCCTGGTCTATTTCAGCCAGCTTGAGGCGTGCCTCGTAAATCAATTCCAGGGCAGCCGACTTATCCTGACTGTTGCGGGCGCCAGCCAGGTCTTTGGCGATGACCGTCAGGTTGTTTTTGACAATATCAAAATAATAGTCGATTATATCCTGGATAAGCACATAGGAAAAGGCATAGGCCACTTCTTTCTTTTTATCGTAATAATTTTCGTATTTAAGCCCCACTAGTTGGGCTTTAGAGGCCGAGCGTGAGAGTTGCCTGAAGCGCTCATCGGTTTGGCTGTTTTCTACCGAAATATTCAACTCCGACTGCGCTTGTATGGATACGTGAATGGCCTCGATAATCTGATTGCGGGCCAGTTGGTTCAGCCGGTCGAACGTGGCTGCAGCTTCCTTCTTGGTTACATTTAGTTCGGTAGCGTAGCCTACCAGGTAGCGGTCTTCGGGGTATTGTGTTGCCCGGTATTTGTAATCGAGCCAGGGCGGAGCGCCTTTCTTTTGCCCGAATAACGGGCCGGCCAGCAACAGTGCTGTAAGAAGTAGTAATAATCGAGGCATAGGCAGTAATTAGGATGATATAAAAACAGGAAGTCCGTGGGCAGACTTCCTGTTTTTAGTATTAAAATCAATTATCCCATTTCATCAGTTTCTCCAACTTGTCATGCGCAATATCGGTCTCTTCTTCGAGTTTTTTCTTGATGGCCTGACGAGCCACTTCCTGGGCTTTCTTGGAGTTGTAGGCTATACGCACGTTGCACTCTACGTTGTTGTCGCCCACATTGCGGTAGATCTCAAAGAGCGGTATCGTGCGCCCCAGTTCCTGGGCAATGATGTTCTTGGCGGCCGCTACGGTTTTGGTTACCGAGGCGGCTTCTTCACGGCTCAACTGTTGGTTGGCGATGCTGCTCTCTATGAGGGCGGCCACTTGCGTAGAAATACTACCTGCCAGTTCCAGCTTGGCCAGCTCGGTGGCTTGCAGCTTGGCGGCCGAAGTGGTATTGGCTACCGAATTGCCTGAGGCTACAATATACATGGGGTAGCCATCTTCATCGGTTTCATACTGCATCATCCAGGCTTTTTCTATTTGCTTTTCCATAGGCAGGGCTCCGGGAGCAATATCATAGCCTTGTTTTTTGAAACGCTTGGCCTCTTTGCGGGCCTCTTTAACCGCTTTTTTCTTGATTTCCTTTTTCATGGCCTTGGGATTCTGCTGGGCTATCCCCACGGAAGCCACAGCCATAATCAATGCCAACATCCAGATTAGTTTCGTTTTCATGGTTTTAATATTTAAGTTTTAGTTGTACAATTTTACTATTTAAAATTCATTTTTTTAAAAATATCACCGGAAACCGACCGATGGTACTTGGCTTTTGGGTAGTCGGGTGTTGCTTACCATTGGTCAGCTCTATGGTCCTTTCGGAAACATAAAAGTCCAACTCCCGCAGAAAGACGGTCAGGTCTTTCTTGATATCGGCCTTGCCTTGTGCCAGGCCCTCAAGTACCGATAGCGTAAAGGCACCATGCTGCCAATCGGCATACTCCAGCGAGGTTTCATCCCCGGTAGAGGCGGCCATTACTACCACCCCATTTTCGGCCGCAGCTATATTTCGTATAGCCTCGGTGTTGTCTGATTGATAAGTTGCAATATCTGTGCCAATTTGTCCGCTGTGGCAAGCATCAATCATCAGCAATACCTTACCCGGCAGGTTGCCCAATGAGCCGGCCAGGTCATCCCAGTCGATACCGGTGGCGGGCAGGTCGGTGGCATCGCCATCGTAGGGCAGCAGGTAAAATTTACCTTGCTCATTGAAGCCATGACAGGCGATGAAAACCACTACGATGTCGTTGGCAGCCACCTTTTGTTTAAGTCGTGCCAGGCGATTCAGGATGCTTTTACGGCCGGCCTCCTCATTCACCAGCAGGTCGGTATAGACCTCTTTATAGGTACTGCTATTTACGTCTTCAAAAATTTTTACTACCGCCCGGGCATCATCATCGGCATAGGTAAGGTTGTAGTTGGGGTTGCGATAGGTGGAAATACCGATGCCCAGTACATGGAGAGCCGGCTTGGCCAGGTAATCGATAATCTGGGTGCTGCGCTCATCTTTGGTGAGATAGTTAGTCGGCAGGGTGATAACTCTTTCTTCGCTTACCACCCGGGCCTCTTCATTGGCAGCAAATATTTTGATTTTATTGGTGGTGCTTTGCAACAATATATCCTGGTTGATTATCAGGTCGCCATTGCCTGCAATACCACGTTGCTGTGGTGCCGGGCGGCCGTTAATCAGGATTTTGAGGCTTTGCAGCGGGGTGGGCGATTGTACCCGGGCTTTGATGGCAACCTGTCTGCCACTGGCGGTAGTCTCGCGCAACTCCGGCTGCAGCCAGGTGATAATCGGTGCTTTGCTGACCATTTGCTGCGGGGCCGGTATTGCAGTGGGAGTCACTCCCAGGCGGGCGATGGCTTCCTGCTCGCGACCGGTTTGTAGGGTAAGTTGTACAATATCGGGCCGGTGATATTTGCTGCTGAAAGCACGGGCAGGGTAGAAGTCTGCCGGTTGTTTTAGACCACGGTCAACGAGCCAGCCCAGGTATTTTTCACCCCCGGCAGAAGCCTGGTAGTAGCCCGAGGGTGTCCAGCAAATCCACTCGTTGTTGCGGCTGACAAACAAGGAAATAATCAAATTGCCGGTAGCTACCTCCCACACGCGCACCACCTGATCGGTGGAGGCGGTATAGAGATGTTTGCCGTGGCTGCCGGCAGCCAGTGATAATGTGGCCCCGTTTACGCCTGCCAACTGACGTACAAAGCGGCCCTCCCGGTCGTAGATTTTCACCGAATAGTCACTGCCTACGGCTATCAGCTTGTCGTTGATGATGGTGCATGACAGAATACGGCCGTCCGTAGCCGGGTCATTGTGCACACTACCTTTGAAGCCGGTGCTCAACGTATAGTCATCGAGCCTGGTAAGCGTATAACCATTGCTGGAAGTAACGGTACCGTTGAACCCAGAAGCTTCAAACTGATCGAACAGGTACTTTAGGCTGTTGGGGTCGAAGGCGGCCTGCAACCGGCCTTTTTTGTTGCCCAGGGCAATGATGCCAAGCTCATTTACTGCTATCTGGCGGGGCAGCAGCCCCTCATTGACAAACTCAGCTACGGTAGCCGGGTTTTGTATATCGCGCACGATAATGTGGCCTTCGGCACCGCTGGCGGTGGCCAGATAGCGCTCCTGGTGCACCGCCATAGCGCTTACCAGGGCCCCCTGGTCGGGGATGCGGCCCACCACGGTGCCTGTCGGCACCCGGCAAACAAGTATCTGGCGTCCGGCCGCGAACAGCCAGCCATTGGCGGCAAAGGCCAGGCGGGTAACCGGGCTCTCCAGGTCGGCCACATAGCCGGCAAAGGTGCCGTCCGCACGCCAGGCAATTACCTTACCTTTGTTGCCACCCGATACAATGTATTGATCATCAGGCGAAAAGGCACAGCTATACACGCGGTCGATATGCATTTTCATTTCCACCGGAGGGCGGCTGCCGTCAAGGTACCACAGGCGCAGGGTGCCGTCAGCCGATGCTGATACCAGTTTGTTGTCGTCAGCCGAGAAGGCGATGTCATAAATCTTGGCCCTATGGCCGCGCAGGGTTTTTTGCAACCTCCCTTGCAGCCTGCCCGTGCTGTAGTCGAGAGCCCAGAGGTTAACAACCTTGTCGGCCCCGGCACTGGCCAGCAGGCGGCCGTTGTGGCTAAACTGCAGGCGGTTAATGACATTGGTATGGCCTTTCAGGATGATAATCTCCTGCTCTTGCTGCATGTTGAGGATGCGGATCTCGTTGTCGGGGAAATAACCGCCCAGCGCCAGGTATTGGCCGTCAGGGCTAAGGGCAGCGGCATAGATAGCGCCATCGGCACCACTACCGCTATGCAGGTGCCAGGTGTGCTCGAGCGTGGCATTGGCGATGTCCCACAAACGGATGGTTTTGTCATCGCCCACTGACAGGAGGGTGCGGCCGTTGGCGGCAAAGAGTAGTTCGTTAACCACCCCGGCATGCCCTTGCGGGTCGATAGTTAATACCGGAATAGTCGCTTCAGCCTCTGTTGCTTGTTTTTCGTCTTGACCACAACCGGGCTTTGAGGCAAAAAGTACCAGAAAAATCAGTAAAAAAAAGCTGGTATTCTTCAAGGCTTTTGTTTTGAACAAATTTAATAATTTTTAGCTTTATGCGAATATATTTTATTTCCTAAATACTTGGCAATTGCCTGCTTTTTTTACCAACCTATGAAACCTATTACTCTTACTTGTTGTTACTTTGAAGAACCAAACTTCTGAAAAACATGAAAAACACCCTCTTCTTACTCATAGCAATGCTAACTGCCGGCATGGTGTTCGCCCAGGAAAATTTGCACAAAGTAAAAAGCCACAAGTCAGTGGCGGCTACGGTGGCCAGTCTAAAGCAGGTGCTGCAGGATAAAAATATGACCATCTTTGCTACCATTGATCACCGGCAGGGGGCGCTCAAAGCCGGTTTGGAGCTGCGCCCTACCACCCTGGTTATCTTCGGTAACCCGAAGGTAGGCACCAAACTAATGCAATGTGACCAGCGCATGGGATTGGCCCTGCCGCTTAAAATGCTGGTTTGGCAAGATGCCGAGGGTGTAACCTGGGTAGGTTATTGGGCCCCGGAGGTGCTTAAGAACAATTATCACCTGCAGGATTGTCAGGAAACGCTGGTTAAAATAAAGAATGCCCTGGATGCTTTTGCCCGGGCGGCAGCCAACTAACCGGCCGGGGCGGCTGCTTTGTTCACTTATTTTTTTATTATTGTCACGAATCGTATTTTATGATTCGTGAAATGTTTTTATATTACAGTCGGATAAAGACCTGCCTGTTATGCCTAAATCTTTGTTTCAGACCGAGTTTGAGATACATGCATCCAAGAAGATGCTGTTTCCTTATATATACACAGCCAGTGGGCTTGCCCAATGGATGGCCGATGACGTGACCGTGAATGAGGACAATGTTTTTAACTTCAGATGGGAAGGTGAAGATCATCAGGCCAAAATGGTGGCACACCGGATGAACAGCTTTGTGAAATTTGAATTTCTACCCGAAACCGAGGAAGACAAGGAAGACCCTTCTTACATAGAGTTGCGCCTGGAGGTAAATGAGCTTACCCAGATGGTTTATCTGGCCATATCGGACTACAACGATATCAATGACGATGAGGAGTTGCAGGACTTATGGGAAAACCTGGTTTATAACCTCAAGGAGATAGTTGGCGGTTGATAGCCGGCCGCCTACCTTTGCCATATCGTGGCACATAATTTGCTCCCGGAAATCGCATGAAGAAGATCGATAAGCTTATTATCAAAGCTTTTGTGGGGCCGTTCATACTCACCTTTGCCGTGGTAGTATTTATACTGCTTACCGTGCAAATGATGCAGTATGTAGATGAGATCTTCGGTAAAAACCTGGCCTGGCATGACCTGGCTGCGCTGGTGTTTCACTTTAGTGTGTTTCAAACGCCCATTGCCTTTCCGCTGTCGGTAATGCTTGCCTCGCTGATGACCTTTGGCAACCTGGGGGAGCATTTTGAGCTGACAGCCATTAAAAGTGCCGGCATATCTCTACTGCGTGCCCTGCGGCCGATATTTATCTTTGTGTTGATTGTTACGGTAATTGCTTTTTATTCAAACAATTATTATGTGCCCTATTCGGCCCTGAAAGCCTATAGTCTGCTATATGATATAAAACAAACCAAGCCGGCACTGGATATTGAGCCCGGGTTGTTTTACGAGGGTATCGATAATTATAAAATAAAAATTGACAAGAAATATCCCGATGGCAAATCACTCAAAGGTTTGATCATTTATGATCATACGGCCAGAAAAGGCAATACGGAGATGATTCTGGCCGATTCCGGCAAGATGTACACCATCCTGAACGACCAATATCTCAAGTTTGAGTTATTCAACGGCACTCATTATTCGGAGGGTGATGCACCCCGGGTAAGGGGGCGCAGGCGCGGGCAGGTGGTAGTGAGACCCTTTACCCGCACCGCTTTTAAGCGTAGCGAAATTATTTTCGACTTATCCTCGTTCAGTATGTCGCGCACCGATGAGGGGTTGTTTGCCAACCATCGTTTTATGCGCAATTTTACCCAGTTGCGGCAAGATCTGGATTCACTCAAACGCAGAATACTGACAGCCGATGCTGAGATTTACGGAGTGCCCGAGCGCTATTTTACATACAGCAAAATCAAAAAAGCCGTAGATCTGCCTCCTGAAATAGCGTATATCAACAAGCTGAATGACTCGTTGCGCACCATAGAGCTGGAGCAGCAACGCATGCTGGAGGCCTCGCGCCAGCAACAATATGCTGTTGGCGTAAGACCACCGCCTACCTACGGCATTTCGTTGTTGCCGCCACCCAGAGGGCCCAGCACGGGCCGTAAGGCCGCTAGCAAAACACAGCCGGCCAACAAAGCAGCTTCGCGAACAACCAACAAGAAAAAGAAACTGCCACCTGCCGGCAAGGTCAAGGCTGGGGCAGCCGCAGTAGCCGCTTTACAGCGTAAGCAAAAACAGCTAAAAGCGCAAAAGTCAGACAAGGGACAGCAGGCAGGTAGCCCTGTCCGTGCAATGGCGGAAATGCCCCGAGTAGCCCAGGCTGGCAAGCAAGAATTGCCCTATCTGGATAGCACTTTTACTGAACAAGAGGTGTTTGTACTTACCCGTTTGGCCGGTCGTATGAAACAGCGGGCCTACCAAAAACGGGCCCTAAAGACAGCCGTGGCTACCGCCCGCCAGATCAAAAGCAAACTGACCGCCCAGAATACCAACCTGGAGCGCATGCAGGAAAAATACTATGAGTTCGATATTCAGTGGCACAAGATGTTGGCTACTGCCTTTGCCTGTATCACCATGTTTTTGATCGGGGCACCATTGGGGGCCATTATCAAGCGTGGCGGCATAGGTTTTCCGGTTATTGTGTCCATTATGTTCTTTATCATTTACTATGTCATTTCGATAGGTGGGGAAAAATACGCCCAGTCGGGCAGCATACCGGTTATCATCGGTGTATGGGCGGCCAATATCATTTTGTTGCCGGTGGGCTTGTTCTTTTTGCGGCAGGCCAAAAACGATGCCCGCCTGTTTGATGCCGATTTCTACAAGGTGGTGTTTGCCAGGATAACCGACTGGCTTAGCCAGCGGCTGGTCGGTAGCAAGGCGGTGGGGGTATAATTATCTCACTACAAATTGTTTTTGAGTTATAATTCCTTTACTTTTGCGCAACTTTTAAACAATTAAAAACATTTCAGACTAACTATGTATTTATCGAAAGAGAAAAAACAGGAAATCTTCGAGAATCATGGTCGGTTGAAGTCAAAAACGGATACGGGTTCGCCTGAGTCGCAAATTGCTCTCTTTACCTACCGGATTAAGCACTTGACAGACCACTTGAAGAAAAACAAAAAGGATTTTTCCACCCAACAAGGTTTGTTGAGGCTGGTAGGAAAAAGGAGAAAACTCTTGAATTACCTGCAGAAAATCGATATCGAGCGCTACAGGGCGATTGTCAAAGAGTTGAATTTAAGAAAGTAAACAGGGGAGGGGTTCGGTCGAATCCCTTTTCCATTTCAGGCCTTTAGGGTAACTGAAAATCTATTTAATGTAACAAATCAGAAAGAATGAATATTATTAAAAAGACCATTACGCTTGCCGATGGCCGGGAAATCATTATCGAAACCGGTAAACTCGCTAAGCAAGCAGACGGAGCCGCGGAGGTTCGTATGGGCAACACAGTGTTGCTCGCTACTGTTGTTTCTACCCAGGAAGCCCGCGAAGGGGTTGACTTTTTGCCGCTGAGTGTGGATTATCAGGAAAAATTTGCCGCTGCCGGGCGCATTCCCGGTGGCTTCCTGAAGAGGGAAGGACGTTTATCCGATTATGAGATATTGACCTCGCGCCTGGTGGACCGCGCCTTGCGGCCTTTGTTCCCATCCGATTACCATGCCGAGACCCAGGTGATGATCTCCCTGCTGTCGGCCGATGGCAAGGTGCTACCCGATGCGCTGGCGGCCCTGGCTGCTTCGGCAGCCTTGTCGGTATCGGATATCCCGTTTGACGGCCCCATAGCGGAGGTACGGGTATCGCAGATTGACGGCAAATTTGTAATCAACCCGGGCCAGGAAGAGAACGAGCGCGCTACCCTGGATATGATGGTGGCCGCTACCTATGACAATATCATGATGGTGGAGGGCGAGATGAGCGAGGTATCGGAAGAGACTATGCTCGAGGCCATGCAGGTAGCCCACGAAGCCATCAAGCAAATGTGTCTGGTGCAGCAGGAACTGACCAAAGAAGCCGGTAAAGAAGAAAAGCGCACCTATGACCATGAAGAGAAAGATGAGGCGCTGAAAGAAGAAGTAAAGAAGGCCCTGTACGATAAGGTTTTTGAGGTATATATGCGCCAGATTAAAAATAAGGCCGAGCGTAGTGAGGCTATTAAGGCCGTACTGGAAGAATACCTGGAAGCACGGGCCGATGAGGAAGAGCTGAATGTGGCGCTGGTGAAAAAATATTTTCACGATGTGCAGAAAGAGGCCGCCCGCAATATGGTGCTGGAAAAAGGCATCCGCATGGATGGCAGGGCCTTTGATGAGATCCGCCCTATCTGGTGTGAGGTAGATTATCTGCCTATGCCGCACGGTTCGGCCGTATTTACCCGTGGTGAGACCCAGGCGCTTACCAGTGTAACCCTGGGTACCAAGCTGGATGAGCAGATGATCGACAGCGCTTTGCTCAAGGATTACAACCGCTTTATCCTGCACTATAACTTCCCGGGTTTTTCTACCGGTGAGGTAAGGCCCAACCGCGGGCCGGGTAGGCGTGAGGTAGGGCATGGCAACCTGGCCCAGCGGGCGCTGAAAGGCATGTTGCCGCCCCATGAGGACTTTCCCTATACCATCCGCATCGTTTCCGATATCCTGGAATCGAACGGCTCCTCATCCATGGCTACCGTTTGTGCCGGCACCCTGGCGCTGATGGATGCTGGTGTGCAAATCAAAGCACCGGTATCGGGTATTGCTATGGGCATGATTTCCGATGCCGAAACCGGCAAGCACGCCATCCTGTCGGATATCCTGGGTGATGAAGACCACCTGGGTGATATGGACTTTAAGGTGACCGGTACCGAAAAGGGTATCACCGCCTGCCAGATGGACATCAAGATAGACGGCCTGTCGTACGAGGTGCTGAAGGAAGCGCTGGAGCAGGCCAAGGCCGGCCGGCTGCACATACTCAAAAAGATGACGGCCGTAATCGACAAGCCACGACCGGAGCTTAAGCCTAATGCTCCGCAGGTGGCTTCTATAAATATACCACAAGAATACATAGGAGCCGTAATCGGCCCTGGTGGCAAAGTGGTGCAGGAGATTCAGAATGAAACCGGAGCCACCGTGGTGATTGAGGAAGTGGACAGCCGCGGTGTGGTGACTATCTTCGCTTTCAATAAAGATTCGCTCGATCAGGCGATGGCCAGAGTAAAAGCTATTGTGGCCCAGCCCGAAGTGGGAGAGGTGTACACCGGTAAGGTGAAGAACATTATGCCGTTTGGCGCTTTTGTGGAGTTTATGCCGGGCAAAGACGGCCTGCTGCATATCTCGGAAATAAAATGGGAGCGCCTGGAAAACATGGACGGTGTGCTGGAACCGGGTGAGGAGATAAAAGTGAAGTTGGTGGATATCGATAAGAAAACCGGTAAGTACCGTTTGTCGCGCAAGGTGCTGTTGCCCAGGCCCGAGCGTAAGAGTGAGTAAACCTTCGTGCTGCACCGATAAAAAATGTTGTTTTTTGATTGGTGCAGCATTTTTATACTTTTAGGCAGTAGCTCTGTATGAGTATGATTTTTAAACTGCAAGCAAAATGAAAAAGATAGCATGGGCTATATTGCTGATAGCTGTTGTGGTCATTGCCTTTTTTCAGTATAAGCACTACGTTAAATATAGCGCTTCGGATTATTTTAACTATAAACTGAACGACAGCATAGACGTAAATTTTTATGATGAGCAGGCGGTCCTGCAGTATTATAAGAATGCCTATGAACTGGGTAGCTTTGCCCGCCAGATATGGGTAAACCACGGTGTGGATATTAATATCCCGGAGCAGGATAAGGAAATCTCCAAACAAGCCGTACTATATTATCAACAGCTATGGGCTGCTACTAAGATGCTGGAGAAAAAACTGATTCTTTCGGCACACCTAAAAAGTAACGGTCTTGATAATAAGGAAATAAAATTACTTTTCGAAGAAGGGATAGATCCGGCTGCTTATAGCTACAAAAAGCGGGTTGAAGCTGCCCGATCATGGCTTGGTCTGAAAATCGGAGATGTAGGGCAGGAAGTTTGGGAGTTGCAGCAGTTACTTATAAAAAAAGGCTATACTATGCCGCAAGACGGTACTTTTGGGGTTGAAACCCAAACAGCTTTAAAAGAATTTCAGAAATCAGAAAATCTTTTTCCATCAGGAAAAGTGAATTTGGCTACTATAAAAGAATTGGTAAAATGAGTGAAGAAGCAAAAAACCGAACCCAGGCAAGCAGTAACGATAACGGCAATGTAGATCCGAAAATTGCCGCCATACGGGAAATTATTTTTGGCGATAATATTAAAGAATTTGAGAAAGAGTTCAAGAAACTCAATAATATTATCGATACCTATAAAGAGGAGTTGGAAAAAAAACTTGCTGACTTCAAAGAGCATGCCGAGTCGCTGATAGCATCGACTAATCAGGATTTTGACAGTAAGATAGATAAACTGAGAGAAGAGCTGAATAAAAAACTGGATGAACTTGCCGATGAGAAACTGGACAGGAAGTCATTCGGTGCGGCCTTGCAAAAACTGGGAGATGAAATAGGCAAATAATATCTTTATAGCTTTGAATAGCAGCGATTTTTAAATCATGAATAACACGGGGCCCAAATCCAAAGCAAGCGATGGCAAGAGTCCGTCTTTGGAGCAATTGCAGGCCCTTTTGTTGGCAGAGGAACGGCATAAGCTTGCGATCTTGCGCGAGGAGGTAAAGCGCCTCGACCAGGAACTGCACACCAAAGAGAAGCTGGCCGTAAGGGTTGATCCGATTGTAGAAGATCATTTGCAGCGCTTACATCAGAATTTCCCCAAACTTTTTGGGCCGGTAATTACTGATACGATCAGATATCAAATCAAAAATGCCCAAAATGAAATGGTGGATGCGCTCTACCCCATTATTGGCAAGCTGATACGAAAGTATATAGCCAGAGAGATAGAGATGCTCTCCGAGCGGGTTGACAGGCAGTTGGAGAAAGCTTTTTCCTGGGAAGGGTGGAAACGCAGGATTAAGGCCTGGTTTACCGGCAGCAAAACATCGGATGTGGTGATGCAAGGGTTGGCCGAGCCGGTAATTGAGGAGATATTTCTTATAGAACAGGAGTCGGGTATGCTGTACGGCAGCTATTCGCGCACCAAAAGCATCGATCAGGATATGATTGCCGGCATGCTTACCGCCATTAAGAGTTTCGTGGCCGATGCTTTTAAGAAAGGCGAGCAGGACCTGGAGAGTATCGAGTACGAATCGTATCACATTATTTTTCGTAATTTTAAAACGTACTACCTGGCCGTGGTGGTATCGGGTGTAATTACTGCGGCCTTTAAAGATCAACTCGAAGCTACCATTTTGAACTTTGCCGATAAGCTTCGCAAAAATGCTATGCAGAAGGAGCAAGGCGGGGAAGATGTTTTTTCGACACAGTTGGAGCAATTTTTTGGACAAGCTGTAGATGGTAAGTAAAAAAGTAATATTGCTGGGTCATTTCGGAGTAGGTAAGACTTCCCTGATCCGCTATTTTGTTTATCAGCGCTTTTCCGAAGAATACCTGACTACCCTGGGTGTGAAAATCGATAAAAAGGTGGTGCAGGTGAACGGCCAGGAGGTAGCGATGCTTATTTGGGATATAGCCGGAGAGGAGAATCAGCAGAAAGTACCGGCAAGCTACAAGCTGGGAGCCCATGGGGCCATATATGTATTTGATGTAACCAGGCCCTCCAGCTATGCCAACCTGGCTGATGAAATAAGTCATTTGCAAAAGCTGCTTCCTACTATACCCATCGTGTTGGCCGGCAACAAAACAGACCTGCTGAGTCAGGATGCACTCGCTGAGTTTGATAACAGGTTCAAAGATAGACAAGCCATTTTTACCAGTGCCAAGACGGGCGCCAACGTAGAAGAAATGTTTTATAGCCTGGCCAGGCAGATGCTAAGCTGATGGACATTAAAGCTATAAAAAACGAATTACTGGCACCGATGGCTCAAATTGTGATATTTGAGCCGAACGGTCAGCTTGTTTCCTCATGCAATACATTATTTGAACTCGACCCGAAGTATAAGGGAAGTAACCTGTTCGATATATTCCCGGTTTTAGAGAGTATCAAAGATATTTTCGAAACCCTTGCGGAAGGCGAACGCCTGGATTTTCCCTGTATGTATTTTGAAAGCCAGGGAAGAAAGGGCTACTTCGATTTCCTCTTTGAGAAAAGACAACAGCAGATAATCTGGCTGCTAAAAGACTTTACGCATATTTATGAAAAACAGGTGCACGTACAACAACAACGCAATGAGACGGTTATTAACAACGAACTGCTTAAGCTGCACCTGGAAACCAAAGAAAAGCTTGGTAAATTAGAAGAGGCCTATAGCTATCTTTTTCAAAATACCCTCGATCTTATTCAAAGTGTAGATAATCAGGGTCGCTATATATTTACCAACCCTGCCTGGCAAAAAACCCTGGAATACAGTGAAGAAGAGCTGGCCGACCTTAACTTTCTCGATGTCATTCATCCTGATGACCGTGAGCATTGCCAGCTATTATTTCATCAATTGACCGACAGTCAACTTACCAAGGATATAGAGATACGTCTTGTGAGTAAGAGCGGCAAAACGGTCTATGTACAAGGTTCGGTAAATGCCCGCTATGAAAACGGCCAAAGAGTTGCTACACAGGGTATTTTTAAAGATATTACAAGGCGAAAGATATTTGAAGAGAAGCTCAGGAAGAGTGAGGAGCTCTACAGACTGTTGGTAGAAAACGCCAGTGATATTATTTTCAGAACAACCCCGCAGGGTACCATTACATATGTCAATCAGGAGGGGCTGAATTTTACCGGTTATGCCCCTGATAAAATATCTACCATTAATTTTTGGGAATGGATACAGCCTTCTCATCGTCAAAAAGCCAAAGCCTTTTATACCAATCAGCTCAATAAAAAAATCAGAAGCACCTATATGGAATTACCGGTTTCTGTCAAGGGAAAATCCGTATGGGTAGGCCAGAATGTGAACTTATTGATAAATGAGGTCAACGGCAAGTCGCAGGTAGAGGGTTTTTTGGTAATTGTCAGAAATATTACCAAGCAAAAACTACTGGAAGAAACCCTGCACAATGCCAATGAAGTGCTGAACCGAAAAGTAGCCGAGCGTACACAAATGTTGCGGGAGTCGAATGAACTCCTGCGCCAAACCAACTATGAGCTGGATCTGTTTTTATACCGTTCGTCTCACAACCTCAAAGGGCCCGTTGCTCGCATTGAGGGGCTTATCAATTTAATAAAAACTGCCGATGGGCCCGAAGCCGCTCAGCAATATATAGCCCTGTTGGAGCAGGAGACACAAGCCATGGAGCGGCTGCTCGACCAACTTATGCAATATCATATCATTTTTGCCAGCAGACCCGATATAGATAAAGAAACAATTAAACTATACGAATTTTTAGATAGAATATTGACCGAGAAAAGTGACGCATACCAGGTAGAATATCAACTATCTGTACCATCGGGAGAGGCTATCGAAGTAAAGGTTCCTGTCGCGGTATTCACAACTCTTATTAAGGCCGTCATTGAGAATGCTTTTATATTTAAGAGGGCAGAGGATGTTCGGCATAAGGTTAAGGTGACGGCTAAGAAAGATGAGAAGGTTAAAAAGCTGTTGATTTATATATGGGATAATGGCGAGGGTGTAACGCCTGAGGTGAAGGAAAAAATGTTTTCGATGTTTTACAAAGGCAGCATGCAATCTACCGGTCATGGCATGGGGCTTTATTTGGCTGCCAAAGCCGCTATGAAGCTAAATGGTAGCATTAGTGTAAACAGTAGTGAGGGGGAGTTTACTGAAGTGATTATACAGTTGCCAATGCAGGAATAAGGAATAAGAAACCCCTGTAAGGTAGTTGTCTTTTTCAGGAACTGAGAATTTTCTGGAGCTTTTTGGTTAGAATTTCTTTTTTATTCTTTTATTTTTATAGAAGAAAAAGGGGAAGAGCGGGTTCGGTATGCCCGCCTGTCAGGCATAGCCATGCGTCAGCTAAAGATAAGCAAGCAGATCACCAATCGCGACAGCCAGTCGCTGGAGAAATACCTGGCTGATATCAGCCGGCTGGAGTTGCTTACCCCGGAAGAAGAGGTGGAGCTGGCCACCCGGGCACGCGAGGGCGATCAGGCAGCTATGGAGCGCCTGATAAAAGCCAACCTGCGTTTTGTGGTGTCGGTGGCCAAACAGTATCAAAATCAGGGTCTTACGCTGGGTGATTTGATAAACGAGGGCAATATCGGTCTGGTAAAGGCAGCGCAGCGCTTTGATGTTACACGTGGTTTTAAGTTTATTTCCTATGCCGTATGGTGGATTCGCCAGGCTATTTTGCAAGCCCTGGCCGAAAACGCCCGTATGGTACGGCTGCCGCAAAACAAAGTCAGCACACTGAGTAAATTCGGCAAAGCCTTGTCAGCTCTGGAGCAGGAATACGAACGGGAGCCTTCGCCCGAAGAGTTGGCCGAAATGCTGGAAGTGGCCGTAGAAGAGGTGCGTGAAACCATGCAGCTCAACAACAAGCATGTATCGGTGCATGCCCCTATGGGCAGCGAAGATGAACGTGAGTTGCTCGATATGTTGGCAACTGACGAAGCAGATGATCCGGAGCGCCCGATGCTGCAAGATTCTTTATGTAAGGAGGTAAAGCGGGTGCTGGCTACCCTTACCCCGCGCGAGGCGGATGTGATTACCATGTACTACGGACTGGGTGGCAAGGGCAATCAGGCGCACTCCCTGGAAGAAATAGGCGAGAAATTCTGCCTGACACGTGAACGAGTACGACAGATTAAAGAAAAGGCTATCAGACGCTTACGGCATACCAGTCGCAGCAAATCATTGAAACCGTTTCTGGGTTAATTTTGTTATCTTTGCAGCAACCGGTCAGTGACCGGTCAAAACCTTTAAATTTTTGCAAAGATGACTAAAGAGGAAGTAAAAGTATTGATTATCGGCTCGGGACCGGCCGGCTATACGGCCGCTATTTATGCTGCCCGGGCGGGGTTGAATCCGGTGCTTTATACCGGTGGCGAACCCGGAGGACAACTGACTACCACCAATGATGTAGAGAATTTTCCCGGCTATCCGGAAGGCATAAACGGCCCGGAAATGATGACGCAATTTCAGCAGCAAGCCGAGCGCTTCGGTACCGATGTGCGTTTCGGGGTGGTTACGGCCGTTGATTTCTCTGGCTATCCGCACAAGGCTATTGTGGACGACAGCCATGAGATTACCGCTAAAGCTGTGATAATAGCTACAGGTGCCTCAGCCAGGTATCTGGGGCTTGAATCGGAACAGCGCCTTATAGGCAAGGGAGTTTCGGCCTGTGCCATCTGTGACGGTTTCTTTTATAAAGGCATGGATGTAGCTGTGGTAGGCGGGGGCGACTCAGCTTGTGAAGAGGCTACCTACCTGGCCAACTTATGCCCTAAGGTGTACATGATTGTACGCAGAGATGAGTTGCGCGCTTCCAAAATCATGCAACAGCGTGTGTTTAACACCCCCAATATAGAAATACTATGGAATAGCGAGACCCAGGAGGTACTGGGTGAAGACAGTGTAACCGGGGTGCGCTTGCTCAATAATAAAACCAACGAAACCTATGAAATAGAGGTAAAAGGCTTTTTCGTAGCCATCGGCCATAAGCCCAATACCGAGATATTTAAAGATTATCTGGAAATGGATGAAGTAGGCTACCTGAAAGTAATTCCGGGCACGGCCAAAACCTCGATAGAAGGGGTTTTTGTAGCCGGTGATGCGGCTGATAAGGTATATCGCCAGGCCATTACCGCTGCCGGTACCGGTTGTATGAGTGCTCTGGATGCCGAGCGTTTTCTGGCTGCCAAGGAAATGGAAAGCGTAGCCTGACTATTACCGGTGGAGATCATTATAGAGCCCGGCTGTGCCGGGCTTTTTTTTATCCAAAAAACAATTTACCGGAGGCAATAGCCAGCACCAGGGCCAGCAGGTAGCGCAGCCCGCGGTTGTTGAGGCGACTGCTACCCAGCCAGGCGCCCAGCATACCCCCGCCAAAGGCCAGCAGGATTAGCCCCAGGGCAGCCGGGGGTATGCGTACCCCACTGCTAAGCTGCCCGGCCAGCGCGGCCAGCGAATTAACCCATATAAACAGGGCAGATACGGCTGCCGCTTCTTTCATTTTACCCCAGTGGAGCAGCAGAATGAGGGGGGTGAGGATAATGCCGCCCCCGATACCAATCAGACCGGAGAAAAAGCCTATGGCACCACCGGCCAGCAGCCCCTGCCAGTATTTTACCGGTACCACCTTGTCTTTTTCGCGCCCCAGCCAGTTGAGCAACCGTAGGATGGCGAACACCAACAGGACAGCCAGTATTTTTTTGTAAAGCACCGGGTCCACGTTGAGCCGCCCGCCCACAAAGGCCAGCGGGATGGAGGTAAGTACAAAAGGCCAGAACAAGGCGCCTTTGAAATGCCCCTGCCGCCAGTAGTGCCAGAAAGAGATGCCGGCCACGAAGATATTGAGCACCAGGGCGGTGGGCTTCATCACCAGCGGAGAGAAGCCGAACAGTGCCATCAGAGCCAGGTAGCCGCTGGCCCCACCGTGGCCTACCGAAGCGTACAGGAAAGCCACCAGCGGCAGCAGCACAAGAAAAGGCCATATATGGTTGTAATCGGGCATGGTGGATGAGGGGCAAAAATACCTAAGATATGCCGCTCACCAAAGCATAGGCCTGGCGGGCGATTTCGAGCTCCTCATCGGTAGGAATAACCAGTGTTTGGATGGTTGCCTGTTCTGCAGAAATCCGGCAGGGCGGGTGGCAGTCTTCGTTCAGCTCAGGCTGCAGCCCGATACCCAGGTGGGTAAGCCCGGCCAGCGCCATCTGGCGGATCAACGGGCTGTTTTCGCCCACGCCACCGGTAAATACCACGGCATCTATCCGCCCCAGCACCGCCACATAGGCCCCGATATATTTCTTTATTCGGTAAGTGTAAATTTCAAGGGCCAGTTGTGCCTCTTTGCTACCGGCATCCGCTTCCTTGATAATCTCCCGCAGGTCGTTGTGGCCGGTGAGGCCTTTCATGCCACTTTCCTTGTTAAGCAGGTGATTGATTTTGTCGAGTGGCATTTGCAGATGATCGTGCAGATAAAAGATGATGGCCGGGTCGATATCCCCGCTGCGGGTACCCATTACCAGGCCCGGCAGGGGTGTCATACCCAGGGTGGTGTCTATGCTTTGGCCGTTTTGTACGGCAGTCATGCTGGCGCCATTACCCAGGTGGATGGAGATCAGCGATGTCTTATCCACCGGCTTGCCCAGCATTTGTGCTGCCTGGGCGGTAATGTAGCGGTGCGAGGTGCCATGAAAGCCATATACCCGGATGCCATGCTGCTGGTAAAGTTCATTGGGGAGGGCATAGCGGTAGGCGTGCGGGGGTAGGGTCTGATGAAAGGCCGTATCGAAAACGGCCACCTGGGTGGCTTGCTTAAAGACCTGGCGGGCCATCTCTATGCCGGTCAGGTTGGGTGGGTTATGCAGGGGCGCCAGATCACTCAACCTGCGGATGGTTTGCGTTACTTCATCATTAATAAGTGTAGGATGTGAAAAGGCCTCTCCGCCATGCACCACACGATGCCCCACCACTTCCACCTCTTTGGCGTGGTTAAGTGGACCATGCTGTGGTTCGGTGAGCAACTGGGCGACTATTTTCATGCCCTGGCGGTGATCGGCAACCCGATGTTCTCCCAGGGTTTGGAAAAGGTCGCTATCTTTATAGACCCAATGTTCGATATGGCTGTTCTCTTCCCCGATGCGCTCGATCAGACCGCTGCACAGCACCACCTCTTCCGGCATTTCCAGGAGTTGGTATTTGATGGATGAGCTGCCGCTATTGATAACCAAAGTCTTCATGACGGGTCGTTTTGTTGTGCCTGTATGGCGGTGATAATTACGGTGTTGACAATGTCTTCGACCAGGCAACCACGGCTCAGGTCATTCACCGGCTTTTTCAGGCCTTGTAATATCGGGCCGATGGCTAAGGCACCGGTTTCGCGCTGCACCGCTTTGTAGGTGTTGTTGCCGGTATTCAGGTCGGGGAAGATGAGCACACTGGCGCGGCCGGCCACTTCGGAGTCGGGTAGCTTTTTGCGGGCTACGCTCATATCTACGGCAGCATCGTACTGGATGGGCCCCTCGATGATGATGTCGGGCCGTAATTTCTTGACAAGCTGCGTGGCTTTCCTCACTTTTTCCACTTCAGCGCCCTTACCGGAATCGCCCGATGAATAAGAGAGCATGGCTACCTTGGGCTCGATGCCGAACTGGCGGGTGGTATCGGCCGAGGCAATGGCGATATCGGCCAGCTCTTCGGCAGTGGGGTTGGGGTTTACGGCACAGTCGCCATAGGCTACCACCCGGTCGGCCAGGCACATAAAAAAGATGGAAGAGACCACCTTGAAGCCGGGTTTGGTTTTGATAAACTGCAAAGCCGGCCTGATGGTGTGCTGGGTGGTATGGGCGGCACCCGAAACCATGCCATCGGCTGCGCCCTTATACACCATCATGGTGCCGAAATACGAGACATCGTGCATCAGGTCGGTAGCCATTTCGAGGCTCATGCCTTTGTCTTTACGCAGTTCGTACAGGGTGCGGGCATAGGGCACGATCTTTTTGCTGGCACAGGGGTCGATAATCGGGGTTTTGTCAAAATCTATTTCCAGCCCCATGGCTCCGGCTTTGGCTTTAATTTCTTCGGGATTGCCCAGCACGATGGTGCCCACTACATCTTTCTTTTGCAAGATTTCGATCGCTTTCAACACCCGGTCGTCCGTGCCTTCCGGCAGTACGATACGCTTGCGGTGGCGGGCTGCCAGTTTTTGCAGATTGTATAAAAACATCTTCGGGGTCATGACCGCAGGGTGGTCGGTAAGCACCTCACGGGCGAAGGCTTCCATGTCGATGTACTTTTCGAACAGGGCCAGGGCCAGGTTGATCTTACGTTCGCTGCCCGAGGTAATGGTAGAAATAACACGGCTGGCGTTGAGTGAAGTCTGAAAAGTGAAGGTATCCACCGACAGTACCGGAAAAATATCGGGCAGGCCGGCCAGCACCTGCATCACTACCTTATCGGGTTGTCCTCCGGTCAGAATCATACCGGAGATATGCGGGAAGTTCTGCGAGCGGTTGGCCATCAGCGCGCCCATGATGATGTCGAGACGGTCGGCCGGGGTGATGGCCACCGAGCCTTCCTTCATGTATTTCAAGTAGTTGCTCAGCATCATGGCTACCGATTGAAAATCCATGGCCAGGTTGTCGAGTTTGTCTTCGCCAAACAGCACGCGGGCGTTGAGCTGGTCGGCCACCTCGGCCAGGGTGGGGCTGCTCAGGATGGCATTGGCCGGAATTACGGCCTTGAATCCGGTGTTGGCCGGCAGTTTGTTAAGCAGTTTTTTGATTTCCGCCACCCGCTCTTCCTGCACCCGGTTGATAATTACCCCGATGATGCGGGTATCCTGCTCCAGGAAAGTCTCTACGGCCATTTTTACCGGATTGATGATTTCCTCAAAAGCGCGGCCGTTGCCCTGGCCGATAATCAGGGTAGGTAAGCCCAGGTTTTTGGCGATAAGGGCATTGATGTCGAACTCGAAGAACGACCCTTCACCAATATAATCGGAACCTTCGCAGATGACGAAATCGTTTTCTTCCTCCAGCGCTTTGTATTTGGCCAGCACCCGCTCGATAAAGGTATCGTAATCACCTTGTCCCAGCAACTGCTGTGCTTCTTTGCGATAAAAGGCAAAGGAGTCTTCATAGCTTTGCGGCAGCTCGTAGCGACTGCGGATGAGCTCGATGTTCTTGTCCTGGTCGCCCGGTTTGCGCGGTTCGCGAATGATAGGCTTGAAAAAGGCTACTTTGGGGGTTTTGCGCAAGATGGTTTCAAACACCCCGATGATTACCAACGACTTGCCCGAATAGGGCTCAGCCGAAGAAATAAAAATAGACCGGATCATGCTTTATTTTTAGGCAAATTTACCATGCAAATATGCGGCATCAAACCGCCCGGCCGATTACTTCTTGACAGCCAGCAGACTGTGGTATTGCCACAGGCCTTTTTGCAAGGCGCGGTACTGGTAAATGCCTGATAAATAGTGATGACGGGCATACCTGCGTGCTCCGAACAACAGATTGTAGGTGATTGACGGCAGCGCTCCGGCCAGGCAGCTCAGGTACATTCTGCGGGCCGTTTTCCGGATTTTATCGGTCAGGTCTTCGGTTTTGATAATGTTGAAACCGGCCTGCTCGAAATACCAGCTCAGGGTGCCCACGGTAAGCAGCGGGCTCATGGCCCACAGCCGGCACCATTTATCGAGTAAACCGCTGGGGTCGGCTGTTTCTTCGCTGGCCTTGAAAAAATCGGTAAGCACCACCTTGCCACCGGGGCGCAGCAAGCGGTACCATTCGCGTACCATGGCTTGCTTGTCGGAGGCCGAAGAGCTGCTCTCACAGGCCCAGATGAGGTCAAAGCTATTATCAGGAAAGGATGTTTGACAATAATCCTGGCGCTCTACAATTACGCTGTCCTGTACACTGTGCTGCTTGATATAGCAGCCGGCTGCTTCTAGCTGACGCTGGCTAAGAGTGATGCCAGTTACCTGCACCTGGTAGTGTTGTGCCAGGAATATCGCGGCCCCACCCACGCCACAACCGGCATCGAGCACATGCATACCGGGCTGTACTCCGGCCAGGGCTGCCATATAGCGGTTGGTGTTTTGCAGGGCGGTGGCAAAATCGGCCGTGTCGGCATGCCACAAGCCATAGTGCAATGCCAGGTTTTTATCGAGCTGCCACCAGCGGGTGTAGTGGTTTTGGGTTTGATCGTAGTAAGCGGCTACATCGTTCTTCATGGCCTGGTAAAATTAAAGTGAAAAATGCTTCAACCCATCTTGAAAAGGGTTGATATAAAAGAACTATGCCACTTCCGCCCATATTGCCGTATCACACTCACGGCTCTCTCCTGAGCAACTGCTCGGTGCGGACTACACTTCGCTTATAGGCTCGATGTTGTAGCCGGCTTTTTTTACCGCTTCTTCCACTTTGGCCGGGTCAATGCCGTCCACTTCTACGGTCAGTATTTTGTCGGGGTTGTCGGTATCTACCGACCATTTCACAATGCCTTCGGTAGCATCGAGGCTGGGGGTAACGGCCGCAATACAGCCGTTGCAGTTGATGTTGGTTTTGTACTTAAGCTGTTTCATGGTTATGGGTTTAATGTTGTTAGTTGCTGGTTTACTACCTGACGGAGCAGGACGTTTTTTCAGTTTCAGGGGTTGCCATTTCAGGCGCAGGCTGTTGCTCACTACCGATACCGAGCTAAAGGCCATGGCAGCCGCAGCGATCATCGGGTTAAGTAAAAAGCCGTATAGCGGATACAATACTCCGGCCGCTATGGGTATGCCGATGATGTTGTAAATAAAAGCCCAAAACAGGTTCTGGCGGATGGTGGCTACCGTCTTCTGCGATAGCGCCACAGCTTTGGGCAGCAGGGTGAGGTCGGTGCTCATTATGATCACCTTAGCCACATCCAGGGCTATATCGGCACCGCGGCTCATGGCAATGCTGACATCGGCTTTGGCCAGCGCCTGGGAGTCGTTGATGCCATCACCTACCATTGCCACCAGTTGACCTTTTTGTTGGAGTTTTTCCACAAAGGCCGCTTTGTCGGCCGGCAATTGCCCGCCATAATAATGCTCGATGCCGGCCTCGGCTGCAATGGCGCGGGCTGCCCGCTGGTTATCGCCCGTGAGCAGATAAGGGGTGATGCCATGCTCGCGAAGGGTGGCGATAGCCTGGTGGGCGGTGTCCTTCAGCCGGTCGGCAATGATGATGACCGCCAGCAATTCTTGTTGCGAAGCAAAATAAAAAACCGTTTGGCCGGCCTCTTCGGCCTGGCGGCTGGTCTGCAGCACTTCTGCACTCAGGGTAACGTGCTCCTCCTCCAGCAGTCTTTGGTTGCCTACCAGGTAGCGCTGGCCGTTGACCTCGGCCTTGATGCCGCGCCCGGCCAGGTTACTGAAGTTTTCCAGGTTAGGCAGGTTATTGTCAGACTCCAGATATGCTGTAACCGCTGCTGCCAGCGGGTGCTCGGAGCGTTTTTCGATAGCCACCAGAATACGGGCGGCTTGTGCTTTGTCAACCTGCGGTTGCCAGATGATGTCGGTAACCTGCGGCTTGCCCTCGGTCAGGGTGCCGGTTTTGTCGAGAATGATGGCGTCTATGTCGCGTAGTTTTTCCAGGCTCTCGGCATCTTTGATCAGGATGTGGTTTTCGGCTCCTTTGCCAATGCCCACCATGATGGCGGTAGGGGTGGCGAGGCCGAGGGCACAGGGGCAGGCAATCACCAGCACGGTAATGGCCGTGAGCAGGGCATGGGTAAAGGCTTGTTCGCCTCCCACCAGCAGCCAGACCACAAAGGTGAGCAAGGCAATGCCAATGACGGTCGGCACAAATACGGCCGCCACCTTGTCCACCAGCGACTGCACCGGGGCTTTGCTACCCTGCGCCTCGCGCACCGTTTTGATGATTTGCGCCAGCAGGGTGTCGCCACCTACCTTTTCTGCTTGCAGGACAAAAGTGCCCTGCTGGTTGAGGGTGCCGGCATATACCGTACTGCCGGTTGTTTTCTCGGCCGGCAAGGGTTCTCCGGTAATGGTGCTTTCTTCTACATAGGAATGGCCTTGCACTACGGTGCCGTCAACCGGCACCTTGTCACCGGGCTTGACTACCAGTTGGTCGCCCGGCTGTACCAGGCTTACGGGTATCTCCTGCTCGCTGCCATCGGGGTTGATGCGGATCACCGTTTTGGGTTGCAGGCCGATGAGCTTTTTAATGGCCGAGGAGGTGTTGGACTTGGCTTTTTCTTCGAGCAGCTTGCCCAGCAGAATGAAGGTGATGATGGCGGCAGCCGCCTCGAAATAGACGTGTGCCTGCAGACCACGTGCCAACCAGAACTGCGGATAGAAAGTGTTGAAGGCCGAGAAGAAAAAGGCTACTCCGGTGCTCAGTGCTACCAGGGTATCCATATTGGCCTTGCCGTGGCGCAACTGCTTAAAGGCGGTGCTGAAAAAGCGCCTGCCAAACCAAAAGACCACCGGCAGGGTAAGTACCAGCTCGAGGTAGGGTGCATAAGGCAGGGTAGGCCAGAGCATGGCTATCAGTACCACAGGTATAGTCAGCAGGGCAGCCCCGAAGGTTTGCCTTTTCAGGGTAAGGTAAGCCTGGTGCTGGCGCTCGGCAATTTTGTCGGCATTGTTTTCTTCCTCATCTACTACCAGGTCATAGCCTATCTGCTGTACGGTGCTGCGCAGTACCTCGGGGGTAATTACGGCAGGATCGAAGTCAACCAATACGGAGGCATTGGCATAATTGACTTCGGCCGAAGCCACGCCCGGCTGACTGTTGAGCATACTCTCAACGCTGGCGGCACAGGAGGCGCAGGTCATGCCCAGTACCGGATAAGTCTTTTTTACTGTTGCCATCGCCTTTTGTTTTTTATTTACAAACAAAGATAACGGCAGTGCGGTTGGTAACCGTTACAGCATTTTGGCTGATAATTATAAAATTTACAGTTTATCCAGCGACTTGCGCTGCTTGGCATCCTTGAGCTGGCGAAAATGGCTGGGCGACAGGCCGGTTACTTTCTTGAACTGGTTGCTCAGATAGGCCGCACTGCTATAGCCCAGTTGCCAGGCGATTTCGCTGAGCGACAGTTCATCATAGACCAGCAGCTCTTTTACTTTTTCGATTTTTTGCTGAATGTAATACTGCTCGATAGTGATGCCTTCGATCGAAGAAAACAGGTTGCTTAGGTAGTTGTAGTCGTAGCCCAGTTCTTCGGCCAGGAAGATTGATAATTTGAGTTTGCTGGGTTCACGGCTATAGTGAATCTGCTCGATGATAATGGTTTTGATGCGCTCGATCAACTGACTCTTTTTGTCGTCTATCAGCTCAAAGCCAAGAGCTTGCAGGCGTTCACCCAGGGTGTTGAGGGTTTCCTGTTCGGGTGCCTGCTTGCCCAGGTCCACTTCGCCCAGATCTACCCGCAGGGGTTGCAGGCCGAGCCTGTTCAACTCTTGCTCTACCGCCATTTTACAGCGGTCGCAGACCATATTTTTGATGTAAAGTTTCAAAGCGGATGAATTCAGCGTCCTAAGTTAGTTAATTTCTTTTAGTGTAGCGCTAAAACAGCCCCGTATTGCGGGCCAATCCTTTGGGCAAAATTTTATACCTTTACCGCAAACAGCATTTTAAGTTGGCGAAAAAGAAAAAAGGAAGAAGCGGTTCTACGCTAGTTAATCTGGCTGCCTTTGTAATTGTGATTGCCGGAGTAATGGCCGCCCAGGGCATTATCACCACCACTTTGCTGGCTTTGTTTATCGGTATTATATGCGTGCAGCCCGTTTTGTGGCTCTACAAGCGTAAGGTAAACCACACCCTGGCGGTGGTAATTGTACTCACCGGCATAATGGTGTTGTTTTTTGGCCTGGGGGCTATTCTGGGGCAATCGTTCAACAGCTTTGCCAATGATGCCCCGCTGTATGGCGCCAAGTTGCGTGAGATTATGAACAACACACTCGATTCGCTGGCGCGTCTCGGCATACATGTTGATAACCGGTCGTGGGAACAAAAGATTGACCCCGGTAAGATCATGAACTACACGGCCTCAATTCTTTCGGAGCTGGGCGGGATAATGAGCAATGCCTTCCTGATTTTTTTTATTGTGATGTTCCTGTTGCTGGAGCGTGCTTCGCTGCGTTTAAAAGCCAAGGTGATAGCCCGTTATTACCATACCAACAACCTGCGGGTAATGACCACCATAGGGGAGAGCATCCGCGGCTACCTGGGCCTGAAAACAATCATCAGCCTGATTACCGGGGTGCTGATCTGGCTGTGGCTGCTGATTTTCGACATTGACTACGCCTTGCTGTGGGGCATGGTGGCCTTTTTGCTCAATTACATCCCCAATATTGGTAGTATTATAGCCGGGGTGCCGGCTGTGTTGTTTGCCCTGGTACAGGCCGGGCCGGCCGGAGCCGGCTGGGCTACGCTGGGCTATGTGGTGGTAAATATGGTGGTCGGCAATATCATAGAGCCGCGCATGATGGGCAAGAATATGGGCCTTTCCACGCTGATCGTCTTTCTGTCGCTGATTTTCTGGGGCTTTGTACTGGGCACGGTAGGTATGTTTTTGTCCGTGCCGCTTACTATGGTCTTCAAGATACTGCTTGAGCAAAACCCCAAAACCAGGTGGATATCCATTCTGCTGGGCTCAGAGAAGGAGGCCAAGGAGCTCTATGCGCATCCGCATAAGGCCGCGGAGGTGGAATAGGCTGGTGGGGGGCAGCCTGCCGATAGGGGTGGAGGTGAGACAGAATTGTGAGAAATTTGCAAAAGTTTTTGATACGATTTGATACCAAAATCACTATATTTTTTTTATGGGGCATCGTGCTTTATGTACTTTATTTCAGGTAATACCAGCATTATTTCTTTATTAAACTCTTCTTTTTGCCAATATACAATATAGTTTACTTTGGATTCTGACAATTTATAGCCATTCTTTTCATGGGATAATATTTTTTCTTTATATGAGTTTGAAAATTTCAAAATCGAATTTCCATATTTGTCAGCACAACCTTCATTATCTACGGTTAATTTATCTCCGCTTTTGAGATTAGAAATTAATTTTTGTTTTTGAATAAAATAATCTAGCCAAATATCTTTGTGTGTCAGATGTTCAATTAATATTTCAGGTTTTTCATATTGAGAATAGTCAATCTTCCTATCTAAATTTTGACATGTAATATCATCAAGAAAGTCTCCTTTTACATGAATAGAAAGTTTTTGTTTTGCTCTTGTCATGGCAACATATAATTCACGTTTCTTGGCATCCGTATCAGGATTTATTCCGTTAAGCAATAAAAATACATTGTCAAACTCCTTCCCTTTGGATTTATGAATGGTTGAAACAAAAATTGTTTCTCCTTTAGTATCTGAGAAATCTTCAAGTTTAGATTCTCTTACAAAAACCTCAAAATCGGATCGATACCTCTTTTTAGGATTGCTAAGCTCAAAATCTTTAATTAAATTGATACAAATATTAATTCTTAAACTATCTCGATATTTATCCCATAGTTTTCGTTTGGCTGCTTTCCAATTATCATCGCTAATAATGTATTTATCATCAGAGAAATTAAGTTGTTGAATAAAAAAGCGAATTTCTGCTAAATTATATAAATTAAAATTATCGTTGGTTTGAATTAATCTTGCAGAGAAACCGTTGTGTAACAATAAACCCGTTACTTGCAATGCTTCATAATTTGTATGAGTTAAAACACATGTTGTGCCCTTTAACTCTGATGATAAAACACTTTTAACAACAGGCTCAATAAGGTTAGGGTTAGAATATTTAGTTATATTTACTTGACCTATTTCATTTGTTTGTGGAACAATAGGCGTATCTTTAAGTCGGTGTTTTATCTTTTTAACAAACTGGTTTGTAAATTCAACAATATTTGACTTGCTACGGTAATTTTCAATTAATTCAATTTTTTTGGCATTTTGTTTTGAAATAAATCGTTCTAAATATTGTGAACTAGCTCCGCGGAATTCATAAATATTTTGATCATCGTCACCAACAGCTATGACTCTCATCTCTTCATTAAATTCCATTAATGTTTTTATGAGCTCAAATTCATATTTGTCCATATCCTGAGCTTCATCAATTACCAATACTGCTTTTGTTATCCTGTTAGGTTCAATATCGTTATTTCTGATTTTTTCAATAGCTTTACTTATAATAGTTTGTGACTTTTCAATTGATCCTACTTTTCCAAGCAAATCGAAACAATAAGCATGAAAGGTTTTTATTTCAATAAAAGCAGCCGCATTGCCTATTAACTCAAACAACCGCTTTTTAAATTCTGTTGCTGCTGCTCTTGAAAAAGTTACCATTAGCAATTGTTCGTGCTTAACATCTTCCATAAGTAATAAGGAAGCAAGTTTATGTACCAGGATTCTAGTCTTACCACTTCCTGGTCCGGCTGCAACAACAATATACGGAGAAGTATCATCTTTTATAATACCCAGTTGTGCGGGTGATAGTTCTCCAAACAACTGCCTAAATTTGGCGGGTGTAATATTTCTTTTTATCTCATTTTGTCGACTTCCTTTGAAATATTTATTCAGAAATGACCGGTAGTTTAACTGAAAATAATCATCAACAAATTGAAGGGCTTCTTTATAATCTTTTATCATCTTTTTAGCATATTCACCAACAATATGAATTTGCTGAACTTTGTTTTCGTAGAATTGTTTTAGCCTCTTGTAATCGTCCGTTTTATACCTTTTTTTATTATCCTGTTCGAGTCTTTCAATACTAAGTTTATTATAAACAACAAGAAATCCTCCTTCAATTTTTATAGCTTCAATTCTTGATAAATAAAATAATGCATCTTCTACATCCGCAATAGTAATTTGCTGCTTAAACAGTTTGTTTTGAATATCGTGTTCTTGTTTTAATTCATGAACAGAGAATTCAACTAAAACCAGTTCTTTATCCTTGTCCTGGTCAGCCAAATTTTTATTACTTCTTGAATATAGAAAATCAACTATAAAACGAGCTAATTCATGTCTTCTTTTCAGTTTTTCTTTTAGTTCCGATTTGGAATAGTTTGATACAATGGTTAAGTGATTTTTAGAAAAATCGTGTTGCTTTCTTTTAATCCAGTTTTTGATAGCCCAAAAATTGATTATCGTTTTAATCTTATTTGGTGATACATCTTTGCAGCATGTTTCTTCAATTAGCTCGTTTAGTTCTTTTATATGAAACGTTTTTTCTTGTTGAGTAAACTGCGTAACTAGAAAATTTTCAATTTTGCTTATTGTGTTAAAAATTCGCAATGAACGATTTTTGTTTTCCCCTCGTTTAATAAAAGCTGTTAAGTCTTTTGTGTCAGCAAGTATTTTTTCCTCACGCAACAAATTAATTACATTGATAACTTCTTCTTTTACAATGCCTAAGTGATCGGAGATATAGTCTATTCTAGACTCAGCAACCTCATCTGTAGCTTTTTTTCTATTCTTACTGGAAAATAATTTCTTGATTATTCTAACTGCATGCTGCTTTTGTCTCTCATTGAATTTTTCCGATGAATTTATTTTATCAATGGCCTCCTGAGCATTTTTAGACAGGATACTATTGGCAAAAATCCTGGGCATATTTTGACCCCGCTTCAGGTATCCTGCCTCTTCCAGTGCTGCTATTGCAGTAGTTACCCTTGTTTCAATCTCAACTACGTTATCATCCCAGCCTGCTTTTCGTGCAATCTCCAAAGCCGAATTAGATACTTTTGACCTAAAACGGGTGATGTCTTTTATTGCTTTCCAAATTTGTTGAATCTCTTTAATGTTTAACTTAGTTTGATTAAGCAAAATAAAGTGTTTGCTCAAATCCTCTTCATTAAATAGAACATAACAGTCCGCATTTATTTTTTCGTCTCTTCCTGCTCTACCTGCTTCTTGAACATAGTTTTCAAGTGAATCAGACAATTCATAATGAATTACCATTCCCACGTCTTTTTTATCAACGCCCATCCCAAAAGCTGATGTTGCAACCATTATGTCTACTTCGTCTCTAATAAATGCATCTTGATTTTCAATTTTTTCCTGTTTATCCATTTTTCCATGATAAGGCTTTGCCCGGTATCCGTCAATTGTTAGTCTTTCTGCTATTCGATAAGCCTTTCGGGTGCGTGAAACATACACAATTGTTGGACATTTTTTGCCATCAATCAGATTTCGCAATGTATTGTATTTTTCTTCTTCGTTTTCTTTTGGAATTACTTTGTACGTAAGATTGGGACGTGATACTATTGAACTAAATATTTCTAATTCTAACGATAGCTTTTCCTGAAAATAGTCTTTTATATCCTGAATTACATTTTGTTTTGCAGTTGCTGTAAAACATGAAATGGGGATTCCTTCTTCTAGATTTTTCTTTTCTTGTAATGATTTAATAAAATCGCCAATATAGAGGTAGTCAATCCGAAAGTCATGCCCCCATGAAGAAAAACAGTGGGCTTCATCAATTACAAATCGAACTACATTTCGCCCAAGCAATAGGCGTTCAATTGATTTTGACCTCAAAGATTCCGGTGAAATATATAGCAGGGAAGCAGAACCGTTTTCCACTCGTTCAAATGATTTAGCCCGCTCAATGGGATCTAACAAACCATTAATAGTTACAGCCTCCGTAATGTTTGATTTTTCCAGATTATCAACCTGGTCTTTCATTAAAGATTGAAGTGGTGAAATTACAACAGTCAAGCCCTTCACATTTTCACCACTCATCAGAGCGGGAACTTGAAATGTTAATGATTTACCTCCTCCGGTGGGAAATATTACCAAAATGGATTTGTTATTGATGGCAGCTTTGACAGCTTCTTCCTGTAACGCTTTACCTTCAAAAGTTCTGAATGAATCAAAACCGAAATACTTTTTTAACCCAAGTTTAGCATCAAGTGATTTATTGCAATACGAACAACCTTTCAGGCAAGGATTGTTTCTTAACAAATACATTACTCTTTCAACATCCGGATAATTTTTTATTACCCATGGTGGAGTAATTGAGTATCTGCTATTTGTATTGATTAAAGCCAAACAATAAGCTAATTCCACAGGGGCTTCCTGAATTAAATATTTTATATCCGCATTTTGGCAAATTTTATCACGGAATTTTCTTTTTATTAGGCTATCAGTATCAACATTAAATGGTATATAATCGACAAAATGAAAGAACCATTTAAATTCCTTAATGTCACTTAATAAAGTGTAATAAATTTGTTTTAAGTCATTGTTTATTTCTTGAAATGCTATTATTTCATCATAAAATAGTTCTTTTGCTTTTAAGGCATCATTTAATGGGTTATTTAACTCTTCTGTTTGTAATTTATCGTCTTTTAGCAGTCTGTGATAAGGTTTCGCAGGAAAAAGTAAAGGGGACAAATAGAGTGTATCAATAGCTCTTAGGCCTGATATATTTATTTGTGAGAATTTTTCAATATAATGTAAATCGTGATTAATGATATTATGCCCACATACATACTCATAACGATTTATTAAATCAAGAAATTTAGAAATAGAGGTTGAATGAAACTGTACATTATCAGTAGTAATTCCGCCAATATCAATGATTTTTTTGCTTATAACATCTACTTCTGTATCGATAAAAATTGTTTTCTTCATTGATATAGATAATGTATTTTCTAAAGTATCTCTTTTAGCATTCTCCCCAACTTGCTATACTCACCAAATTTACTTTTTTATCAACCAATAACCAATGGGATAGGTGTATACGGTTGCCGTTTATTCATCTTGCCGGTCGGGTTACTTTGCTCAAGTTAGTTCATGACAGAATATGGGAAAAATTTCTACATTATCTATTTCGGGATGCCTTAGTGAGTAAGCCAAAAATACTGATGAATTCTCAGGGTTACTCCTTAAAGTCCACCCGTGCCAGGCGGCCGCGGGGGCCGCACAGCCAGCCGCCCGCCTTAGTGGGCAGCGCCAGAGCATGGTAGCCTATACTATCGAGTGCTTGCCAGCTTAGGCCATTGTCGTAAGATATGTCGGTGCCGCTGGGGCCGGTGCAGAGCCAGGTGGTGGTACCCGGCAGCCAGGCCACGGCCGAGCGGTAACCACGCGGCACTTGCTTTGCTACCAACTGCCAGGTGCGGCCGCCATCGCGGGTGATAGCCAGGTTTTTTGTCGTGGCCTCGGGGTGGGTGTAGCAGCCGCCTACGGCTATGCCGTACTGCGCTGTGGAAAAAGCCAGCGAGAAAATACCACAGCCCGCTTCGTTCTGCTGCATAGGGGTGGGGCCGCCCTGCCAGTGTTGGCTGCGGTTGGAGGTGCAGAGTACGCGGGCGGCCGGGGTGCCCAGGGCTATCCACGCCAGGCTGTCGCCCCAGGTGGCCACGCAGGTGCCGCTGGCCGCATAGCCGCCCTCTTGCGTTAAGGCGGCCGGGCCGCGCTGGCGTTGCCAGCTACGGCCTCCGTCAGTGGTGGTGATAACCACTATGCGGCCATCCAGGGCATCGCCAAAGGCCAGGCCGTGGCGCTCGTCCCAAAAGGCCAGGGCATCAAGAAAGATACCCGGGCGCGGGTCGAGATAAACCGGCTGCCAGTGGCGGCCGCCATCGTGGGTACGAAGGATAAGGCCTGGGAAGCCGGCATGCATGATGAGCGCCTCATCGGCCGAGAAAGCCTGTACATCCCGGAAATCGAGCGTATCGGCCCCGGCAGGCGACACGTCCTGCCAGTGAAGGCCGCCATCGAGGGTACGTAGTACCGTGCCACCCGAGCCGCTGCTCCAGGCTATGCGGTCGTTAACGGCCGACAGGCCGCGCAGGCTGGCTGTGGTGCCGCTCGCTTGTGGGGTGACAACCGGCTGCGCGCATAGCCAACAGGGTAGCAGCAGCCAGCCGGGCCATAACAGGTGCTTCATTTGTGTAGTTTTTGGTAACGCGAAGGGGTATAACCGGTAATCTTCTTGAATTGACGGTTGAAGTTCGACAGGTTGCTGAAGCCACTCCGGTAGCATATGGTGCCGATAGGTATATCGCTCTCACTCAGCATCTTGCAGGCCTTGCCTATTCTTATTTCATTCAAAAAACGTGAGTAGGTTTTGCGCGTATGTTGCTTGAAATAGCGGCAAAAAGCCGTAGGGCTCATATTGGCTACTTCAGCTACTTCATTGAGCTTGATTTCGCGGTGGTAGTTGTTCATCAGGAAGTTGAAAACATCATTGATTTTTTTGCCGTCTTCCATCCGCCTGGGTTTGTAATAGCCCGGGCTGGTGAGCGTTTCTTTTTCTTCAAGCACGGCCAGGCATTGCAATATCTGCACCAGTGTCAGTAGTCTTTGTAAGCCTTCTAGCCTGATGAGTCGTTTTATGGCTCTTACAATGGGCTTGGCTGCTTGATGGTCGGTCACTTTGATACCCAGCTTGCAGTCGTGCATAATCGCTGCTACTTTCTGGCTTTCCGGCAGTTCCAGAAAGCCTTCGCCCATGAAGTCGGCCAAGAAGAAGACGGCAATGTATTCGATACCCGGGCGGGTAGTCGCATCGTCTTTGAAAACATGCGGCAGATCCTGCCCGAGGAGGAAAATATCACCATGGGTAAAAGGGAGGATTTTATCACCGATATAGGCTGTGCCTTTTCCTCGCAGTATCAACATGAGTTGTAACTCCTCATGGGTATGATATGAACCGTAGAAATGCGGCATCCGGGCATGCTCTACAACAATAGAGCTGTCGGCTCCGTAGGGTATTTTAAAAGGCAGTGGCTTCATAGGTACTAAAATAACAAAATTAAACTATCTTCTTTCAAAAATATGTTAAAAAAGTATAAACAGTGGATAAGTGTTAGCAACAACATGCTAATTACAGTTAATACTTTTGCCCTGTAAAGTAACGAGTATGAATTGGCAGGGGGTTTTTCCGGCAGTTACCACCAAGTTTACAGCAGATGACAAGTTGGATCTGGCGGCTTTTGCTGCAAATATTGCTGCGCAGTTGGATGCCGGGGTGGCCGGTATCATATTGGGCGGTACGTTGGGCGAAGCCAGTACCTTAAGTAATC